>CAZXMG010000007.1:182006-216057 GCA_964641275.1 uncultured Polyangiaceae bacterium
GCGCCGCTGACAGGAGCGCCCCGGCGACCAGCGGCGTTTCAAATCGGGGGGACCTGCCGCTCAGGTGACGCCGATCTGAAACGGCGCCGCGGGGTGGACTGCCGCCCCGAGCCAGGACGGCCCGACCCCGGAGACCTCCCCAGAGTTGGGGGCGTGTCACGGAATGGGGTTAGGGGGGTGGGACGTTTGGGTCCTGAAGATGCCCCCCGCCGTGCGAGGCGGAACATCCAAGGAATGATCGGTGTCGGTGTCACGTAATCCGCCGTGACCGCGACTAGCTGGCGGGTCGTCGGGCCCGTCACGCGCTGGAGGGTGCTGTCCATGTTGCGATCGAAGGCCATCGTGCTCGTGGCTCTGGTGGGGTGCTCGCGTTCCACCCAGGATCCGCCCCCTAGCCCTGAAGGAGACGAGCCGGCCCCGGAGCCCACGCTCGCCCCGCTGGCATCCGCGGACATGCGGCCCCCGGTCGGCCTGCTGCCCGTGGGGGAGGACATCACCGAGCTGGTCAAGCGGCTGAACGCCAAGGGCAAAGAGCCGCAGGTGCCGACGCGTAAGGGCGTGGTCACGGGCACTCCGCTGCGACCGCGCATCACCAAGACCGACAAGGGCTTCGAGGCGGCGATCCCCAGCTCGAGCCGCGTCTCCGCGCCCGCCATCGCGGGGGGCACGCTGCTGGCCGGTGGCCACGGCGGCCGCGAGATGTACGGCATGGATCCCGAGACGGGCAAGACGGTGTGGGCGCTGAACCTCTCCGACGACGGGCCGACCGAGCCGTCGTGCGAGGGCGAGATCTGCGTGTTCAACACCTACTCGTGCACCACGTTCGCGGTCGAGGCGTCGACCGGCAAGCACCTGTGGTCGTGGTACCTGGGCTCGCCGCAGCTGGCGACGACGGTGATCTCGGGCGGTCTCGTGTACGCCTCGTACCCGGACTACGCGGGGCCGGACGGCTTCAAATTCGTGCTCGGCGCCCACGACCTGAAGACCGGCGCGCCCAAGTGGCGGCGCTGGATCGACGCCGAGGTGAACTCTGCGCCGGTCGCGCACGCGGGCCACATCTACCTCGCGACCAAGGTGGGTACGCTGTTCCAGTTCGGGGCCAAAGACGGCGAGGTGGTCTCGGTGCTGAAGAACCGCATCGCGTCGCCGCCCGTGCTGACGGAGGGGGGCGTGCTGTTCGGCGGCGAGGAGCTCGAGCTGGACAACGATCTCGTGGCCGCCCAGCGCCCCTTGTTCCCGGCGCTGGAGGTGCCGGCCAAGCGACGGCTCGAGCCGGTCGTGCCCAGGCCGCGGCCGCTGGTGGCGCATCACCGCCTGATCGCCGTGGAGAAGAACGGCGCGCTCGTGGCGCGCCACCACAAGACCGGTCGCAAGCTGTGGTCGGCGCAGGGGCTGGGCGAGCCCGCCCCCAACGTGGCCGAGCCGCTGAGCTACGCCGGCAAGAGCATCCTGATGGCGATGGGTGGAGGCACGGTGGTTCGGCTCGAGCCGGACACCGGCAAGGTGATGGACACCTATCGCATGGGCGACGGCAACCTCTCGTCGCAGCCGATCGCGGTCGGCGGCTGGATCTACAGCGGCATGCAGGGCGGCAAGCTGGCCGCGCTGGACACGGGTGAGCCCGAGATCACGGGCTGGCCGATGATGGGCGCCACGCCGGACCGCGCGGGCAAGGTGGGGGAGTGACCATGAGCCAACGAGCAACTGGAGTGGAGGCGCGAGCGGGCAAGGCCAAGCGCGTGAGCAGCGACGTGCCGATCTGGCTGATGCTCGCCATCGGCGTGCCGGCCTACTTGCTGGCGGTGCAAGCCGCGAGAGAAGCGCCCACCTACGTGCACGATCTGCTGCTCGAGCGCGGCTGGGTCAGCCACGCCGTCATGCTGGCGACCACGACCGCGCTGGCCGCACTGCTCGTCAAGGCGATCGCCTTGGTGTGGCAGCGCGCGGCGTTCCGCGCCGAGCTGGTGTCTCGGGACATGCCCACCATCTCGGCCCAGACGGTGGACCAGGCCATCGATCACGTGATGCATTTGCGCGACAGCACCGGCAGCACCGGCTTTCGGCGGCGCTTCCTGTTCGAGCGGGCGCTGCGCATGCTCGAGCACTTTCGCGCGCGCAACGACGTGACCGAGACCGCAGCCGTGGGCTCCGCCGAGTCGGACGCGGACTCCAACGCCGTGGCCGCGAGCTTCAGCCTGCTCAAGGTCATCATCTGGGCCATCCCCATCCTGGGCTTCATCGGCACGGTCATCGGCATCAGCGACGCCATGGCGGCCTTCTCGCAGGCGCTCACCAACGCCGAGCAGCTGGACACCATCAAGGTGGCGCTGCGAGGCGTGACCATCGGGCTGGCCGTGGCGTTCGACAACACCCTGGTCGCATTGGTCGCCAGCATCCTGGTGATGGTGCCGACCAGCCGCGTGCAGCAGGCCGAGGAGCGCCTGATCGACGACGTCGACGAGGCGTGCTCGACCAAGGTGCTGCGCGCGCTGTCGCTGGGGAACGCGGAGCCGGTGGCCGCCGCCGCGCCCGCGCCCGCGCACCCCGCCGGCGTGGAGGACTTGCGCGCCGCCGTCGCCGAGCTGGTGATGCCCGCGATCACCACGCTGATCGACGCCAACGCCAAGCTCATGGCGCGCCTCAGCGACGATCGCGAGCTCTTGCGTGAGACGCAGGTTGCGCTGCGAGACCAGCTCGGCGCGTTCGCGGTCGCGACGCGGCACCTGGGCCCCAGCGTGGAGCGCGCCGTCGCCACGCTGGCGGAGATCTCGCAGCCGATGCGCGCCCAGTACGGCCACGCGAATGGGCACACGAATGGCCACACGAATGGGCATGCGAATGGCCACGTGAATGGCCACGCCCAGAATGGTCATGCGCAGCTTGGCCACGCCGAGGTAGAGGCGCTCGGCCCCGTGAGCTCGCCGCGGGAGAGCTGAATGGCACGCCGGCCTCGCAACGATCCCGAGCCGACCCTGTTCCCGTTCTTGAGCGTGCTCGCGGCGGTGATGGGCACGCTCATCCTGGTCATCTCGGGCATGGCGCAGATCAACATGTCGCAGCCCAAGCCGCGCGTGGACGTGGAGCGCTTCGACGAGGCGAAGAAGGTCGCCATCTACGTCGAGTGCCGCAGGACGGGCCTGTTCGTCTACCCAGACGAGCCCGGCTCGGCCGAGCCCAAGTTCGTCAAGCGCGAGCAGATCGGCTCGCCCAGCAGCGCGTTCGTCGACCTGAGCCAGCGGCTCGAGCTCGACTCCACCCGCTACGTCATGTTCCTGATCCGCCCCGAGGGCGTGGGCTCGTTCGAGGACGCACGCGCGCTCGTGGCAGGCACGCGCGTCGAGTACGGCTACGAGCCGCTGTTCGGCGTCGGGGACGTGCGCTTCAAAGGCAAGGCGCTCGAGCTATGAGGCGACGCTCTCGTCCGCTCGAGTCGACGATGTCCCTGGACTCGTTCCTGGACATCGTCAGCAACGTCGTCGGGGTCTTGATCCTGGTCGCCGTGGTCGTGGTGCTCGGCGCGGGCGACGTGTCCATCTCCAGTGGCGCCACCGCCACGCGCACCGTCAAGTCGAGCGCCCCCCGCGTGGTGTTCGAGCTCCGCGACGAGCGCGCGTACTTCCTCGACGAAGAGGCCAATGGCCAGCGCGTGGTCGCCGCCGTCAAGGACGCGTACACCGACCGCGAGCCCTCCGTCGACGACATCGTGGCCGCGCTCAATGGCACCGACGTAGGCGACGCCACCTACCGCGTCCGCGCCGAGCCCGCGACCGACGGCGGCATCGCCTGGATGTACCGCATGCGCGCGTCCGCCACCGGCGAGAGCTGCGCCGAGCTCAGCCAGAGCGGGTCCAAGTTCCTGGCCCAGCTCGAGCGGCTCCCCCAGGGCGGGTTCGTGTACTTCATCGTGCGCGAGGACAGCTTCGAGCTGTTCCGCTGCGCGCGCGACGTAGCGAAGCGGCGAGGGCTCGAGTTTGGGTGGCACCCGGTGGAGGGGAAGGAGCCGCTGCGGTTCAGCGTGGGGGGCGATTTGGGGAGGCGGATTCAGTAGCGTTGTGTGCTGAACTTGGCGCTCGCTTGCGCCCTCCGGGCGCTACGCTCGCGGGTCGACGGGCGGCCCTCGTGCGGGCTCGTCGGCCACATCGGCGATAGTGGCGACGAGTCCGGGCATTGTGGCCGGGCTCCAGGTCGGCGAACGGTCAGATCGCGTCAGATCGCGCGCAGTGGGCGCCAGTGGCGACGTTGTGGCGCAAATCGGCGTCGGCGATCAACGTGTGCGGCGCCATATCGCGCACAGTGGTGCCCACTGCCCGCGTTGTGGCCAGCTTGGGCTTCGGCCCCGTCCTCGAAGGGCTCTGCTCGATCGCTCGACGCACCCAGGCACATCAGAAGTACCACCACCTGCTGGAGGCCCTGTCGAGGCTCGGCTTCGTCGCGATGCCCGACGGCATCGAGGCGTTCCTCTATCCGACCCCCAAGAGCGGCTTGGCGGAGAAGCTTCGGGCGCTGACGCCGCTGCGGACGACAGCCAAGGTCGAGATCGTGTACGTCCAGCCCGTGGCAAGCCCGGGGGATAGGTGCATCGACTTCGAGACGTTCGCGAAGCACGTCGAGCGCATGGGCGATCCTGTCAGCGTGCTCTTTTCGGCGTACCTTCGTCGGTGGACAGGTGCGGCTGGGGCGAGCAGACCCTACGGCGGGTAGTCCACGATGCTCGTGGGTTCGATGGGTGGGCGTGGCGCGATCGGTAGGTCAACGCGTCGTTCGCTCACTTTGCGGCTTCTCGGCTTGGTCCTTTCCTAACACCCTGGACCGCGCCGCCATGCTGAAGAGCATCCTCAGCTGGGTGAGCTCAGACCGATCGGCCGCCGTGACCCTAGTGCCAAGCAATGTCCTACCGCTGCACGCCTGAGCGCTGTTGCGAAAGCTCCTGGCGGTTAACTATCTCCCCGTGCACTTGATTCACGACATCGCCACGTGGGCGCAAGCCATCGCAGATCTACCTGCGAGCGGGCTGCTCCCGTGTCGGAACGTGCTCGTCTTCAACGAGCGCACGGCGCACGCGCTGCGAAAGGAGCTGGTGACGAGTGGCCAAACGAGCGTCCTTGCGGGCACCCGCTTCCTGACCTCGGTCGCGCTGGCGACGGAGCTGCTCGCGGCAGCAGATTCCGACTTCCATCCGGAGACAACCGACCTCTCCGCGACACGTATCGCGCGGGTCTTTCGCCAGGGGTTGCCCCTTCACCACTTCCGCTGTGAGTTCCTGGCGGAGACGCCGGGTTGGGACGTGGCCTTCGCGCGCACGCTTCGAGATCTCGAGAGCGCAGCGCTCCGCCCGAAGGATCTCCGCTTCGCTCGCGCACCGGCACAGCTCCTCGATGTCGCGGCGGTGTGGGAGGCGGTCGATCAGCTCGCGGGCCCCTCGTGGTCGAGCGCGCGCATCATCGCCGAAGCGGCCTCGCTGCTGGCCTCGGACCCGAGCCGGTGGACGTTCGCCGGTCCCACGTTGGCCACGCTCGCGCCGATGTTCACGGCAGGGGAAGCGCGCCTGGTGAAGGCCATCCCTGGAGCGCAGCTCGCCATGTTCGCCGCCCGCCCGCTGCGCGCCGGCTTCCTCGAGAGAATCGGCCAGCTGCTGGGCGACGACGCCGTGCAGGCGCTGTCGCAGACGCCGCTCGACGCTGCCGCGCTCGCAGCAGCCGCAGGCCCCGCGCGAACCGAACGAGACGTGCTGGCAGCGAGCTTCCTCGATACCCCCGAAGCCTTGGCTTTGCCCGGTCGCCCGCGGTCGAGGGGTGTCGACGGCACCGTTCATCTCGAGGAGCACGCAGGCGTCGAAGCCGAGGTGGAAGCGGCCGCCGACTGGGTCGCGCGCCAGATCCTCGAGCACAAGCTGCCGCTCGACCGCATCGCCGTGCTGGTTCCACGCGCAGAACCGCTCGCGGCGATGATCGGGCGCCGCATTGGCCGGCTTGGCTTCGGCACGGAGCAGGCGCCTGTGCCCGTGTTCGTGGCCGGGGGGCTGCCCCTGTTGGCGTCGACCGCAGGTGCACGGGTTCTCGCGGTTCTCAACGCTTTGCAGCAGCACCTGCCTGTCGAGCTGGTCGCCGAGATCCTCACCACGTTCCGACCCGTGGGAGAGAACGCGCTCCGCTTGTCGCGCAGCCGCGCGTACGAAGTCGCCTACGCGCTGGGGACTGCTGGGGGGAACGCCTCAGATCCTGCCGCGGCACTCTCGTGGGCGGAGAGAGTCGTCCTGCGCGGAGCCCAGCTCGAACAGGAGCTCGCAGCATCACGCGACGCAGCCGACCTTCGCCGTGGGGAGCGGCTCCTTCAAGACCTCCGCGCGTCGGGGCCGGCTCTTCTGGCGCTTTCAGAGCTCGCGCGACGCATCCTCGGCGATGCGCCGCTCTCGGAGCTTTGGCTAGCGCTCGAGCAGTTCATGGCCGATTGGATGTTGCTGCCTCCGGACGCGAGCGGCGTCCCGTTTCCAGCGCTCCTCGCCGCCGCCCGCGAGCGCACGTTGCCGGGTCTGGACGCCGAGCATCATGAAGTTCGCGGCAGCCACGCGCTTGCGTGGCTCATTGGCGAGCTCCACGCGTTGCGCGTTCCCGGCGCGCGCTTCGGTGACCCAGCGGTGTACGTCGGCACGATTCGCAGCGCCGCGGGCTTGTCCTTCGACGCTGTCAGGATCGTGGGCCTGGCCGAGGGGCACTGGCCCTCGGTCTCGCGCGAGGACCCGGTTCTCCCAGACCGACTGCGCGAGCTGGTGCCCACTCCGGGCTTGCAGACCACCACCGCGCGGTCCCTCGCGCAGCTCCATGCGCTCGGCATGGTCGTGCGAGGCGCGCAGCGTTCTCTCGTGTTCTCCATGGCGCGCATCGATGTCGATCGCTCGCAGCGCGAGCCTTCCCCGATCTTCCTCGAGGTGGCCAGCGCATTGGGCCGGCCGGGTCCCGGGGGAGAGCCGGCACCCACCATCGCCGACCTGAGATTGCTGCGACGCGACGCGTTCCTTCCGGCGAGATTGTTCGCCGACGAGTTTCGAAACGCGTGGCCGCTCTCCGCAGCAGCGTGGCAATGGCGCGTGGCGCGCTACCAGCGCGGGCCACACTCGACTTGGGCGGCAAATCCCGCCCTCGACCTGGAGCGCGTCAGGGAGCTCGCCGCCCTCGGCTTCGCGCCCACGGAAGAGGGTCTGTTCGGGTCCGGTGCGGAGCTGGATGCGCCGGGGCTCGCTGCCGAGAAGCCGATCTCTGCGTCCGGGCTGCGCGAGCTCTTGCGCTGTCCGCACAAGTTCATGCTCGAGCGTGTGCTCGGCTGGCGCGAGCCCGTCGCAGCGTCGCAGCTACGCGAGCTCGACGCGCTCGCGTACGGGACGATCTTTCACGCCGCGACGGAGGATCTCTATCGGCTTCACGGCGAGGAGCTTTCCGCGCGCAAAGGGACCCTCGAAGTCTGGCAGGGCCGCGCCGACGCCATCGCGGAAGCCGCACTGGCGTCCTTCCTCGAGAGTCATCCGTTGCTCGGCGAGGCGGTGCGTGCCCGTCAGCTGGCGCGGCTGCAGGCCGATCTTCGCCTGTTCCTGGAAGACGAGTGGAACGCTCCTGTGCCCTCGCTCTTCGTGGCCGCTGAGCACGCCTTTGGCTACGACCAGCCGGAACCGGTGGACCTTGGCAAGAGCACGCTGTTTGTCCGAGGGCGGATCGACCGTATCGACGTCGAGGGCCGGCGACTCATGGTCCGCGATCTCAAGACCGGTCGGGCGCATCCGCGACGAGGGGAAGAGGCGGAGCCGGACCCTCTGCTCGACCTCCAGATCGGCCTGTATGCCCTGGTGGCAAAGCCAATGGCCAAGAAGCGCCGTCTCGCGCTCGGGGCGTCCTACGTCTACACCGGCGCGCAGCCGAGTCGAGAGCGTGCCTTTCGCGAAGACATCGACGCGCTCGAGGCGGCCACCCTGGACTGGCTCCGCGTGGCGGAAGGGGTCCTTCGCGAACGTGCCTTCGTCCGGACACCGATCGAGGGCGACTGCGCCTTCTGCCCCTTCGTCCCGGTGTGCGGCACGGGCTTCCATGCGCGGGTGGCCGAGCTGCTCGAGGCGAAACGACGCGGTCCACTGCGAGCGCTGCGCGTCCTCAAGCTGGGAGCCGACGGATGAAGCCTACCCACAAGCCGAAAGCAGTCGATCAGGCGGAGCGCGACGCGGCGGTCGCGGAACGCTCGCTCAATGTGCTCATCGACGCGGGCGCCGGCACCGGCAAGACCTCGACGCTGGTGGCGCGCATCATCGCGCTGGTCGCGCCGATGGACGATCGGGCTACACCGATGCGGATGGACCGCGTCGCGGCGGTCACCTTCACACGTCGTGCGGCTGGTGAGCTCAAGCTTCGGCTGCGCGAGCGGCTGTTGGCGGAGCTTTCGGCCTCGGGAGTGTCTGTCGCGCGCGCGTCTCGCCTGCGCAATGCTCTCGGCGCGCTCGACATCGCCTACGTAGGCACCATCCACTCCTTCGCCGATCGGCTGCTGCGCCTACATCCGGTCGAAGCTGCGCTAAGCCCCGCGTACACGATCGCCGAAGACGACGACGCCCTGGTTCGGGAGACGTTCAACCTCTTGTTCGCGGCATCGGAGAGCGGCACGCTAGCGTCTGAGCTGGTCGGGACTCCGGTGAGGGCGCGTGCCCCAGAGGCCGAAAGGACCGTCCTCGAGTGCGTAGGCGCCGGGCTTCGCGCGGAGTCGCAAGAGCTCGAGTTCATGACGCGCTACGGGCTCGACGCAGTGATCGCTGCGTTCCTCCGCCAGCGAGACGTTGCGCCGCGTGAGCCGCGGGCCCGAGACTTCGATGCGGCTGTCTTTGACAGGGCGGCCTCCGAGCTGCGGACTTTGGTGCAGCCGCTCAGCGGCACATCGCTTGGTGCTCGCTGGCTTCGAGGCCTGGCGAACCTGCTCGATCGAGCGGGCAAGACGCGGGAGCCCGCCGAGCTCTACGCGGCGCTCTATCCCGGCCTTCACTCTCTGAAGTCGCCCACCCTCGGCGACACCTTCGAGGGTGATGGAGACGCTTGGCACGTCTGGAAGCTTCTGACGGTCGGGACGAGCAAGAAGGTCACGCGGCTCGCTCCGCTGCGCGACGAGATTCTCGCTCCGCTTCAGCGCTGGTTGGCCACGCGGCTCGTTCGGCTACATCCAGTCGTGGTGGCCCTGTACCGGAAGGTCAAAGCTCGCCACCAGGCGGTCGACTCGGTCGACCTGTTGCTGCAGCTTCGCGACCTGCTCGCGCGAGACCTTCAGGTGCGCGGCGCCTATCAAGCGCTGTTCGACCACGTCTTCGTCGACGAGTTTCAAGACACGGATCCTCTTCAGGCCGAGGTCCTGCTCTTTCTGTGCGAGAAGACGCCGCTCGCCGCAAGCGCGGCGGACGTGAAGCTGGCGGAGGGGCGGCTGACCTTGGTCGGCGATCCGAAGCAGTCCATCTATCGCTTCCGGCGGGCAGACATTGCCATGTACGAGAGCGTTCGTCTCAAGGTGGCGTCCGCGCGCCACCGGGCCATCGCCCTCTCAGCCAACTTTCGCTCGACGCCTCCGTTGATTGAGTGGTTCAACGATCGCTTTGCCGCCCTGCTCGGGCCGCCCCCACCCAAGGGGCAGGCCGCCTTTTCTCCCGTAACGGGCGACGTGGCCTACTCGCCGTTGAAGCGAGGCCGTTCGGATGGCCAGTCGGTCGCGATCCACGTGGTTCCGTTCGAGCCAGCAGATCCCAAGCCCAACGCTGCGGAGTACCGGGACTTGGAGGCCGAGGTGCTCGCCCGGTACCTGCGCTGGCTGGTCGAGCGCAGCGACTTCGAGGTGCTCGATCCCGTCACGCGCAAGCGCCGCGCGGTGACCTTTGCCGACGTCGCGGTCCTCGCGTTCGAGACGAGCAATCTCCCCCGGCTCTTCCCTGAGCTCGACGCGATGGGGATCCCCCACGCGGCGCGGGGCGGCACACTCTTTCTCTCTGACCCGCTCCACAGGCAGTTCCTGCTGGGACTGCGGGCCATCGCCGACCGGGACGACGGCGTCGCCCAAGCGGCCCTCTTCCGGGCGCCGTTTTTCGCCATCGACGTCTCGGACCTGATCGCGAAGACCGAACGCGCCAACGCCGCTCTCGAGCTCGTGCAGAGCCTGCGGGCACGGCGCCTCGCGCGTTCCCCTGGGGAGACGGCGCGAGACCTGCTCGAACACACTGCCTTCGGGCGCCACGTTTCCCTCGGCCCCAATGGGCTTCAGCGGCTCGAGCGCTTGCGCGAGCTGTGTTGGGTGCTCGAGCAAACAGCCGCCGAGCACGGGCTGGACTTCGACGGCGCCACCGCGCGCCTTCGTGATTGGGTGAACGCTCCGATCGGGCTCGATCCACCTCATCCAGTGGGCGCAGAGGCCCTGCAGATCATGACCGTGCATCAGGCCAAGGGCTTGGAGTTCCCGGTGGTGGTGCTGTGGGATGGGCGTGCAGGCATGCGTGGACGCGCCGCCACGGGGCCGTGGCATGTGACGCGCGATGGTGCGTCCTGGCAGCTGTCGATCGACAAGCTGGACTGGGGGGTGCCCCCTTTCGCCACACTCGCCCAAACTGAGAAGACGTTCGCAGATGCCGAGCGCAAGCGTCTGGTCTACGTCGCCGCGACCCGCGCGCGTGACCTGCTCGTGGTGCCCAAGGCGGGGACGCCCGGCAGCACACACGTCGCGGGGATGTTGCTCGCGGGCGGTCATGGACCCATGGCGCTGGAGCTCGAGACCTATCGACCTGGTCGCACACCGACATGGGCCAAGGGCATCAAGCCGCCCGTCCCCAAGCACGCCAAACCCAGCGCAAACGACGAAGAGCGCATCGCGCAGGCTTGGGCTTCTTCGCTGCAGGAGGCTTCGCGGTCGAAGCTCCGACCGCGGGGCGTGGCCTCCGCAGCGCACGAAGCTACTCAACGAGCAGCGTCCAACGGCGAGGCTTCCGAGATCCCACGCAACCCGGGTCGGTATGGTCCCGTGTTCGGCGACACCGTGCACCGCGCGATCGGCATCGCCCTCGCTTCACCGAATCTCTCGAGCGGCCAGGCCGTGGCACGAGCCGCCCGCATCACAGGGCTTCGTGATCGGCTGGCAGAGGCTGCGGCCGACGTCGCTCGTGCGCTTTCGGTGCTCGCACGCGAAGGGCTCACCTGTGCGGCCGAGCTCCGCATCGAGTACCCGGTCGCCGGCAGCTCGGCCGACGGCGCCCTGCTCGGCGGCTACATCGACCTGATCGCGGCAGACGACGAGATCGTGTCAGTGGTCGACTTCAAGACCGATCGATCGCTGGACGCGCGCTCGCCTGAGGAGAGCTTTCCCGCGTATGTTCTGCAGCTCGATGGCTACCTGCGCCTGCTTCGTCAGGCCGGCATCGGAGAGGCTCGTCGCATGCGCGCCGGCCTGTTGTTCACGGATCAGGGCACGTTGCATTGGATCGACGCGCCCAGCAGTCACGAGGGGGTTGAATGTTCTTGACCGAGCTCGATCCGCGCGCCCAGGTGAAGGGCTCACGAGACCCGTTGGGCTACCAGCCACTGTGGACCCACTTCGGGCGGAGCGTGGTGGGCAACCTCACCACCGTGACCCGCTCTCTGCGAAACTTCACGGTCCTGTTGCTCGGACTTCATTTTGCCGACCGTCTGATCGACAGCAAGAAGGTCGATGAAGAGCAGCGCGCAGACTTGTTCCTGAAGTTCGAGCAGCTCGCCGCCTACAGTCGCTACGCGAAGCTGTCTGCTCCCGAGCGGCAGGGCATCCTCGGCATCCAAAGAGTCTTCAGCCGACTCGCGGGCCAGGAGCGTCTCAGGATCTCGGCCAAGCGCGACGCTCAGATCCTCAGCAACCAGAAGACTTACGGCATCTGGGGGCTCTACAGCGTCGCGGCCGAGACGAGCGGCTATTCGGAGGAACACCGCCTCAGCATGACCGGCCAAGAGGCCGTCGAGAGATACTTGCCCAAGCTCGAGCAGGCTGCCGGCAAGGACGGCTCCAAGATCTTGGCGCTGCTAGAGAAAGACAGGGTCTTCGATCCCAACGACCGCGACGAGGCGCTCGCTGGCGCGATTGCCACCACGCTGAGATCCAAGCTCCAGCCCTGGGAGCGCGGCTTCTACGGCGACACGTTGGTGCTTCGCACGCGCGGTGGCTCCGACGACACCCACGGGAACCAGCGGGCTTTGTGGCAGCTCTTGCAGGAGGCTGCAGCCGTCGACCCTCAGTGGCGGAGCACTTCGTTTGGCGCTCGCCAGGCGAGAGAGCTCAGGGAAAGCGCCGAGAGCCACGGGCACGAGTCGCTGGCGAAGGCCCTGGCGGACATCGGTGACCTCGAGCCAGTGCTCGCGGCAAGCCGCGGGCTCTTCCAGTACCTGCTCCAGCGCGAGGGGGCATCGCGAGCGGCGCTGGCGAGCGAGCTCAGGAAGGCGTGGGGTCCGTCCCTCGCACACTTCCAAGGCGACGCCATGATTCGTATCGAGCCGAGAATGGCCGTGGCCACGGACCCGGACGCGGCAGCCCGAATCGTGGCATTGGCGACTGCACTCGCCGACGGTGACTACGCGCTCTCGATCGACCTGACCCTCAGCCAGAACGCCGCGGTGATGACGACACGTGGCGGTCTCCCATGGGCTTCGCTGGACGATGGCAAGCTCAAGGTGCGCTACCGCGAGAACTTGGGAGGGCTGCCCGCGCGTGAGGAGCTTCCAACCTTGTGGGGCAACTCCTATTTCGTCGACAGTCTGAAGGCCATCGGCTGGTCGGTGTTCGGGGAGGTGGCGTGATGGGTCACGAGCTCATTCCCACGGCGATACTCTCCGAGCGGCTGAGCGCCGCGCTTCGCGGGCGGGCCGTCAAGGCGGCGGTCTTCACCACGTTCAGCTTCGACCCCGCGTTCTTCGAGCTCGAGGTGCTCCCCATCCTGTTCGAGCAATCGTTCTCGCATGTCGAGAACGTGCGACTGATGCAGCTGGAGGAGGCGCTCCCCAGGGCACAGCCCATCGCTGTCTATTATGATCGCGCGGCGCTGAGCACGGACGGCGGACCGGCACGTCTCGACGTGCAGCGCTTCGGCGTCTCCCGTCGGACCGGCTGCTTTCACCCCAAGCTGATCGCGATCCTTGCAGAAGACCCAAGCGAGAGCGCGGGCGAGACAGGGCTGCTGCTCGCGGTCATGTCGGCCAACCTGACGCGCTCGGGTTGGTGGGAGAACGTCGAGTGCGCTGAGATCGTGGAGCTGAGCCAGGGTGGCAGGTGCTCCTTCAAGGACGAATTGCTCACGGCACTGAAAGCCATACGCAGGAGCGTGCCCACGGGCCAGCCGCACGCCGCGCTCGATGCCATCAACCGCTTCGTCTCCAAGCTGGAGCCGACCAAACACCGGTCCCACCAAGGAGTGCTGCACCCACGCCTGTACGACGGCAAGAAGCCGCTGCCCGAGTTCGTGCAGGAGGAGCTCCAGCTCCCTGCCGGTGCGTACCACCTGGAGATCATCTCGCCGTACTTCGACCCCAGCCGCGGAACCCAAACGCTCAAGGCGTTGATCGGTGCGATCGAGCCACGGTCGACGACCGTCTTCTTCCCCCAAGCCGATGACGGCGCCGGCTTGGTAGACGAGAAGTTCTTCGATCAAGTCGCGGATCTGCCCAAGGTCCGCTGGGGAAAGCTACCTCCTGCCATCGTGTCGCGCGGCAAGGAAGAGGATGGCGCGCGGACCTCGCGGTTCGTGCACGCCAAGGTGTACCGGCTGTGGAGCAAGGAGGAGGCGAAGGAGTTCCTGTTGGTCGGGTCGCTGAACCTGACCGGGGCTGCCCACAGCCACGCCGGCGCCGGCAATCTGGAGTTGGCGCTCCTGATGCAGTCTCCCGAGCTCGAGGTCGCACGTGGTTGGCTCAGGCCGCTCGGACCCGGGGAGCGCCCCGAGCTGTTCAAGACCGACCAAGACGGCGACCAGCCTGGGCAGGTGGCGCCTCCGCCGCTCACGATCACCTTTGACTGGGCGAGCGGCCAAGCGAGCTACTTCTGGGAGGAGACCAAGGGCAAGTCGCCGAAGCGCGTCGTCGTTCGTTGCGCGGGCGTGGAGGTGGCCGTCCTCGACCCGTTGCACATGGGAGAGCTGCGGCCTCTGACGAGCACCGAGTCGGCCACGATCAGGGATCGGCTGACGGCGACTTCCTTTCTGCAAGTCTCCGTCGATGGCGGGCCCGAGTCGACCCTGCTGGTGTGCGAACAAGGGATGGCTCACAAGCCCTCCCTCCTGCGGAACATGACGGCCGCCGAGATCCTCACCTACTGGTCGCTGCTCTCGCCCGAGCAGCGCGAGAGCTTCTTGACGAAGAAGCTCGCTCAAGTCCTCGCAGAGAAGCGACTGGAGCTACCTCAGGCCGCCGCCCCGCAAAGTCTGTTCGACGGGTTCGCCGGCATCTTTCACGCGTTCTCTCGCCTCGAGGAGCATGTCTCGCTCGCGATCGAAAAGGCACGCGACAGCGAGGCGACCTATCGGCTCTTCGGGAAACGTTACGACTCGCTGCCGTCCCTGCTCGACAAGGTCCTCGAGAACCTGGCGGCGGACCCGGTCGACGCCTACGTCACCCTGCTTACGGCAAGGCAGCTCATCGCACGGCTGCGCACGAGAGACTCCGCCCACGAGAGCTTCTTCGCCGCGCATTCGGGGGACGCTGCAGAGCTCGAGCGTTCGCTGTCTCGCCTCGCAGACGTTCGCGCGAGGTTCTCATTCGACACAGAGATGGATCGCGCGCGGTTCTTCAAATGGTTCGAGGAGCGTTTCCTGGAAGAGCCGGCGCTCCCCGCGGAGGACTCATGAAGCCCACCCAACCTGTGTCGCTCCAGGTGGCCAGCCGACTGCTCGACTTTCGAGGGGCGACCGGTCCCGGACAGGGTGTCCCCCCCGCCGTGGCCGAGGCTCAGCTCAGCGGCGCCGTCGCGTTGCACAACATCTTGGCGCGTGAGGGCTTCGCCTATCTCGCCGACGAAGTGGGGATGGGAAAAACCTTCGTCGCGCTCGGTGTGGTCGCGCTTTTGCGCTATTTCAACCCGGGGCTGCGGGTCGCCTACATTTCGCCGCGCGAGAACATCCAGGAGAAGTGGATCAAAGAGCTGCGCAACTTCAGCCGTACCCACTGGCTTGCCCGTGACCACGTCGTGCGCACGCTGGACGACTTGCCCGCCTGCGAGTACGCGGCATGTGGCAACCTCCTCGAGTGGGCGCGGCTGGCGGTTCGGCAGCCGCAGCGAGACGTCTTTCTGCGGCTGACCAGCTTCAGCTTTCCGCTCGCGGGGCAGGGCGAGTTGTGGCGGCGCAAACGCGACGACCTCGCCCAGCTGGCGAGGATAGACGCCAGTGAGCTCCACCTGGGCGGCAACAAGTCCGCGTTCAAAAAGGCCTACGCTCGGGCGATCAACTCGCTCCTGCCTCACTACGACCTGGTCGTGGTGGACGAGGCCCACAACCTCAAGGGTGGTCGCACGTCCGACAGCGCGCGAAATCAGCTGATCGAGATGGTCCTCGGCACCGCCGAAGATCAACCTGCCAAGCACTACGGCAAGCGATTCGATCGCGTACTGTTTCTCTCGGCCACGCCGATCGAAAGCGACTTTTCCGAGCTGTGGAATCAGCTCGATCTGTTTGGTTGCCGAGCGCCCCGCTGGGAGCTCCTGAAGGACCCGAATGTGTCTCAGATGGAGAAGCGCGAGCTCGCCCGCGAGTTCCTCGTTCGCAGATTGACCGGGCTCAGCATTGGCGGCGAGATGCACACCAAGAACATGTATCGTCGCGAGTGGCGTCGCGGCGGTTGCGCACAGCACGACGAGGCCCTCGAGATCCCGGACGCTCGGCAGCGCCTGATCGTGGCGCTCGTGCAAAAGAAGGTCGCCGAGGTCATCGGCAACCCGCGCTTCAACAAGAGCTTCCAGATGGGCATGTTGGCGAGCTTCGAGAGCTTTGCGCAGACGGCCATCAAGCAGCCTTCCGCCGACCACGAAGAACAGGCCAGCAACTTCGACCACTCCGACCAGACCGACGAGCAGGTCGAGCGGGAGGGCATCGATAGCCCCGCCGTCAATCGCATCGCAGACTCGTACCGCCGAACGTTCAAGACCTCGATGCCCCATCCCAAGATGGACTCGGTCGTCGAGAGCCTGGCGACGCTCTTTGACACAGGCGAGAAGGCATTGATCTTCGTTCGGCGCGTCCGCAGCGTGCCCGAGCTTCGCGAGAAGCTCTGCGACCGATACGACGCCTGGTTCCGACCCGCGCTCGATCAACAGCTGGACCCACCGCTTCGGGAACAGTTGGCAGAGGCATGGCAACTGTACGCCGACGAGCGCGCGCGACGGCGCGGCCGTGCATTCGAGGTCGAACAGGGACGTCACTTCGACGAAGAGACGGACGAGGACGCCAGGCAGAGCGCGCCCGTTGTCGAGACCGATGACAAGGGCGGCCACGACACCTTCTTTTCCTGGTTCTTCCGCGGCGAAGGGCCGAGCGGCTTTCTCTCGGGCGCGGCTTTCCGCCGGAACCGATTTCAGAGCGACGGCTCGGTCTACGCCTCCTTCTTCGAGGACAACCACGTGGCGGAGTTGCTCGGCTGGGGTGAGGGCACGATGCTCGCGCGCCTGGCCGACGCGTTGGGGGCCAACCCCGAGGAAGTCGAGGCCAAGCTGAGGGACCTTGCCTTCGGCGCGTGTCGACATCGCACCGGACGGCAACACCTGGATCGCGCACTGGTCTTCGAGGGCTATCAAGCCGCAGCGCTCTGGCTGCTCAGCAGGCACTCGGCGGGCGCGGGAGACGCCACCAAGGCCGTGGCCAAAGCCATGTTGAGCGAACGATTTCCCTGGGCCGACAAGCTGAAGCCCGCGCCGGCGCCGAAGCGATTTCCGCATCCGGAGGACTTTCTGGCCATGCGGACCTTCTTCACCGAGCTTCGGGCTCACCCAGCATTGCGGGTCGAGCTTTGGCCTGAAACGGTGCTGGCCCCGCCACGGCAGCGATTTCGCGCGCGCGAGCAGCGCCGCGAGCTTCTCGCCGCCGTCGCGGGGCTCGGGCATGCGTTCGTCGAGCTCTGGGCGCTGGCAGTCAATCAGCTTGGCTCGCTGCGGGAGGGGCGACGGGACTCGACCGCCAGCCAGGTCGTGGAGCTCATTCGGCGCTTTCTCGCGTTGCTCGAGCAGCAGCGCGCGGCACGGCTGCGCGGCGCCACGCGGCTCGACGCGTTTCATGAGCTCTCCTCCGTGGGCAAGAACCACGACCTGATCCTGGCTGTGAACTTTCCGGACGTGGTCGATCTTCCTCTCGAGAAGCTGCCTCGTTCACTTGCCGACACGCTCGGCCGGCAGACCCCGATCGCCGGGATGTATGGCGGCATCAGCAAGACGGCCGTCGCCCAATTCCGGATGCCGGGCTATCCGCTCGCGCTCATTGCGACCGACGTCCTTCAAGAGGGAGAAGACCTGCACACGTTCTGCTCGAAAGTGTTCCACTACGGGATCAGCTGGACCCCGTCCGCGATGGAGCAACGAACCGGGCGCGTCGATCGCATCGGTTCGAAGGCTCACCGCGCGCTGGACAAGCTGCCCACCAAACCGAGTGGAGAGGCGCTGCTCCAGGTGCACTACCCCTACCTGCCAGACACGGTCGAGGTGCTCCAGGTGCAGCGGGTGTTCGAGCGGATGAACAAGTTCTTGCGAGCGATCCATCACACCGGCGCCGAGCACGACGGGGACTCGCGCATCGACACCAACGCGGAGTTTGCGCGCCGCCCCCAAGACATCCACCAGATCAAGACGCCGCTCGAGAGCGTGTTCAAGGTCGTCGACGCGGACCTTCAAGGTCCCCACGTCGACGTGACGGTCCCCGACCGTGCGTTGAGGCAGAAGCTCGCACACCTCGACTTTCTCCTCGCCCAGCTCGAGGACGCCGTGCGTGTCGAGTGGGACCCCCACGACGAGTCCAAGGCGCAGCGCTTCGGTACCGTGTTCGTCGACGGCGATCGGCTCGCTGCCGCCGGCGATGGGGGCCTGCCCGCTGGTGCGCGCCGGCAGCCGGTGGCGCTGTACCTGCGCACCAGCGCGACGGGCGAGCTGCTTCTTCACGGCACGAGTCCGGTCGGGTTGGTCTCGGCACAGGAGCACTCCGCGCGTTCGCTGCTCGAGATCCAGTCGAGATTGCGCGGCACGAAGGTGTGTCGACTGCCCACCAAACATGCGGGCTCCTACACGGTGACCGCCGAGGCGGACCTGCTTTTTGCGCCGGGGTCCACCCACGTCGAAGAGTTGATCGACATGATCCAGCGGATCGCGGTGGGCGCAGATCTGATCGAGCGCGAGCTGCTGCCTGATCGGGACCGAGCGCTCGACGAGTTCGCCAAGCACCTGAAGGAGGAGGCCATGAATGTCACAGATTGAGTCGCTGCTTGGAGCGCGACGCTCTCACCATCGGGGTCTCGAGCTGCTCTGGAAGCGAGGACTGGTGCGCATTGGCTTCCCCAACGGTCGCAGCCAAAGCGTCCGCTATGAGCTCGACGGGGACATGTACCGCTTTCGCTCGACCATTCTCCTGCCCGCGGCCGCCGAGAGCCTCAATCTCGACAGGCTGGCGGTCGAGCTGCTCGAGCGCAATCGCACGACGCGCGTCGTGACGTTCAGCCTGACAGGCAACGGCCACGTGGAGGCTTGGATCGATCAGCGTGCGTCCACCCTCTACCCGGACGAGCTTCGCTTCTACCTGACGACGCTGGCGGCAGAAGCCGACCGCCTGGAGTACCTGCTCTCCGGCAAGGACGTGCACTGACAGCGCACGCTGTCTCGCGCTACCTGTCGCCGACACCTGGTCTTGAGCAACAGTGAGCGTCCATCCCGCGTGAGGTGCAAACTTGGCGAACATCAAGCCTGGACACACCCGCCCAACCCTCCGAGACTCACGGTCCTCATGCTCGCCATCCCTCACGCTCTTCCTGCGTCCGCGCATCGCGAGGCGGTGTACGTCGCGGCCGCGCTTTGGGCGCTCGCGCGCGAGGAGCACGCTGGACGCAAGCCGAAGCGGTTGCTCGAGGCCGGTCACGCCACCTGGGAACGCTTCAAGGGCCGCATGGGCCCGCGCGAGCTGGTGGCGCTGCTGCTCGAGGACGCGGCGGTGACGCTTCCCGAGCCGTTCGCGTTTCACGCGATCCTCGGGCCGGACGCATCGCTCGAGGAGGTGCCTGAAGCCCTACTTGGCGACTGGCTGAGCCAAGTTCCCTCGCTCCCGATGGACAGCTCGGCGCGGGAGTACCTCGATGCGCAAGCCCAGGCGCTCGGCCTCGGCGGGCGGCCGGCGTATGCGGAGCTGCCGAAGCTGCAGCCCCACCACCGCGTCCTCGAGCTTCCGGGCTCGGGAGGGCGGCTGGCGGCGCACATCGCGACGACGCAGCCGGGCGTCTCCTTTCACGACGCCTTCACCTTCGCCGTCGCAAGCTGGCAAGAGCGCGTGCTGGTCGGTCTCGCGGCCGCGGCGCTGGGCACGGTGGGCGCGGTCCGCGTCACCCTCGACCCCGAGCTTCATGCGGCCCGTGCGTCAGGAGAGCGGTTCACGCACGTCTTGGGTGTGCGGCCGGAAAAGGGCGGCCGCGTCCCGCAGGTCGCCGCCGAGGCGTGGTTCAGCCCAGCGGACATCAAGTTGGTTTGAGGGGGAGCAGGTGCCCGCGAGGTTCATCGAGATCGGTCCCCCCGCCCATGACGCCGAGCGCCAGGCGCTTCGCTTCCTGGTCGAGGGTCTGCCCGACGACTTCACGGTCTACGGCAACGCGTGGCTCGTGGACCGTGCGGGCCCCGTCTACGAAGTCGACGCCGTCGTCGTCGCGCCGCATGCGTTCTTCGTCGTCGAGTGCAAGAGCTACCGCGGCCGGATCGAGGGCAACGATCACGACTGGCGCATCCCACAGCCCATCCGCAGCCCACTCAAGCTGAACCGCAAGACGGCCCAGATCCTCGCGTCGTGCCTGAAGTACCGAAGCCACGACGCCGCGCGGCCGTTCGTCGAGGGTTTTGTCTTCCTGTCGCACGCCTCGCATTGCGCGGTCAGCGGCCCGGCGAGCCGGGGTCGGGTCCATACCAAGCAGACGATTCTCGCAGCGCTCCAGGATCCTGCCGCACTCTGGGCGCGTGAGCCGCGTCGACCGCCGGTCGACGATCACGCGCGGCGCATCCTGGATGAGCTGGTGCGGCAGGTCGACCCCGCACAGCGACCACCCCAGCTGATTCGGGAGTGGAAGCTCGAGGCGCCCGTCGAGCGAACCGAGCGTTTCGCGGAGTACTTCGCGACTCACACCATCACCCGCGAGGCCGCGGTGCTGCGGGTCTACGACGTGAGCCCTCTCGCCGACGAGCCTACGAGGAAGCGGATGGAGGATCTGTTTCGCTGGGAAGCACAGGTGCTCCGGCGCGTCGGCGAGGAGCCAGGCCTCCTTCATGCGCACGCGCCGTTCTCCGACGAGGCGGGCTACGTCGTACCGTTCGAGGCGTTTCCAGGGATCACGCTCACGAGCTGGGTGGAGAAGTACGCCCCCCAGCTGGGCGGCAACGCCGGCATCGCAAAGCGCGTCGAGCTCTGGGCCAAGATCGCCAGGGCGCTCCAGGCCGCGCACGCGCAGGGCGTCGTACATCGCGTCCTCCGTCCGGACGTCGTCCTGGTCGCGGACACAGTCGAGGATCCCGATGTGCGGGTCGCTGGCTTCGAGCTCGCGAAGCAGGTCCATCTCGGCGGTCGCGAGACCGTCGCCATCAGCACGCTGACGGACGATCGGCGCCGCTTCTCGGCGCCCGAGGTGGTGCGTTCCTTCACCGAGGCGGACGTGCGCTCGGACCAGTTCAGCCTCGGGGTCTTGCTCTCGGTGCTGGTCGTCGGAAAGCCGCCGTTCGACTCGACCGAAGAGCTGCTTCGCCGAAGCGGGGCGTTCACGCGCCTGCGTGATGTGAGCCCCAACCTGAAGATCTCCCTGGATCAGGCGTTCGCCAAGATGCTCGAACGTGCTGCAGCGAATCGGTACCCCACACTGGCGGAGGCGATCGCTGCGGTCGTGGACTCGGTGCAATCCAAGCCGAGCGGTACCGAGCCGGCTGTGCTCGACCCCGAGAACATGGCCCCCGGCACGCGGCTCGGCACCGACTACGAGATCATCGACAAGCTCGGTGCCGGCGGCATGGCCACCGTGTACGCCGCTCGCCACCTCGTCAGCGGTTCGAGCCGCGCGTTGAAGGTGGCACGGCCCGACGCGCGCGCCGAGGAGACCCTCGTCGCGGAGCACAACCTGCTCGACAAGCTGGCGGCGCACCCGCATCCGAATGTCGTCGGCAAGATCGACATCACCAACAGCCTGGTGCCGGGTCGGCGCACGTTGATTCTCCATCGCATCAAGGGCGTCTCGCTCGCCAAGCGCCTGACCGAGGGGCCGATCGCCGACCAGGAACGACGCCAGTGGGCAGAGAACCTGCTGGCCGCGCTCGCGTATCTCGAGCAGCAGGAGATCGTCCACAAGGACATCAAGCCAGACAACCTCGTCGTCGGCCCCGAAGGGCTGACCTTGATCGACTTCTCGCTCGCAGGTGAGCCCGCGGACGCGACGCTCGTCGGGACGGCGCTCTACCGCGACCCTGCGCTCGGTCGCTGGTCACCTGTCGCCGACCGCTATGCGGCCGCGCTGTGTCTCTTCGAGCTGTACGTCGGCCGTCACGCCTTCGGCGGTCAAGCGCCCGCGCCCAGTGACGAGCCCCAGCTCGAGGCGTCCGAGGTCGATCGCCCCGGACTGGAGGTCCTGTTCCGCAAGGCGCTGAACCCCATTCCCGCGCAGCGCTATCCTTCAGCCTCGGCGTTTCGTGCAGCCTTCGTCGAAGCTCTCGGCGGCAAGACCACCTCCACGAGCGATCCGCCTGCCTCGGTGCGCTTGCCAGCTGCGTCCGCTGACAAGGCGCCGCTCTCGGCGACGTCTCTCTCCGGGACGGCGCTCGCAACCCTTCGGCGGGCGGGCGTCTCGACCCAGGGGGCGCTGGTCGCCTTGACCGAGGGCCAGATTCGCACCTTGCCCGGTCTCGGGAACCGCAAGCGAGACGAGGTCCTGTCCATGCGGCGGATGCTCCTCGAGTCGGGGGTCAAGCCCAGCGCTGCCACGGTGGAGCGCCATCCACTCGCCGCGACGCTGAGCGGCGACGAGACGTCGATCCATGGTCTGCCGGGGCTCACGCAAGGCCTCGCGATCACGCTCGAGCGCGCTGGGCTCACCACCGTGGGTCGGGTCGCGGACGCCACCCGCGACGAGCTGCGCGAGCTCGACGGCATCGGCTCGAAGACCATTGCGCAGATCGTCCAGGCGCTGCACGCGTTCGAGGCGCGCGCCGAGCGACCCGAGGCGCCACAGTCGCTCGACGCGTTCTGGGATGGAGCGACCCGCCCGCTCAGCGACGAGCAACGCACGGTCCTCGAACGGCTGTATGGCTTCGCCGGCCCCACCGAGGCGCAATCGGACATCGCCGCCGCGCTCGGGACGAACCAGCCGCACATCAGCATCCAGAAGCAGCACGGCCTGCGCAGCCTCGACCGACGTGTGCTCGACGCGCTCATCGATCACTTGGAGTCTGCGCTCGTCAGTGCGGGCGGCGTGCTCCGCTTCAACGAGGCCGCAGCGCGTCTGCTCGACCGGTTCCCGACAGCCGACGACTTCGGAGTCGGGGGCTTGCTGCGCCTGGTCGCCGATCTCGAGCCCGCGCGCATGCGCCGCTACAACCTGCTCGACGAAGAGCCGACTGAGGTGCTCGTCCGCCCGAATGTCCGTGAAGAGGACCTGCGCGCGTTCTTGGACGCGGCGCGCGCCGCCGCGGCGATGCCGTGGCGCTCGGGAGAGACCGCGCGGCACAGCCTGGTCGGCTACCTCGAGTATCAGCTCGATCCGGTTGGGCTGGCCCTGCGTCTCGACAGCGATCTGCGCGTGACGCAGGCGGGCGAGCTGTTCCAGGCGCCGGTCGAGCTGGGCGACGCGGTGGACCACGTGCTCAAGCACGAGCGGCTGCCGATCCGTGTCAGCGCGCTCGTGACGCGCTTGCGAGACGACTTCGGCGAGGCGCTGATCCCTCAGCCGGACCACGCGAACGTGCAGAGCCTGGTCACGAAGCGCCCCGGCTACCACGTCGAGCCCACCAGCGAAGAGATTCACCTGTCGTCGGCGCGCTCGGTCTTGCCGGCGCGCGCGCCGAGCGATCCCCTGCCGGTCTTCGACGTCGCCAAGGACCCGGCCGACGTGGCGCGCGATCTGCTCCGCGCAGCGCAGAAGAAGGACGGCTTTCGGCTGGTGGTCGCCCCCCCGGCGAGTCACGGAAGCGTGGCGCGCAGCGTCGCCCGCGTGCTCGAAGACGCGACGTTCGTCAGCTTCGAGGACACGTTCTTCACGCGCGCGGGCGAAGCAGTCGAGGCGCTCGAGCGCGCCGAGCGGTTTGCCGCGCAAAGGCCGAAGCTCAAGCGTGAAGCCGAGGCCACCCTCCAGGCCATCCTCGCGGAGCACGGCCGGCCCGGGCGCACGCTCGTCCTGGGCGACACGGCGCTCTTTGGTGTCTGCGACGCCCTTCATCTCGTCCGCTCGCTGTACGACCGCGCGGCGATGGGGGGCGCAGGCTTTTGGGCGCTGGTCATCCCGGGCACGTTGTCCAACAAGCAGCCGCTGTTCAACGAGCGATTGCACGCGCAGGTCTTCAGCATCGAAGGTAGCGTCGTCCGCCTGACGCGCGAGCTGTCCTAATCACGACCATGGAACTCCACACCCGCGCCGCCCTGACGAAAGAGCTGAGTCGCCTCTCGGTGGAGATGGCGGCCGCCCTCCGCCCTGCGCTGCTCGCCCCGGGGCCCATTCGTGAGCGGGCCCAGGCGCTGCAACAGGACGAGCACGCCGGCGGGGCGTTCGAGCTGTGGACCGACCTGCTCTCGCGGCGCGCGGCCGTGCTGTGGGTGCTGCGGAGCCTGTATCTCCGCATCTTGGAGGACCGCGAGCTCACCCGACCCAAGCGCATCTTGGATCCCGAAGGCGAGCAGCTCTTCGCGCACCTCGCTCCGGCGCTCGGGCCCACCGCCTACCTGCGCTGGGCGTATCGCGATCTGGCGGGGCCCCAGGGCGGGTTGCCCGAGCTGTTCGCCTCGCAGCCGGCGGAGCTCGTGGCGGTGCCGGACGCGATGAGCCGCAAGCTCATCGATCTCTGGCGCAGCCGCGACCCAGACACCGGGGCGCTTCGCTATCGCTTCGACGACGAGCGATTCGACAGCCGGCTGATGGGCGACCTGTACCAGGACCTCGATCCGGTCGTGAAGAAGCGGTACGCGCTGCTCCAGACACCAGACTTCGTCCTGGACTTCATCCTGGACGAGACGCTGACGCCCGCGGTCCGCGAGTGGGGCGTCGAGACCGTGCGTGTGCTCGACCCCGCGTGTGGCTCGGGGCACTTCTTGCTTGCCGCGCTCCAGCGCTTGGTCGCGGCGCAACGCGAGCTGCAGCCCCAGCGGCCGATCCGCGCGATCGTCGAAGGCGCCCTCACCCGTGTGGTCGGCATCGACCTCAACGACTACGCCTGCGCCCTCGCGCGTGCGCGCTTGGTGATGACGGCGCTCGAGCTCTGCCGAGAGAGCGAGCCTTCGCTCGATCTCGCCAGCGCGGCAGCCTTTCACCCGCGCGTGTACTGCGCCGACGCGCTCGAACAGGTGGAGTATGAGCAGCAGCTCGACCTCGCCGGCATCCCCGCGAGCCACCAGCTCTCGTGCGGGCTCCTGACCCCGCCCGAGGTGCGCGCCGCGCTGGCGCCCGAGCTCCGCGCCAGGTTCCACGTCGTGGTGGGCAACCCGCCGTACATCACCGAGAAGGATCCGGCGCGTCGTGACTATCACCGGCAGAAGGTGGGCAAGCGCAGACGCTACATCTCCGCAGCGGGGAAGTACTCGCTCGGTGCGCCGTTCACCGAGCGCATGCTCGACCTTGCGGTCAAGGAAGGGTGGGTGGGCGAGATCACGGCTGACTCGTTCATGAAGCGCGAGTTCGGCAAGCCCCTGATCGAGGACGTGCTCGCGAAGCGCGATCTGGTGAAGGTCGTGTCGACCTCCGGCGCCTACATCCCCGGGCACGGGACACCAACGGTGATCTTGTTTGCGCGGAACCGGCCGCGCTCGACGCACCCCGTGCGCGTCGTCATGGGCAAGCGTGGCGAGCCGGGGAAGCCGAAGGACCCCGCCCACGGCAAGGTGTGGACCAGCATCCGTGAGCTCCACGCGACGCCCGGCGGTGAGAGCGAGTTCATCAGCGTCGCGGATGTGCCTCGCGCGACGATGGCGACGCACCCGTGGAGCATCGGGGGTGGGGGCGCAGCGGAGCTGAAGGCGGAGCTCGACGCTAGGATGCAAGCGAAGCTGGGTGCGCACAGCACGATTGGAGTCGGCGGGATGTCGAACGCTGACGACGTCTACATCGGTACGCAGTCCTCGCTCTCTCGCCTCGGGATCGATAGCAAGTTCATTCGCTCCCTTGCACTTGGTGAAGAAGTGCGAGATTGGCTTCACGCAACCGAAGTCGCAGTGTATTTCCCCTACACGCGTGCACTTGAGCTCGAGCGACCGCAAGGAACCACGCTGCATGGTTTGTGGCCCTATCGCTCGAGTCTTTTTTCACGTGCGGTGTTCGGCGGCGGTGACTATCGAGCCGCGGGCCGCACCTGGTTCGAGTGGCACCAGGTCACAGTAGATCGCTACCGCACCCCGCTCTCGATCGCCTTCGCCTTCAAAGCCACCCACAACCACTTCGTCCTCGACCGTGGCGGCAAGGTCTTCAACAGAACGGCCCCGGTCATCAAGCTGCCGCCGGGCGCGAGCGAGGCGCAGCACCTGGTGCTCCTGGGCCAGCTCAATTCGTCCGTCGGCGAGTTCTGGGTGAAGCAAGTTGCCCAGACGATGGGATCGCAGGGCGTCAACGAGGGCATGAAGTCCGAGGGCTGGGAACAGTTCTTCGAACGCGACGGCGGCAAGCTCGAGTCCTTCCCGCTGGCCTCCACCGACCACGCCGTGCTCGAGGCCTTCGCGCGCATGCTCGACGGGCTCGCCCGCGCTCGGCTCGACGACAGTGTCGAGGCCACGCTCACCTCGCATGCCGCGATGGGCGCCGCCGCTCTCCGCGCCGCGCTCGAGGCGCGCCGCCGTCGCGACCTCGACAAGCTCTTCCATATGGTCGGCCTGCAGGAGGAGCTCGATTGGCTGTGCATCCAGCTCTATGGCGTCGACCCCGACGTCGAGGTCCGTGCGGCGAAGGACGTGCCGCCGCTCCAGCCGGGGCACCGGCCGTTCGAGCTAGCGCTCGCGCGTGAGGACGCCGAGCGACGCGAAGCGCTCGCCCGCGGCGAAGAGCCCGACGAGCAGCCGACCGCGTGGTTCGAGCGCCACGGCTGGCAGCCCGAATCGTCGCTCGACGCGGTGCCCGAGGCGCACCGCCGCTGGGTCGCCGACCGCCTCGAGCGAGCAGCCTCGAGCCGCGAGCTCGGCCTGCTCGAGCAGCCGACGTACAAGCGTCGCTGGTACAAGCCCGACCACGCCGCCGAAGAGGCCGCAGGCTTCACCCGCTACCTGGACGATCGCGTCGAGACCTGGGTCAAAGAGCGCAAGGAGCCCTTCACCGTCGCGCACGTCGCCGCGGCGCTGCGGAGCGACGCCGCGTTCCTCGCGGTGGGCGAGCTCCTCACCGCACGCAAAGACTTCGACGTCGACGCGCTGATCGCCACGCGGCTCCGCGCCGAGAGCGTCCCGAACAACAAGCACCACGTCTTCAAGCCCGAGGGCCTGAAGAAGCGGGCCGAGTGGGAGCGCACCTGGCAGGCCCAGCACGAAGAGGACGCGGGCAAGCCCGTCACGCCGCCCGTTCCGCCGAAGTACGACCGAGTCGACTACCAGAAGGGCGAGTACTGGACCCACCGCGGCAAGCTCGACGTGCCGAAGGAGCGCTTCATCGCCTTCACTGAGGTTCCGCCCCTCGAAGACGGCGCGCCGCTGTTCGGCTGGGCGGGATGGACGCCGCGTGAGCGCGCGCGCGCGCTACTCGGCCTCGACGAGCGCCTCGAGGCCGCCGGCGTCCCCGTCCCCGAGCGCTACGGCGTGCTCTACGGCGTGTGGTTCCTGCTGCCGTACGTCGCGTGGGAGTCCACCAGCGCCGCCGCGGATCTGCGCGCCGACGTCACCAGCCTCGTCGGCAAAGAGGGTGTCACCGACACGCTGCTCGAGGCGTGGGGCGCGGGCTTCGCGTTGAGCGCGCCCAAGAAGCGCACGCCCAAGCCCGGGAAGGGGTCCGAGGCCCCGAAGGCTTCGCGCGCAAAGCGCAAGAAGACCGTGGATCCCACATGAGCCGCGAGCGAATTCTCCCGTGCCAGTTGGCATGTGGCGGGGCCTTCGGCGCTGCTCGTTCAGAATTCGCGGGAGAATTTTGCTCTTTGATTCAACCGGCAAGCCGGTTGCATATTGCGGTACGGTTCTGGCCATGAGCCTCGCGGTGCTGTCCGAGCTGCCCGCGCAGGCGGCGGAGATCGCCGCACGTGCGCGTGAGGGTGAGCGCGTCGTCGTCTCGGGCCCTGCGGGCTCGGGGCGCTGGACGCTCGGTGACCGGCTGCTTTCGGAGCTCGGGGCTGCTGGCATCGAGGTGTCGCTGCCGCCGTTCGAGGCGCTCGACGGCCCGCTGCACGGTCTGATGCAAATGGCGGCGGCGCTCGGGCCGGAAGCGATCGAGATCGCCACCGACGCGAGGCTCTCGCTGTCGGCCCGGACGCGGCAGGTCGCGAAGCTCGCAGCGACGGCCAAGCGCGTGGTCGTGGTGCGCGTGCCCGCCTCGTGGCAACGGCCCGAGAAGCCGGGCACCGCCGGACGCGCGCGGCGCGAGTCGGCGGCAACCGGTTTCTTCGAGGGCTTGCTCGGCGATGCCGGCTTCGGCGTGATCACACTCGTGCACCCCGCGGCGCTCGCGCTCCTCCCGCAGGCGCTGCCGCGCCCGGTCGAGTTGACGGTGCCGCACCTCGATCACCAGGCGCTGGCCGACACCACACGCTGGGGCAGCTACGAGTCCGCGTTTCGACGCGTCGTGGGCGTCAAAGGTGCCGAGAACCTGTCGCCGATTCAGCTGCGCCTGCTGGTGGGCGTGACGGCGCTCGGCGAGTCTCCGTCGGAGCTGTTGCCCGAGCTCTGGGGCGGCTTTGGGCAGCTCACCCCGCTGCTCAACCGCCTGATCGAGCTGCTTGGACGCGACGAGCTCGGCGCGCTTCGAGCCGCGGTGCTCCGCCTGTGCCGTTCGAGGTTCTCGCTTCCGCGGAAGGTCGCGCTCGACCTCGCCGGTCCGCCCACCGACCACGCGCCGCTCTTGACTGAGTGCCTTGCCTACAGTCAGGGCTCCAAGCTTCGCATGCCGGACGAGGTGAGGAGCCGCCTCGCGTGGGGCCTCGTCCGTCTCGGTCCGGGCCCACGCGGATGGCTCCACACGCAAGGCGACGCTGCTGCCCATACGAAGCTCGCGAGCTATCACGCGAGCCTGGATGGTGCCCAGGCCCCGCCCGCCCAACGAGACGCGTGCTTTCACTGGCTCGAGCGGGTCTACAACCTCGGCCGGATGGGGGACGCCGGTGCCGACAGCTGGCAGGCGCTGTCCCTCGCCGGGCCCGAGCAGCTGCTCGACCGGGCCTGGTCGCTGAGCGTCGAGTTTCGCGACTTCAAGAACGCCGCCGCGCTGTACCGCCTCCGCATCGAGCAGGACCCAGCCGACGCGTACGCCTGGCACTACCTCGGCTTCAATCTCCAGCGCAGCGGCGGCTCCCCCGAGGAGATCGAGGCAGCGTACCGCCAGGCCATCGCCCTCGATCCCAAGAACCCGTGGTGGAGCTCGCGCCTCATCACCTTCCTGATCCACGATCTGCGCTTCCGCACAGCGGAGCGAGAATGGCAGACGTGCATTGGTCGCATCGATCCGCAGGAGGTCGAGGTTGGGCAGCGACCCTGGTTGGCGTGCCACCTCCACCGCTGGGTGGTCGACGCCTGGCTGAAACACGGCGAGGTGGAGCGGGCCCGCGCAGTGTTCGCTCGCATTCCGCGGCACGTGGTGACCACCAACCCCACGCTGCTCGCACTTCGCGAGCGCGTCGACGACGCGGTGGAGGCTGTCACCCTCGGCGAGTCGGTCTATCCATCTCACGTCCCGATGGCCCAGCGGTGGGGCGCCCCACGCGTGACGCCGGAGGAGAAGGACGGCTCCCTGTTGGTGGATTGGATGCCCGGGCGCATCCTCCACGTAGGCGAGAAGAGCGTCGCGGTCGTCATGGTGCAACCAGCCGACCGCCGCGTGCTCAAGCAGGAGTTTTCGCTCGCGACGTGGAAGAAATGGTCGCGCACGACGCCGCAAGTAGACCGCTTCTTCGAGGTTGGCTTCTTCGGAGAGACCGACAAGGACGTGCTGGTCACCGAGGTTCGGTCGAGCCCACCATGCGCCGAGCCCTACGCCGAGGACGACGACCCCGAGGACGAGCCAAGTCCACAAACCGCCGCGCTGCAATGACGCTGAAGGAGCTCCCTCCCGCCGGCCCCATCGCGGACCTGAAGTCGCTGTCTTCGGAGAAGCTCTACGTGTTCGTCCTCGGCCCCGGCGAGGGCGAGGCGATCGCGGTGGCCCTGCCGCACGCGAGCGGATGGCTCCTGTTCGACGGCTGTCGCTCCGGGGACGGTGGTGTGGGCCTGATCGACGTTCTCGAGCAATGGCGAAGAGGGGACGAGCCGATCCTCTGTTACGCGCTGACCCATCCCCATACCGATCACGCCAAAGGCATCGTCGATCTCGTCGAACAATATGGATCGGCGATTCAGACCGTGGCCATCACGCCGCCCTGGGCTACGCCCCACGCGTCCAAACAGGTCACGAGTCAACACAACCTTGCCAGACAGGTCCGTGACGGGCTCATCGCGTTGGACCGGCTCTGCGCCAAGAGTGCCCACCGGATCGACCTAGTCACCAACGCCAAGCTCCCCACGGGTGGCACCACGATCAAGCTGCGGGTGCTGGGCCCCTCGCGGACGCGCCCGAAGAACGAGAGCCCCAACGACGCGAGCGCGGTCGTCGAGCTCACGTTTGGGACGGCGAAGATCGTGCTGGGTAGCGATCTGCCGACCAAGACCTCACGTGGGAAAGGTGGCTGGTCGGCGCTATGCGCTCGGCACCCCGGCCTCGGGGAGCATCTGCTCCTGAAGATCCCCCATCACGGCTCCTCGACCTCCCACCACGCGCCCTTGTTCCAGCGCCACCGCCGTGAGCGCGCGTGGCCGGTCACGCCGTTCAACTCTCACAGCCTGCCGAACGTGGTTCGGATGGACGGTCTGGAATGGATCCTCCGACGCGGCGAGCCTGTTCTGCTCACGGCGCCGCCCGTTTCGAAAGACGTTCAAGTGCCGGTCCGCCACCCGGGCATCGTCCGCCGCGGGGACATGGCTGAGAGGATCAAGAAGCGCCCCACCAAGCGGCGCATCACCAGCGCAGGCGCCATCGACGCGACGCCCGTCGCCATTCGGACCCGCGACAGCCTTTGGTGCTTTCAGATCGACGCTGGTGGCCGCATCGATGGCCGGTGGCGCGGCGACGCTGCTCTCGAGATCGTGCCCTGAGCCGGGGAACCAAGCCATGACGCGAACCATCTCCGACGTATTCGCCCTGCCCTCCGCGGCTGAGCTCACTGCGCTCAATTTCGTCGTCCAGCTGCGCGAGGACGGTGACGTCGACAAGCTGGTCCGAGAGTACGTGCTGACGCCGACCGTCGCGACCGAGCTGCCGATCATATTCAAAGCCATGCGTCACACCCACGAGCGACGCGAGGACTTCGGTCGCTTCGTTCATGGCAGCTTCGGCTCCGGCAAGAGCCACTTCATGTACTTGCTGAGCCTGCTCTTCGAGAACGACGCGCGGGCGTGGAAGAAGGACGCCCCAGTCATCCGCGCGCTGGACGCCGAGCACCGCGGCTGGATCGCGGACGCGAAGATGCTGGTGGTGCGCCTGCACATGCTCTCGGGCGATCAAGGGCAAGCTGCGGGCCTCGATCGCATCGTGTACGAAGCCACCAACGCAGCGCTCGCGCGTCGGAGCAAAGCGCGCTTCGAGTTTCTGCACGTCGACGGCGTCCTCGACGAAGCGCGCCGAGAAGCGCAGCTGTATGGCGCTGCGTTTTGGAAGGGCCTCTACGACGCCGGCGTCGTCGGCTCGCAAGAAGACTTCGAGGCCATGGCGCGCGGGGGGCTCGAGGATCGCGAAGCGCTAGCCCGCGAGTATCTCAAGTGGAAGGGACGTGACGCGCGTGACGCGGGCATCGACCCCGACTGGGCGACCGGCCTCCGCCGACTCACCGACCACGTCAAAAGTCAGGGCTACGGCGGTCTCGTCCTGATGATCGACGAATTTCTGCTGTGGCTCCGCGAGAAAGACAAGCAAGGCTTCGAGCGCGCGATCAACCAGCTCAACGTCATGGTCGACCACGCCGATGGCGCGCGCAGCCTGCCCCTGTTCGTGTTCGTCGCCCGCCAGCGGAACATCGAGGAGTTCTTCCCCGACCTCGTCGAGGAAAAGTTGCTCCACGAGCACCTTGGTCATCACTCCAAGCGCTTCGAGAAGACGGACCTCGAGGACGTGGAGCTCCGGTACGTTTGCAAGGGTCGCGTGCTGCGCGTGAAACCGGGCTGCGAGGCCGAGGTCGAGGCCGTGCGCGTTTCCCTGGCGGACAAGCACAAGAGGCTTCTGTCTTCGGTGCTCCAGACCGCAGATCTCGAGTACCTGAAGGACGTCTATCCGTTCCACCCGGCGCTGATCGAGATGCTGGTCGACGTTTCAGCGCTCATGCAGCGCGACCGCACCGCGCTGCGCCTGCTCTACGAGTTGCTCGTGCTGTCGCACCCAAGCCTCCCGCTCGGGGAGCTGCTCCCGGTCGGGGCCGCGTTCGATGCGCTATTCCCCGAGGCCGGGATCGAGGGCAGCAAGAAGGTCGACGAGCTTCGCGCGATCCATCGCACGTACCACCAACAATTCAAACGCGCGATGGCCCAGATGGTGGCCGAGAGTGAGCTCGACGAGGAACGTCGTCACGTGCTCGACATGATCGTGAAGACAGCGCTCCTCGCCGAGGTGTCGCCTCGGTTGAAGGGGACGACTGCGCTGACCGTCGAGCGTCTCGTGCGGCTGAATGACGCCGAGATCGACGGTGAGACCGAGCGCTCGAAAGCCAATCGCGTCTTCGCCGACCTGTCCGAGCTCGCACGGCGTGTTCCGGGCGTGCTCCAGATCTCAGGCAACGGGGCGCAAGCCACGGTGTCGATCGTCTTCTCGAAGGTGAACTTCGGCGAAATCCTGGGCCGCGCGCGGTCCTCGATCACGGGGCAAAACAACCCGCTGCTGAGCGCCTTCTACACCGTGCTCTTGCCTGCGCTGGGCCTGAAGCGCGAAGACCTCGGCGATACGCGCAACATCGAGTGGCGCAAGACGCGACGCAAGGCCTTCGTCGACGTCCGCAACGTCCGCGAGCTCAGCAACGCCGAGTTCAAGGCGCAGCCTGGCGAGGTGCGAATCCTGCTCGATTACCCGTGGGACACGCCGCCTCACACCCCGGCTGACGACGAACAGCGTGCGCTGGAGGTGCGGCGCCGCGACGGCAGCAGCCTGACGGTGTGCTGGCTTCCCCGTCATCTCACGCCCAACGAGCTCTCTCTTCTCGAAGACATCGCGGCGCTCGATCGTCTGGTCGATCCGGCGCACGACGACCTCTTGCGTGAGCTCTCGCCCCAAGACCAAGCGAGCGTGCGCGAGCAGGCAGCCAGCCAAGCCCACAACCTGCGACAGAACCTCGCGAGCCGGCTGGGAGAGCTTTATCGCGACCACGGCAAGCTGGTCGGCCTCGTCCGCGATTTCGAGCCCAAGGTCCCAGCGGGTGAGCTCTCGGACACCCTCGAGAAGCTCGGGGGACTCCTGCTCGACCATCAGTGGGGCGCTCACCCGCGATTCCACGCTGACCCCAAAGCAGACAGCCTTGGCCTGCTCTGCGACTTCACGGCCCGCGCGATCGCAGCGCCTCACCACACCGCCACCTTCACCGACGAAGAGGCTCGCGCCCTGCGAACCTTGGGCGAGCCGCTCGAGCTGGTGCAGCTCGGTCAGTCGAGCGCGAGTCTGCGTCTCGACACGCGCTACATCAAAACGGTGCGGGACGAGGCGATAGGCCCCAGCGTCTCGTGGGACGCGATCGATTCGAAGCTCGAGCACACGTACGGCCTGCCGATCCTGGTGCGGAATTTCTTCCTGAGGTTGCTCACGATCATCGAGAGCTTCCGCGTCGTGACCTCCATCGGTGAGACCCTCGATGAGGTACCGATCGATGGGAAACAGCGCGCGAATCTCCGCCTCCAGCGCGCTCCTTTGCTCGAGCTCGCAGACTGGGCACGTGCTCGCGAGCTGGCCCGCGACCTGCTCAAGGTCGAGCCGCCGAGCGGCGCCCGCACCTTGATGGCTCAGGACCGGTTGGCTGCTGACCTGAGGAGCGCGGCCAGGGACGCGCGGAACCAGCTCCAGGGCGCGAACGAGCAGCTCGACCGCCTGGGCCTCGGTGGCAGCCCACGTGCCAGAGATCTCCGTGAGTCCATCACGCGACTCGCAGCGCTGGTGAAGGAGGGAACGGACTCGTGCGAACGTCTGCGTGAGTGGCTCGCCGCGTGGCCAGCGGACTCGAGCGACCCACTGCGGCGCGTCGTGCTCGCGTCGGGCGCCGTGCGCAGCGGGCTGAGTGCCCTCCACGACCACACGATCTCGAGTCTGAAGAAGGCCGGAGGTGCCGCCCTATCGGGCGCGGTCGGCGGTCATCTGGCCCGTCTCGACGAGATTCTCGCGGCGAGGGAGCACGAACGCTCGCTCGACACGCACGCCATGTCGGCATGGAGCGCAGAGGCCCAGCAGTTGGTCAC
>CAZXMG010000008.1:0-199647 GCA_964641275.1 uncultured Polyangiaceae bacterium
CGCAAAATCACACATCCCAACCGAGCCGACGCGCCAACGGCGCGGAGGTGAGGACGGGATTCGAACCCGCGTATAACGGTTTTGCAAACTTCCCACGATGAGCCCAAAAACAACGGCTAAACCCATCCGAAACGAGAAGGAGGCCTCTCGGAGGGCGTTTAGTTGCCACTCAGTTTCCACTTTCCAAATTAAAACACGGGCTCACTAACTTTCCCGCGGTGTAGAGGCGATCATGGGCCTCGCATCACAAAAGACCTGGATCTCGATCGCGAGAGCGGCCGAGATCCTGGATGAGACGACCGAAACTCTCCGGAAGAAGCTGCAACGAGCCAAGCGCTCCGTGGCAGCGGATGGAGTGGTCGAGGTCAGCATCGACGGGATCAGGGCGAGGCGACTCGGACGCCACTGGAAGGTCCAGCTCTCCGCGGGCTGGATGGAAGGGACGTCCGAAAAATGAGCATCAAGAAGCGCACCATCAAAGGTCACGACTACTGGGTCATCGATCGCAAGTCCCGCCGGGCCGACGGGAACGTCGAGCGCTACCGGCGGGTCGCTCGGATCCAGACACGAGCGGCAGCCGAAGCAGAGGAGCGCGACATCATCGCGTACTGGGAGCGGCACGGTACGATCGTCCCGCTGCTGTCGGCCCGGCAAAGCGTCGTCGTCGCACCTACGGCGAACGCCCCCGTCCCGAAGGCGAACTCCGCTGCGGCGTGGGAAGACGCCGTGAAGCACTACGTCGCCGTCGAGCTGCCGAAACTGAAGCCCAGCACGCAGCACGGCTACAGGGTCCTCATCGACGCACCGGGAATGCGTCGATGGAAGGGTGTGCGGCTCAGCTCGATCACCAGGGCCGCGATCGTGAAGTGGGACACGGACCTGATCGCGACGGGTATGAGCCCGAGCACGCGGCGCAACCATCACATCCTGCTGCGATCGGTACTGCGGAGCGTGGGGCCTCAGGGTGGCGAGCCCGGGACGCTGGTCGAGGGCGTGCCCGCGTTCCCGCCACTGCCCTCCGTGGGGCAGAGGGAGCCGGAGGCGATCGAGCAGGAGGACGTCGCCAAGATCCTCGACGAGGATGACGACGAAGAGCGTCAGCCCGTCCTCGCCGCCAAGCGAAAGAAGGTGCGACTCGCTGTGGCTCTGGGGGCTCTCGCCGGACTGCGGGCGGGAGAGATCCGGGGGTTGCGGGCGCGCGACGTGGACCTCAAGAGGGGCACGATCACGGTGAGGATCGGCCGCACCCATGGCCAAGAGGCACCCCCAAAAAGTGGACATGATCGGGTCGTCCCGATCGCGCCTCAGCTCGCCGAGCTGCTACGGCCAGTCCTAAAAACGCTCAACCCAAGTGACTACGTGGCGACGAACCACGACGGGAGACCGTGGTCCGACGCCGGCATCTGGGCGGCCGTGCAGAGAACGGCCAAGAGACTCGGCATCCCCAGGACCCGCGTCCACGCTCTGCGTCACCATTTCTGCGGCGCTCTTTTCGGGATCGGCACCGATGCTCGAACGGTGCAGCAGCTCATGGGTCACCACTCGCTGGAGGTCACACAGCGCTACGCGCACACCACGCTAGACCGAGCCCGTGCAGCCATCGCGAAGCTCAGCGTCGGAGCCGCGCTCGGGTCATCGCTTCTTGGCTGCACGGCCCCCAGCATCGAGCCTGAGCCGGAGCCGCAAGAACGCATCAACATCATGGCCCGGCTCGAGGCCCATCCCGACGCCATGACCAGGGTCGAGGCGAACTGCCCCGACGACACGGTCATCGTGACCGGCGGGTGCATCTGGGGTGGGTACCGCGGTTCGATCGTGCCAGTCACGTCGGCGCCCATGGTCCCCATGCAGGACGGCGAGCCCATCGAGGATGCACCGGTGCAGGCCTGGATCTGCACCGGATGGAACCAGGACCCGGAGCTGGTCGGCACCATCACAGCGCTTGCGATTTGCGTCGAGCACTGACGGGCTCTGTAGGACATTCAAGAACCCCCAATTTGAATCACATCAAATTGGGGGTTCTTCTTTTGCGTACCCCCAATTTGGTGCGGCGTCGTGTTCAGTATGACCATTGCAATTTAGGGGTTGCAGCTAGCAGCCTAATTGCCGGGCGATTGGCGCGATCGAGAAGATCGAACCACCAATTTAGGGTTGAACATTGTGTCATTTCAGCGGGATAGGCCAGGGAAACCCATTGCGATGCGCCATGCCCGGTGTATCTATAGTCCACGAGCCACGGCAAAGCGCCGCGGCCACGAGAGGAGATAGCAATGCGAGAGGTGATGGTACGGATGCCCGAGCCGATGATCGCTCGGGCCGACGCCTACGCAAAGGCTATGGCCAAGCAGACTGGGCTCACGGTGTCCCGTAGCGACGTGTGCCGGATGGCACTGCTCAGGATGCTCGACGCCGAGGCGCCGGTCGAGGGCGACGTCGAGCCGCTTCCGAACCCGTTTGCCTGAGAGAGGAGAGAGAAAATGGAAACCCAGACTGAGACCGAGACCCCCCTGGCCGACGAGTACAGCGCGGACTACCGATGGCAGTACATCGACGAGATCCGCGACGACGGCACATGTGTTGTGCACACTACATACGACCATCAGGACGTCCGCGCGCTCAATCGCTGGCTGCTCGACGCGAGCGGGCGCAGTGTCCAGGTCACATCGCTGGCCACGATGCGGGTGGCCGACGTCCATGCGCCGCTGAGCGAGACGGCCCTGGACGCGGTGCTGATGCAGCTCCGCTTCGACGACGAGGAGGTGGCATCATGATCTACGCCGCACGCGACTATCACGGTGCCGTCTACCTCGGGATCGCGAGTGACCCCGAGAAAACGTGCAAATTGAAGGACATGACGCTCGAGGCGACGGCACCCCAGCGAGACCCCAAAAAGGGGGACCTGATCCAGATGGACATCCATCTCCGGCGCTTTGCGCTCGGGCGCAGGCGGCCTCACTGGTACACCGCTGGTCCGGAGATTGTCGCCGACGTGTTTCGTCGCTGGGCGACGGGTGAGGACCTCGGGCCTCGGCTGGACAATCCCGATCGCCCGGTCGTCCCGCCGCCCCCGAAGATGACTGAGGAGGAGCGGCTCCGGGAGGCGATGTCACGCCTGGGCTAATCGCAGCGCCGTGAGGGCCGTGTCGTGGTGCATACCCCTGAGGGGTAGCCGGACGGCAAAAGCCCCGCGTCTTTTGAGTAACTTCCAAAGTTGGGCAACTTCAAAAGTTGAGTAATTCCCGACGATTTCTGAGAATTGTGCTTGACCGTCTCAGGAAGTCGCTTATTCACTGAGTAATAGCGCCAACCTCGGATTGTCAGCTCCCTATCGAGCTGACTTGGTCCCGGCCTTCGGTCGCCGGGACCACCGATGGCGAGTCCCAGTTCGAGCGGACGCACCTTGCCCCTGGGGGGCCGCACGGTGCGGGCTCGCAGTGGCGGGGTGTGGCCGGGAGGAGAACCCGAATGACCACGACCCAAACCACTCCTGAGCGACCGACCCGGCGGACGATCACGATCGACGCCAAGATCGCTCAGGCCGCAAAGCTTCGTGCCGCGGCCGAGGACATCACGATCGCCGCGCTCGTCGAGCGCGTGCTCCGAGATGCCCTCGGGCTAACCGAGGCCCGCTGACCCCCACCCCCACGTGCAAACGCCACCCGGACCAGGGGTGGCGAATGCGGGAGCAACTATGCCTACTGCTTCACCTACACCGGCCGAGAGCGCCGGCAACGAGAAATCTGATCTGCGTCGGCTCGCCGACGAGTTCCGGGCCGCCGTGCTCGCGCTTTCGGACGATCCGGACGAGCCCACGTGGCGCCAGGTTGACGACCTCTATCGAGCGCTCCGGGACGCCATGGACGCCGACGACTGGGACGAGCTGCTCGCGGTTGCCAGGACCCTGCGGGCGCAGCAGCGGGCCGATGAGCCGCAATGGGCGGCCCATCCCTATGCCTTCATCTTGAGGTTCTACGACCTCCGGGAGAGGCGGTGGAAGCGGTCCGACGATTACCGCGACCAGCACAACGAAGTGTGCACCGCGTGGCGTAAGGAGCACGCGGAACAGACCCGCCAGTACGACCGGGACCGGGCGAAGACTCCGGAGCGCAAGGCGCAAATCCGTGACGCCCAGCGACGCCTGCGTATCCGCCGCAAGCTCCTGAAGGGAGGCCCCGATGTCGTCCACTGAGGTCTGTCCCGTCTGCCGGGGGTCCGGGTGGTACTACGACGCCGAGGAGCGCGAGCAGACTTGTCGGTGCGAGCAGCTCCGCCGGGCTCGGCTCTGCCTTCAGCGCCACGGACTCGAGGGCGTAAAGCCAGGTCGAGGGCTGCTCACCCCAGCACTGGAGCCCATTCGAGGGAGGTTCCGGATCCGGTGCCGGTGGGACCAGTTCAAGGCCCACTTCGCCGGCTGGCTCGTCGCGAGCTACTTCCGCGAGCCGGACGTTTGCGTCCACGTGACCGACGACACCGGGCTCCGCAACCTCCGGCTCGGCCAGCGGCCCGGTGCCAGCAAGGTCCTCACCGGCTCCGTTATGGACGATCTCAGACCCTTCAGCCTGGTCGTTGTCCGCTTTCGGCCCAGCGGTGAGCACAAGGCAAACGTCGGCGCGATCGTCGAGGCGATCGATCGGTCCCGGATGATCTGGTTCGTGGAGTCGCCGTCTCGCCCGCTTGAGAACCACCCGGCCTGGTGCGCCGAACTCGAGGACGTCCTCGTTGAGGAGGGCTTCACCCTTCTCGACCTGGCCGGTGCCGAGACTGAAACGGGCGTCGCCGATCGGCTCTTCGGGGGAGGTGCGCAATGAAGCGTCTCCTCCGCGGCGTCATCGACTTTGGCGGCATCTCGGCCGAAGCCCTCGACAGCAACTACCAGCGCCTCTGCGAGTCAAGCATCGAGTGGGTAAATCCCGAGGACGAGCGCCTCGCCAAGTTCGTCAGGGAGTTCTACACCGTAAACCTGGAGGTCCCGAGCGCAGCGACGGTTCGGGACTTCTTCGAGCGGGAGGGGAACGTCGAGGTCCTCGAGCGACTGAAGGACATCGACGGGTGCCCGATCTACGAGCGCCGCCAGTACAGCCACCTCCTCGACCAGCTCGTGGAGGACCAGCGGCGCGTGAAGATGGATCTCCTGCTCAAGGACGCGAAGGAGATCAACGGCAAGGGACGGGTCGTTCAGGAGGGACGGAGGAAGGTCAAGCTCCAGGGGGTCAACGACGCCGTCGCGTACCTCAACGACAAGATCCCCGGGATCCTCCCGACACCGAAAGGCCCCCGCTCCAAGGGCTTCCTCGACCCCGAAGAGGAGTGGAACCGGTACAGGTCCGCGAAGGACTCGCCGAACAAGTACGGGACGCTCTCGGGATTCAACACCATCGACAAGGCCTGCCGCGGGCTCAAGAGGGGGGAGCTATGGGTTCACGCCGGATTCTCCGGGGACTTCAAGAGCACCTTCGCCACGCAGTGGTCCTACAACGCTGTTCATCGCTACCGCGCGAACGTCATCTACATCTCGATGGAGATGCCGCTCGAGCAGCTCCAGCGGCGGCTCTGCACGCTGCATTCGAGCGCCGCGACGTTCAAGCTCGCCGGCAAGGACCCGCTCGACGGATGCCGCGTCCGTGATGGCGAGCTGACCGGCGACGAAGAGGTCTTCTACAAGGAGGTTCTCCAAGACCTCAAGGACGAGGACGGCTCCCGGAACTACTGCCGCCTCCACATCTGGCAGGCGCCGTCGCCCTCGGTCGCGGCGATCAGGACCGAGCTGGAGCGGCTCCACCGAACGATGGACATCGACCTCGTCGTGATCGACCACACGGAACTCCTCGGGAGGCCGGCGAACAGCCGGGACCCGTTCGGCGTCCAGCTCAACGACATGATCCGCGGGCTCAAGCAACTCGCGTTGCACTTCGCCGGAGGCGTGAAGCTCCCCGTCCTCCTCCTTCACCAGCTCAACCGTGAAGGCCGCAAGCGGGCCGAGAAGGCCGACGGGAAGTACGGCCTGTACGACTTGAGCTACGCGAACGAGGCCGAGAGGAGCGCCGACGTCGTGACGACCTCGTACGCCTCGGACGAGATGCGCGCCTCCCACGAGGTCGTCGTCTCGAACCTGAAGAACCGCGACAACCCGAGGTTCGAGCCCGTGAGGCTCTCGCTCGATCCGAGGTGCCTCAGGCTCTACGAGCCCTTGCCCGCGTCCGAGAGGTTCGTGGAGGACGTCCTGGAGGTCGTGTGACGCAGAGGGGGCTTTCGTTCCGAGAGGGGCGTCATCCGAGATCAGTAGGCGGCTGGAGCGTCATCCGAGAGCGTAACACTCACGTAGGGTCTTGGATGACGGATCCTCTGAGAACACCCCGAAGGGGTCCCCCTGGAATGATCAGTGGGTGTGTTACGCTCTCGGATGACGCATTCGTCAGCTACTGATCTCGGATTACGCGCCTGGTAGGAGAAGGATGACCACACCGATCATCGGTCCCGAGGACCACGACCAGCTTCGAGCGGAGGTACTCACCAAGCTCTTCCAGCACAATCCTTCGCGAGCCTCCGCGATCATCGTGCTCCGCACGTGGCCGACCAACGAGCGAGACCCTCACGAGGACGAATTTCAACCGCTCATCGTCCGATACGCCTCTGCCGGAAGGAACGGATACGAAGCTTCGGCATGGGCCTTCGATCGGATGCTGACCAAGGGCGAGAAGGACAAGGTGGAAGCCCTCTTCGACGGTCAGCGTTTCGAGTGGATCGACGACCCGTCACCTTACATCCGCTGAGCGGAAGGAGCGATCTACCGCCCATGGAGCCTGCCGTTGATCGCGGCAGCGCTCTTCGGTGCCGCGTCCAACAACTTGGTGGCGCCCGCAGGTAGCGCCTTCCGAAGCAACTCCTAAGCTCCACCGCAACGCCATCAAGCTAGGACCGGCTCACCCGCCATCTCGATGATTCTTCGATACCGCATCGAGAAAATCGAACCGGCGGTCGAGGTCGTCCCGAAAGGGAGCACCTCCCTCACTGACTTGCGGATCTCCTTATGCCCCCTCTGGGGCATGAAGAAAAATCGATACACGCCAGACCAGATTCGCGAAATCCGCACCCGATACGCCACCACCCAGGTCACCCTGGCGGCCCTCGCCAGGGAGTACCAATGCGCGTCCGGGATGATCTCCCAGATCGTCACGGGCACCGTCTACCGGGCCTGTGGCGGGCCTCTCAGACCTCCCCAGACGCAGACGCAGACACCCGCGCAGCAGCCCGCGCAGCAGCCGCCCAAGGCCCTGGAGATTGTGACACCGGAGGCTGTCATCACCATCCGCGTGGAGGCCCGACCTCGATGAAGACTGCGCCCGTTATCACGGGGTCCACGATAGAGACCTCGGACACGTGGTTTGCTGCCTGGCTCCTGGCGAGCCGCATCCAACTCCTCCGGATGTCGAGGGGCACGCAGCAGGTGTCTTTCACGTTTTCCGTCGGCTCTGAGGACGAAGCCGACGAGCTATACACACGCTGGCTCAGCGACCCCCAGTGTCATGCGAGAGCGCTAGCGAACGCATACACGCACCTGCTCGCCGCCATCAAATCTAGGCAGGCGCGTGTATGAAAGCCGACATCGATCTGCCGTGGTACCTCGGGTCCGGCCCAGCAACTGCACGCGGTGACGCCGGGCTCCGGTCCAGTCACGGCGCCCTTCTTGGAGCGGGGGGCGCCAGCCTGGACGCCGCCGAGCTTGCGATGGCCCACCGCATTGGTGTGGGCCGTCACCTCGCTGAGGTAGAGGAGCGCCTAGCCCAGCTAGACCCCCGCACTGTGCTAGTCCTGACCACGCACTATGGGCAGCGCAGTCCCGCCTATGGGGTCTCTGCTGCCGTGGTGCTGGTCCCGGGCTGGACGTGGGAGGGGCCCGCCAGACCCCACCTGACGCGGCTCTACCGGGAGGATCGAGCCCGGTTCGTCGCGCTCGAGGCGGAGTCCCACCGGCTCGTTACGGAGGCCCGACGCGCGTACGAGACCACGGTCATAACCCGAAGGTCGAGGGCGTATGAGGAGGCCGAGGTCCAGCGATGAGGGCCGACTACTGGACCAGCGAGGATCGCGACGTGGAGATCGACCGACTGCATCGACTCCGAGTCCAAGCCATCGAGGCGGCCGAACGGACAGCCAAGGACCACGCCGACCTGGAGTACAGGGTCGAGCGTGCCAGGACCCTGGCCAGGGTCCACGAGGAGCGCGTCCAGGCGCTCCAAGGCCTCCTGGCAGCCCAGCCGGACATTGTGCAGCATCTAGCGGCTCTGCCAGTCCTAGAGGGCCCGGAGCCCCGGCAACCTCACACCAGGTTCATCGTGGAGGAGGGGGCCGAATACGTCGCCATCACCTCCTCCACGGAACCTGCTCCAGTGGCAGGTCCTAGGACCTGCACTCTAGTCGCTGCCCTGGCTGGCCCCACTGAGCCCGTGCTGGCCCTACTCAGGGAGGAGTTGGTCCGAGGACCTTGGCACCGCGTGTCGAGGCGTCTCGCTGCCTTCGTCGTCGAGGTCCAGGCTGGTCATGACGTGGGCTGGCTTCTCGGGAGTTCCACCAAGTGAGGCCGGCGTACAGGGTCAGCCAGCTTGCAGCGATGGCCGGGGTGAGCAGGGTCACGATGTGGCGCCAGCTCAGGCAGCACGGCATCTATCCGGCGCGACAGGCCATCACCCTGGCCACCATCGAGGAGCGCTGGCCCGCCCTGCTCCGCTCCCTTGTATTGGCGGAGACCATCCCGACCTGTCCCCATTGCCGAGCCCGACTCGAAATGAGCTGCCCTGGCTGTCACTTTTCGTTACACTATGTTTCGAGGCACACCCCATAAGGGTGTGGGGACCTGGGCCTAGCTGGCCCGCACACCCGACGCCGTAGAGACCTTTTTGGGAACCCCCCCCGGGGCAACCAAAAGGGTCGAAAAGCGCCGCAAACTTTTATCGAGACCCTAAATCCAGGCCGATCCCATCATGGTCTCCCAGCTCACAGATGAGGCGCTGGACCTGATCAGGTCCGAGCACCACGCGGGCAAGAGCTGTGATGACATCGCCCTGACCCTGCGAGACCGGCTCGGGATCGATGTGCAGAGACGGACGATCGAAAATCGGCTGTACCGGATGGCAGTCGCAGCCGGTACCCCGCGCCGAAAGCCAGGTCGGCCGAGCCGCATTGAGCGGGAGGGCCTCCAGGTCCCGCCTCCAGGTCCCGCCTCCCCCCAAACCCAAAAGAAGCTGCGACGCAAAGCCAAGGCGACCCTCGACGAGGTAGCCAGCCTCCGGCTCCAGATCAGCCGTCTCGAGGACGCCCTCGACAAGCCGCTCCCTCCCCGCGAAATGGCAGCCGTCAGCAAAGAGCTGAGGGACGCCTACAAGCAACTACGGGTTGCGATGGCCGTCGCCAAGGGGCCCGGCATCGTGGCCAGTCAGGCAGCGGCAGACGCTGAGGCAGTGATCGAGCGCCTCCGACGCCTTCAGGCCGCCCAGGCCGCCAAAAAAGAGAATCTCTCGCCCCCCGCCACCACGAAGCCAAACGGTCTGCTCCGGACCGGCTGACCCTCATCATGCCCAGCCTCGCCAGCCTCGACCTCGCAGGCTTGGCGGAGCTGCCCCCCGAGGTTCTGGCGGAGCTGCGGTACCGTTGGGATCTCTGGGCCCGACCCGAGCAGATCCCACCCCAGACCCCATGGTCGATCTACCTCGACATGGGAGGCGTTGGCAGCGGCAAGACCCGCTCCGCCTCCGAATGGGCAAGATCGAAAATCGAACCCGCGGAGAAAAACAAGACTCCCATTTGCGTTGGCTTCGTCGGCCGGACCGCCAAAGACGTCCGAGACGTCATGGTCCTCGGCGAGTCCGGGATCCTCGGGGCCTACCCCGGTGCAAAGCGGAGCTGGTACCGCAGCTCGCACTCGAAGGTGGTCTTTCCCGGCGGGTCCGAGATCATCATGCTGACGGCGGAGAACCCTGACGCGATCAGGGGGTTCCAATTCCACTTCGCGTGGGCGGACGAGGTCGCTCTCTACATGGACGTAGAGACGACGATCGAAAATCTCCTCAACCGTCTCCGGCTCGGACTACACCCCCAACTTTTCCTCACGTCCAATCCGCGGCCCCGGCACATGGTGCCCTGGCTGGCCAAACTGCTGGACGACCCCTCGGCTCGCAATGCAGTGGTCCGCACCAGCACCACTCACGACAACAGAGCATTTCTTCCCGCCTCCTACCTCGAAAACGCTGAGCGCCTGGCCCACACCGCATTTGGACGGATGGAGTTCGGCGGCGAGATGATCGATCTCGCTGGCGGGCTCTTTCAGGCTGGTTGGATCAAATATCAACCAAACCCGCCTGAGACCGGGACCACCTACGTCGCGATCGACCCCGCGGTCCGCAGCAACGCGAACAACGACGAGACCGGCATCATCGTCGTTCGTGAATCCAATCGAAGGGTCTACGTCCTCGATGACCTCTCCGGTCACTGGACCCCCGAGCAATGGGCCGAGAAGGCGCACACGGCGGCAAAGAGGTACAAGGCGCAGGCCATCGTCGCCGAGGTCAGCAGGGGCTACGACACGATCGTCGCCGTGCTGCGCCAGCAAGACCGACACATCCCCATCAGGCAGGTTCAGGCTCGGGCCTCCAAAGACCTCCGGGCTGTTCCCGTCGCTGCGCTCTACGAGCAGGGCCGGGTCTTCCACGCTCGCAAGTTCGAGGAGCTGGAAGGTCAAATGGTGACCTTCGACCCCTCGACGCAGCAGGCGCAAAGGGGCCGCAAGAAGGCGACCTCACCTGACCGCCTCGATGCCTTGGTGTGGGGGATCTCTGAGTTCCGACTCCACATGGGAGCGGTCCCAACCTTCAAGGACCTCGAAGGGGCTCGGCTGCCCAGTAGCTACGACGACTGACCTCCGACCGACGACATGGCTCACAACGTCATCGCCCTCCCAACCACACCACGGGGCAGGACGGAGCCGCATGCCCGGATCTCGGAGGCCTATCTCTCACCCTTGCTGAGCCTCTCGGCCTGGACCGTCGCACTGGTCCGAGCCGCCATCGATCAACACGAGCAGGGGAGCTTCAGCGCGTCGGCTGGTCTCGCCGACGCATGTCTCCGAGACGGCCGCATCTTCTCGGGACTTCAAACCCGCGCCAATGCACTGGCGTCGAGGGACGGCCTTCCCTTTTCAGTCGAGCCGAACCTTGGGGTCGATGACCGCAGGGCCCGAGCCGTGGCCGCAACGATGGAGCGGCACTGGTGGACCTGTATCCCGACCTCCGAGGTCTCGGCCCTTCAACGCGACGTCATCATGGGCGGCGTCGCGGTAGGCCGTGACGACCTCCAGCTCATCGACGGCGACTGGATGCCGTGCCTTCGTCGCCTCAGGCCCCACGGCCTCGAATACTGCGACCAGGATCAGGCCTACTACTACACGTCGCGTGACGGCACGCGTCACCACGTGACCCCCGGCCTGAATGGCTGGGTCCTTCATGCTCCGCATGGTGGGGACTCCTGGATGCTCGGCGCCATCAGGCCGATCGGCATGCTGTGGCTGATGCGAACTCTAGGGCATCGAGACGCCGCCCGATACTCCGAAAAGCACGGCCTCCCAGCGATCAAAATCAAGGAGCCCCAACGCCACAGCGACGACGTTGAGGGCGGCGCCGGCAACAACGGCTCGAAGGCGTTCTATTCGCAGATCCGAAGGCTCGGATCCGAAGGCCTGATCCGGCTCCCCCAATCCGACCACAAGGACACGCCGGGCTGGGATGCGGAGTGGATGGAGTTGGTGGCCCAGACCCACCAGATTTTCTTCGACTTCGTCGCAGAGCTGCGACGCGAGATCACGGCCATCCTCCTCGGCCGGGACCCGGACACCAGCACGGGAGTAGGAGGCGATGGCGCCTCTCTCCTAGAGCGTGTTCGAGCCGAGTACCTCGTGAGCGATGCGAATGGCTTGGCCGACACGCTGCGAAATCAGCTCTGGAAGCCCTGGGTCATGCGCAGCGTCGATCCGAGCCGTCCCGAGCTTGCCGGTTGGCCGCGCTGGGATGTGAGGCCGCCCGCTGACCTAGCGGCTCGAGCCACGACCCTAAAGACCCTCGGCGAAGGGCTCGAGAAGCTCGCTGGGTTTGGTGTCGAGATCGGGCCGCTCCTCGAAGAGTTCAACTTGCGCCGGGCCAAATGACCATGGACTCCATCCGCCTCATCGAACTCGATCGCAAGGCCCTCCTGCGCGCAGGAGCGTCCTCTGTCCTGGCACTGGACCCCTCGGTCGTCGGCGGCTTCGTCGCACTGACGGCGCACGAGCCGGCCACTTCCATGGCGGTGGACACAACCCCAAGGAGTGAGGAGGCCTCTGCCATCCCCGTTCCGGCGATTGCCGTGGTGACGGTCCAGGGGCCGTTGGCACAGCGGGCCATCGAGGGTCTTTGCGGCTACTGCGACGGATACGACCGGATCGCGGCACGCGTCACGGCCGCCCTTCGAGACCCGGCTGTGGGAGCGGTCATCCTGCGGATCGATAGCCCTGGCGGCGATGTGGCTGGGCTCGACCAGTGTGCGGAGCAGATCGCGGCGGCCCGGGCTGAGACCCAGAAGCCGCTCCACGTCTACTGCGACGAACTGGTGGCCAGCGCGGCGTATCGGCTGGCCGTTGTGGCTGACACCATCACGGCTCCGCCCTCGGGTCGCATTGGATCGATCGGGTGCATCGCGGCGCTTCTGGACGAGACCGAAGCGCTCGCCAAAGAGGGCCTCAAGATCACGCTGATCCGCAGCCCTCAGGGCAAGGCTGAATCTCACCCCTCGCAGCCCCTCGCCGAGCTGGCCGAGGCCCGGACGAAGGAGCGGGTTCAGGCGGTGGCAGCCCGCTTCATCGCGGTCGTCGCCGAGCTTCGCGGGCTCGACCCCAAGACCGTGGAGGCCCTCAACGGTGCCGTGCTTGGCGCCGACGAGGCTCTCGCCGCGGGCCTGATCGATGCGGTCGGCTCCTTCTCCAGCGTCATCGGCCGCGCGGCCCAACACATCGTGGAAAACGCCATGGACAAAGCACTTCTTTCGGAACTCGAAACGGCCAAGGCGATCGTCGCCGCGGCCCAACAGGTGACGGGCCAGACGAGCCCGGATGCCGTGATCGGCGCGCTTCAGGCGCTCAAGTCGAACGCCGACAAGGCGGCCGAACTTGCGGCCCGGGTCGAGGCAGACAAGGCGGCCCAGGTCGAGCAGGCCAAGGCCTCCCTGATCGAGCAGCTCCAGACGGAGCAGAAGCTCACGCTGACCCAGCTCGACTGGGCCCGCTCGCTGAGTGTCGAGTCCCTCCAGGCCTATGCCGCAGTGGCCGTCCCGTTCGGACCGGCCCGGGTCGAGGACGCGGCTCCAGGCACTCAGGCCTACGACCCCGCGTTCGTTGCCGAGCTGACTCGGCACGGGGTGACACTCCAGGACTTTCTTGCCGCCCAGGCCCACGAGGCAGCGGCCCAAAACGAGGTGAAGTGACATGGCTCTCACAGCAGACAAGACTCGGCTTCGCATTGGCGAGCCGTTCGCGCTGGTTCGCGTTCCGCTGGCCGCATCGACGACCATCTACATGGGGTCGATCGTGATGGCGCAGGCGGGCGGGTATGGTGTGGTCGGCGCCACGGCGACCGGCCAGTTCGTCCAGGGCATCGCGACCAAGCGGGCCGTCGGCAACGGAACGAACGGTGGTGTCGAGGTCGGCGTCGAGTGTGGTGACTTCGAGTTCACGTCCGGCACTGCCGGCGACGCTCTGACGATCGCCAACGTCGGCGACACCGTCTACCTGAGCGACGACGACACCGCCAACGCTACTGATGGCACCGGCACCCGGTCTGCCCTGGGCAAGATGATCGGGGTGTCCGTCAACGGCAAGCCCGTCGTTCGTGTCGGCATCGGCTTCGGTAGCTGAGCCCTGAGCCACTAGGGCTCAGTCACTGAGCCGCTTCACCCAGCGGCCTCGTTCGTTACGGGGCCGCTTTCTTTTTCTTCGCTTCCTTAACCCGAGGTACTGCAATGCCTGGTCTCCAGACTCCGGCCGCTCTGGCGGCCCTCAAGACTCGCCTCTTCAAGACGTTCCAGGACGGCCTGGCGGCCACTGCTCCCGTCTCCACCGATCCCCTCTGCACCAGGGTGCAGATCGACACCGAGTTCCTGACGGCCGATTGGCTCGCCGGGATCACCGGTATGCGCGAGTGGATCGGTCCCCGTGAGGCCGAGGGCCTCAAGGAGCGGGCCTACCAAATCTACGTGAAGCACTGGGAGAAGCTGATCGAGGTCAGCCGCGACGCCCTCGACGACTCTCCCATGACGGCCGCGGGCAATGCCGCGATCCGCCTGTCAATGCTGATGGAGACGGGCCGCAAGGTCCAGGACGACATCCTCATCGACCTGATCAAGAACGGCCACCAGCGCACCTGCTACGACGGCCAATACTACTTCGACACCGATCATCCGGTCGATCTCGACTCGACCGGCTCGCAGTCGAACTACGAGAGCACCGGCTTCGCGCTCACCGGCCCGAACTTCGCGACGGCCCAGGCTCGGATGCTGAGCTTCAGGAACGAGTCGGGTCGCCCGCTCGTCGCGTCGTCCCAGCTCCTCCTCGTCGTCCCGCCCGCCCTCAAGAAGGCCGCGGACGAGATCGTGACTGCGGTCTATGGGTCCTCGGGCGCGTCCAACGTGCTCAATGGGCAGGCCAAGGTCCACGTGATCCCGGAGCTGGGTGCAGCGTTCACCGGCGGCTCCGATACCGCCTGGTATCTCTTCGGCGGCCCCGAGGCGCTGATCCTGGCGGAGCGCAAGCCGCTGACCTTCGCGCAGCGGGTCGGCGAGACGGACAGCCCAGTGTTCGAGCGCAACGTCTACCAGTTCGGCATCGATCGCCGTTGCGGCGGTGGGTACGGCGTCTGGCAGCGGGCCTTCAAGGGCGTCGCCTGATTGAGGCCCTGCCTTAGGGCAGGGCTCGCTTTCTTTCTTGGAGGGAAGAGACATGGCAACCGACAAGCACATCCTCGTCTCGGGACGAGCATTCGAGCGGCCGAGCTTCAAAGGGTTTCGGCGCGGCGGCATCTTCTGGCCGTCCGAGGGGGAACACTTCGCCCTCGTGACACCAGCTCTGCTTCAGGTCCTGGAGCAGGAGCGGATGATCGCGATCCGCATCGATCCGCCGCTCCCGGACGGGATCGACCTCGACACAATCAAGGAGCACGACGTCCCGCCGCGTCTCTACCTCGACGAGGCAGCGATTGCGCTCGACGAGGTGAAGCGCCTCGACGCCGAGATCGCCCGCGAGAAGGCCCTCCTCGAAGCCGCCGCGAAGCGTGCTGAGCTGGAGAAGCTCCGCGCGCAGCGCAAGGCCAAAGAGGCCAAGGCGGCCAAGGCCACTGAGGGCGACGAGGCCAAGTGACCCAGAGGTTCGCCGAGGTCGAGGATCTCGAGATCCACGGGCTCCCCGGCGAAGCTCTGACCAACATCTCGACCGAGACCAAAGAGGCCTACTTGGACGCGGCCTCTGACATCGCGTGGTCGTACTGCGAAGGCAGGGGGTATCCGAACCCTCTGCCGACCTGGGGGGCGGACCTCCGTTCCGCGGTCTCCAAGATCGCGGCGTGGGAACTCCTAGTCCACAGCCGGGGTGTAAACCCCGAGGACCCAGGGCACGCGGCCATCGCCAAGGGGCAGACCGACGCAATCGGATGGCTCCGTGACGTGGCGAAGGGCGTCGCCAATCTTCAGGGCGTCTCGACGCAGCGGGTCCAATCCGGCGTTGCAGCGGTCATCACTGACGCCGATGACGGCGGCCAAGCCACAAGGGGCTGGTAATGCCGCTGACCGGGGACTTCGCGGCGCTGGCACAGATGATCGCCGACCTCGAAGAGACCGGAGCGCGTGCCCTCCCTGTGGCCACTGATGCCGCAAAGGAGGAAGCCCAGGACCAATATGAAGGCAACTTCAAGGGCCAACGCGACCCCTGGGGCAACGCCTGGGCGCCTACGGCGACGGGCAAGACGCCGGTCCTGTTCCAGACGGGCGCGCTGAGCAACGCTCTCGTCAGCGCCAGCACCGGGACCGTCCGGATCAAGCCTCCCAAATATTGGGCCTATCACCAGATCGGCGCCAACGGGATGGCCCAACGTGGCCTCCTTCCATTCTCTGCGTCGAACTGGGACCCACCACTCGTTGCAGCCATCGAGGCCGCGATCGAGGAACTCCTGCCTGAGTCATGAGCGACTTCGAATACCCAGTCGAGGCGCTTCGGGCCGAGGTCGTCGCGCTCCTCGACCGAGAAGACGTCCCTCACCTCATGGGTGAGCGTGAACTCAAGACGAACCGGGCGGCTCCCTACTACGTCTGGGTGCCAACCCGCTGGACCGAGGGCAAGGAGACGGCAAGCCCTGGTGTTGAGGAGTACCGCGGCATCGTCCCGATCCGCGAGCACTTCGACATCCATTGCAGGGGTCGAAGCCTCCGACAGACCGCAGCCATGGCGCGAAACGTCGTGAAAGCGATGCGTGATTCGGCGTTCGCCGACATCTCGCTCGACAACGCAAAGTGGGTGGATCCAAGGGCGGCGTGGAACCAGGACGGAGAAGCGCTCGTGCTCTCCTGCAACCTTCAGGTCGATATCCTCGACGCTTTCATCGACATCGACGACCTGCTCGACCCCGAGCAAAGCACGGTCGTTGTCGAGGCCGTCGAGGGCGACGTCGAAAAGAGCGACGACATCAACGCGGATGGAGAGCACGGGCTCACCGTCGAGGTCTGAGACGACATGGCAAAGCAGCGGAACAAGCCGGACCAAGTCCAGGCGGAGGGTGACGTGTTGAATGCTGTCGATCCGATCGGGGATCTGATCGCGCTCACCGAGGAGCCGAAGACGGAGCCGCCTCCGGCCTCAGAAGAGGACGCTCCCCCTCCTCAACCCGGTCAGCCGGGTCACCCGATGCAGATGATGAGCCACTGGGCCCAGCAGCACGGGCACATCCCCCGCAAGGGACCAATCCGCTTCCCGGGCGACATTCATCGCGGGCCGCATCTCGCGGTCGTGCTCGCTGACTCGAAGCTCGCGGCGTCGAGCCTCGTGACCGAGGCCCGATACTTGGCCGCTGTCGCGCGGGCCTACAGCCACAGCGTCGGCTGACCTGATTCCTGGGGCCCTCTAGCCCCGTCTTAGCTTCCTTCCTTCTGGAGTCTCACACATGAGCGTTGCAAACTTCGAATCGACTCTGTCGATCGTGGACGGCGGACTCGCGATCACGGACACGAGCGCCGACGGCGTGACGATCAAGATCGGCGGCTGCTCTGGTGGTGTCGCTGGCACCTTCTACAGCTTCGCGGGGTCCGATACCCAGGCTGTCTCGACTACGCTCGGCCGGGGTGCCTTGGTCGATTCGACGATTCAGCACTTGCTCGAATCGGGAGGAAAGACCGTCATCGCATACAAGGCGACGACCTCCACGGCGGGCACCAGCTCGGCCGTGACGCAAACTGGTGGCGGTCCCGTCGTGACGCTCAGCGGGGCGCCCTACGACGCCTCCGAGACCATCATGAAGATCGTGGTCGCCGGTGTGCTCGGGACCTCGCAGTTCATCGTCACTTATGACGGCGGCGATACCTGGAGCGATCCCATCGCAACGGCTGCCTCCGTGGCTCTCGCCAACAACGTGACGGCCACGATGGCGGCCGGATCGTACGTCGTCGATACGACCTACGCCTGGACCGACACTGCACCGGCGATGACCACGACCAACGTGGGAGACGCGCTGGATGCCTGCATCGTGTCTCCCCACGACGCCGAGTTCGTCCACGTCGTTGGCCAAACCGCTGATGCGGCAGCGGCCCTCACGATGGCCACGCTCCTCTCCACCAAGGTCACGGCGAGCCAGGCGGCCCACAAGTATTGGCGCATCTGCATGGAAGCGCCTGCGGTGGACAAGGCGACCCTGATCAGCTCGTTCGCGGCGTTCGACCAGAGGTTCGTCACCGTCTTCGGCGGCTTTGCCGAGATCGTGAACGCACGCAACGACGAGATCCAGAAGCGGAGTTCGGGTCGAGTCCTGATGGGCCGGTTGGCTCGTCAGCCTGCCGCCGTGAATGCGGCACGCGACACCGCAGACTCCGACCTCGACCCGCTGACCGCTATTCACAAGCTGGTCCCCGATGGGGCGGCAGCAGCGACGGGCTACCACGACGAGGCGGCCACGCCTGGGTTCACGGCGGCCCGCTTCATGTCGCTTCGCTCCATCACCGGACGCGGTGGGTATTACCCCGCTGCGGACATCACGATGGCCGCTACGACCTCGGACTACCAGCACGGCCCCTATGCCCGCATCATCCTTCGGGCCGCCAGGGCTTGGTACCTCTTCTCGCTGACCGGGCTCGGCAAGCGGATCCGAACCAACCCGGCGAACGGCTACATCCGATCCACGGTGGCCGACGCGCTCGAGCTGGCAGGCGCCTCGGCGATTGCTGCGGCTCTTGGTGACGAGATCGAGCAGGTGCGCGTCCGTGTGAATCGGGCCGATGAGCTGACTTCTGACCCGACGCTCCGAGCCAAGATCCGGATCGTCGTCTCGGGTTACGCGCTGGAGTGGGAGGCCGAGCTGGGTCTCGCTGCGTCGCTCCCCGCTGCTGCCTGATCTCTTCCTTCCTTCCTAACTCGTTCCGAATCGAGGCGATGCCATGGCTCTCTCGCTGACCAAGCGCAAGGGTTTCCTTTACACGTTCCAGTCGCTCCAGGTCATGTCTGGGAGCGAGCTTTTCAAGGGGCTCTTGAGCTTCAAGGCGAGCCCGAAGCTCGAAGGCCGCAAGCTCGTCTTCGGCACGGGGCGTCTCGCCTACGGCCGGACCCGAGGCCAGCTCAGTGTCGAGTGTGAGGTCTCCTGGATCGCAGAGGGCTTCTACGAGTGGCACAAGGGCCACCCCCAATTCCTCGACGAGGAGTTCGACCTCTTGGCCGTGAATGAGGAGGGGTCGAAGCGGGACAAGCTCGAGATCATCGGGCTCTGCTTCGATTCGGCGGACATGCCGCAAGAAGGCACGGACGAGAACAAGGTCACGATGCCGGGCATGGCGGTCGATCTGCGCATCAACGGCCAGTCCGTGATCTTCGGTGACGCGCTCGGCCTCAGTGGTGACGCAGGCGGCACGACGGCCTGAGTGATCTGGGCCGTGCTCGCTGGCCCCCATTGACCAAAGTGAGCCCGTAGAGAGGGACGGACATGAATCGCACTATCGTAGGCGCGGGCCAGACCATCGAGGTCCGGATGCCCAGCTCAGAAGAGATCACGGCTCTGCGCCGAGCCAAACTGTCTCCGGAGGCGGCACGGAAGTTCGTGAAGAACTGCCTGGTCAGCCCTCCGCTCCACGAGCTGACGGCCACCAAGCCAGCGATCGTGCTGCCCCTGGCAGCCCAGATCCTGGAAATCTACGGGCTCACCACGACCATCTTCCAGGTGGACGAGGACGAGATGGACGGCGCGTTGGCCACAGCCTTTGTCGAGGCCCAGACCAAGGGCTTTCAAGGGCTCAGTGCGGTTCAGGTTCCGCTCGAAACGGAGCCTGAGCCGCTTGTCTTCATTTTCCGGCAGCCGAAGGAGCGAGAGATCGAGGACGTGCAACGCGACGAAAAGTCCGTCGCCGTGCAGGAGGCGTTCGTGCGTCGCATCTGCGTCCACGGCCCATTGGACCGCGTCGAGAAGGCGTATCCCGGGCTCTGGGTCCCGCTCGCCATGTACGTCATCGAGCGGAACGGTTTCGACGAGGAGTTCAGGCTGGGAAAAGCCTAGAGCTGCGGGACCGCGTGATGAAGGGTGACCTCTGGTTCGCAGCGAAGTGCCTGCTCCGAGCCCGAGGCGCCGCGGACATGGAACCGATGACCATGACAGGAGCCATGCTCGAGGCCGAGTTCATGCTGTCCGTGATTGGGTTCTTCGGCGGATTCGCAAAAGACGACACAGCGACATGAAGTGGACGACGCCCCTCACCGAGGCTCTTGGAGGCCCGGGGGAGAAGACTGCCCGCGCCATGGAGGAGTTGGAGCGTCGCATTTCAGAGATCCAGGCGGAGGAGGCCCAGCGCCTGCTCGACGAGCAGGCGGATGAGCTGATCGAGGAGGCCACCAGTGGCTAACATCGGCTGGACTCTCAGCCTCAAGGACGCCCTCAGCGGTCCGGCCGGGAAGGCAGCCAATAGCCTCGGCGCGCTCGAGCGGGCCCTGAAGCAGGTTCGCAAAGAGGAGGAGCGGCAGGCCCGCCTCCACAAGGCCGTCGGCGACGTCCAGACCAAGACCTCCAAGAACATGGGAGGCGGGCGTCAACTCACGCTCATCAGGGACCAAACAAGGGCCTGGGAGAAGTACAACAAGCAAGTCGCCGAGCACAATCGGCTCCAAGCCAAGCGCTCCAATACCCGGTCTGACATGAGGGAGCTACTCGATGGCGCCCTCCCTGGTGACATGTTCGGTGCTGCCTCGATGGGCGCCAGCATCGGCATTGCCATCGCCAAGTTTGCAGCCGGTGCCACGGCCGCCTTGTGGGGGACCATCGCGCAAGTCGGCGCCATGGTGAAGAGCGCGCAGAGCTTCAAGAACTCGACGCTGTTCGCCTTCGAGAACATCCTCAAGTCCCGAGACGCTGCGAAAGACGCCTTTGCGCTCGCCAACAAGACCGCGCTGATGACCGGTGCCGACTACCGGGAATCCATCAGCTCGATGAACTCGCTGATGGCCCAGGGGTTCGACGCGAAGTTCGCTGACGAGCTTGTGCGGGCCATGGCCGACCTTCGCGTGCTCAATCCTGCCGCGAACCTGGAAGGCATTACGAGGGCCATCAGCCAAATCAAGAGCACGGGCCGCCTCCAAGGCGACGAAATGGCGCAGCTCGCGGAAGCCGGGCTGAACGTCAACAAGGTCTACGAGAAGATCGGCAAGTCCATGGGGCTTGTCGATGGCAAGCTCGACAAGAAGGGCAACAAGCAGAGCCTCGTCGAGCAGGTCCAAGACCTTCAGGCCGCGGGCAAGGTCAAGAGCGACGTCGCGATCAAGGCGATCATGGACTCGCTCAAGGACCAGGTCGGCGGCAAAGAGTTCGGAGCTACCGCGGCGGCGAAGGCGAACGCGTCGATCGACGGCGCTATTGCCCGGGTGATGACCCTCAAGGAGTTGCTCCTTCAGAGCGTCAACATCGACTGGAGCCCTGCGATTCGGTTCCTTGAGCGCGTCGGACAGGCGCTCTCCGGACCCGCTGGTGCCCGGTTCGCGTCAAAGCTCGAGTCCGGGTTCAATCGCCTCATCGGAATGTTCGACCAGATGTCCGATGCAGAACTCGAATCGTTCCTCGATGGGGCCGGTGATGCCTTCGAGCACTTGACCAAAGAGGCCGTGAAGTTCAGCGGCCATCTCGGCAGGCTCCTCGACAGGCTCGATGCTCTGGAGGGCACGGGAGGCTCCAAGCTCTTCCAGACCGTATCGTCGATGAGCGACGCACTCTGGGCCCTGATCGAGAGCAACCCATTGGAGGTCATGGGCGGCTGGATCGACGGCATCTTTGCGTCCATCACCGAGGGGATCAGCGGGGCCACGGCGAGTATCGGGTCGGACATGATGGCCGGAATCGTGGCGGGTCTCGACGGCTCCTCCCTGGTCGATGCCATGGTCAGCGCAGTTCAAAGCGCCGTTGAGGCCGCCGAGTCGTTCCTCGGCATCGAGTCACCGTCCAAGGTCATGAAGCAGGTGGGCCGGTTCACCGCGCTCGGCATGACGAAGGGCATCGAGGCGGAGACGCCCAGAGTCCAGACCGCAAGCTTCAAGATGTCGAGCGCCGCTGCCAATGCAGGCAGCAAGCTCGGAACGGCTGTCACCAACAACACTTCGAGCCGAGTCTTTGCGCCCAACGTCACCGTTGTTGGTGGTGGAGACGCCGACGCCAACGCCAGGGCGTTCGAGGGATCGATGCAGAGCCTGGCGCTCCAGGCGGCCTGACCCATGACGAGCCGACACATCCCTCCCGGCCCGTGGGACACCAACCCAACGCTGTGGGACCGGCTCGTCACCAACGACAAGGAATGGCCCGGCCTTGCCAAGGTCGAGGTCACGCGGGCCAACAAGTTCGACGACAAGAAGGCGAAGGGATCGAGCGGAGCTGAACGAGAGTTTTCCGGCGTCGAGCCAGCCAAGGTCAGCATCGAGATCAGGTTCTGGACCCAGGCGGATTACGACCTGATCGTGGCCGAGTACCTGCCCATGGTCGAGCCCAACGTGGAGAAGAAGAAGCTCGAAAGCGTGAGCATCAGCCACTCCACGACCATCGCCCGGAAGGTGGGAGCGATCAGCGTCGATTCCGTCAAGGGTCCGAGCCGGATCGAGGACGGTATCTGGGGCTTCACCATCGAAGGCCAGGAATACCGAGCCCCCAGCTCGAAGAACGCAACCGGTGGAATTGGGGGCGCAGGCTCACAGGTCGGTCCGGCCTCCGACTGTGCGGCTCTCGCGGTCCAACTCGCCCAACTCCAGAACGACTTGAAAGCCGCCATGGTCGCTCACGCCAACCTGATGGCGATCATTGCTGGCTCGGCTGCTGAGGTCGATAGCTTCACCGACGCCGAGGCCTGGGCTGCCCTTCTCGCTGAGCGGCAGAACCAGGCCACCGTGCTGGCCCAACAAATCGCGTCGTTGAATCAGAGCTACGAAGCCGTGAAGGCGCAGCAGAACAGCCTGGGCTGTAACGGCGCCAAACCTGAAGGAGCGGCTGACTTCTGATGGCGGTCGTTACCTGCAACGGCTCCGCTGTAGTCGCGGGGACCGTCCACTTCCCAATCCGTGGCCGCTGGTACGGTCGGCTGGAAACGACCGACACGACGGCTCCCCCGGTTGGAACTCCCGTCGCTCTTCAGATCGGGCCGGATCTGTTTCGAGGGACGGTCCGGGAGGCGCTCAGCGATTCCGGAAACAGGGTCACCCTCACGGTGGTCGGCGGGGCCGATGCCCTCGACCTGGAGGCCACCCCCCGACACTACTTCAGCACGACGTTCGGTGCCGTGCTCAAGGCGGTCCTCGGGACTGAGACTCTGGCGCTCGATTCGGACCAGTCGGTCCTGGCGCTCCCACTGCCGCACTACGTTGTGACGGCGGGGACCGTCGCCGAGACGCTCAAGAAGCTATTGGCCGCCGCATCTCGGTTGGGTGGGCCCAGCATGGCCTCTTTGGTGTGGCGCATCGATGCCACCGGCTCGGTCTGGATTGGTCCCGCCTCTTGGATTCCGACCGTCGTGGACGCCGTCCTGGTCGCTGAGGACCCGCACCGCCGAAGTTTCACCCTCGCGCTAGAACGTGCGTCGGTCCGTCCAGGTCAGACAGTTCGGGGTCACGACCTCACCGACACGACGTACACGGTGACGGACCGCACGCTACGGGCTCTCTGCACGTACGGCGGCACGACGCAGGGGTTCGAGGCGGCTCAGCAGGCCAAACTCGTGCGACGAGAGACGGCTCACATCGACCTCTACGCGCTCTATGGCTTCACCGTCCTCGCCCAAAACGCGGACGGCTCGCTCGAGCTGCGAAGCTTGGACTCGAGGCTGCCCGACATGTCCAAGGTCCCACTGAGGACTGGATTGGCCGGGACAACTCAACACAAGGTCCAGCCCGGGACGACGGCCTACCTCACGCACTGCAACGGCGACGAGACCAAGCCCATGGTCATCGCCCTCGACCAGGGAGCTGGCCAGGGGCTGACGATTACACACACGGGGCCGGTAGAGATCACGGCGCCCGAGGTCAAGGCAGGCGGTCCGGCTCCGCTCGTCTTGCATGACGCCATGGCCGGGCTGTGGGCGGCCCTCGTTTCCGCGTGTGCGGCCAATACGCCGCCCATCACGGTGCCGCCGTTCGTAGGCTGCCAAACCACAATCACCAAGGGGGCCTAAGTGGACTTCGGCTCCGACTTCTCGACGTTCCAGCCGGATGGGACGGTGGACCTCGATCCCCTGTTCCCGCTGCTGACCTCGGAGCGGGTAGCGCTGGAGGACTGTGCGCGTCGGCTCATGACGCCAAGGGGCTTTCTGAAAGGCCTCCCGAACTACGGCCTCGACCTCCGCAGCAAGCTCGGGATGAGGATGAGCGCCACGGCCAAGATCAGGCTCGGCGCCGAGATCGAGGCCCAGCTCCTCCTTTCGGAGCGAGTCCAGGCGATTCGAATCGTTGAATTCGCGGACCGTGGCCAGGGCCGATACCGGCTCCGAATCAAGGTCACGCTGGCGACGGGGCCGTTCGACCTCGTCGTCGAGGCGTCGGCCCTCACGGTCGAACTGCTCGAAATCTCTTCAGGCTGAACCATGGCAGACCTAGCCTACCTTCTGGTCCCCAAAACCGAAGCCGAGATCGAGCAGACGTTCCTCGACCTGTTGGCGTCGTCGGGCCTGCCCGCCACGGCCTGGCAGCCGGGGTCCACGATCCGGACCTGGATCGGCATCTTGGCCGAGGTCCTCAGCGATGCCTGGTTCAGCGTCGCCCAGATCGCCAACGGCGTCGTGCTCGGCACGAGCCGCGGAAGCTGGCTCATCAACCTGGCGAAGTCCCAATGGGACGAGCAGAAGACGAACGCGACGTTCACCGTTGGAACGCTCGTCCTCGTGGACCACGGGGCCGGTCCTCACACCATCACCAGCGGCGTCCATCTCTTCTCGACTCCGACCGGGGTCCAGTTCCGGGCGGCCAGCTCCGGGACGCTCAACCTCAACGGCACGCTGGAGGTGACGATCCAGGCGACGAGGCCGGGTGCTGCCTCCAACGTCCCCAACGACTCCATCACCACCGTGGTGACCAGCCTCCCGACGGTGACTTGTTCCAATCCGCCCATCGGCAGCACGGGGACGTGGATCACGAGCCTCGGTGCGGACCAGATGAGCGACACCACGCTGCAAGCCGTCTGCGCTGCGAAGTGGGCAACGCTGGCGACGGGATCGCCCGATGCGGCGTACCTCTACTGGGCTCTGACCACGACAGGGGTGAGCCGCGCCAAGGTGGACAGCATGGCCCCTGATGGGCCCTCCACGGTCCGGGTCTACGTGGACAACGCCCTCAGCGTGGCGACGCTTCAGGCGACTTTGAACGGCAAGGTCCCGGCTGGGTCGAGGGCCACGGCTGTGGCCGCAACGGCGCAGACGGTGACCATTCCCGGGACCGTGACAGTCCAAGCCTCGCATCGGGTCCAGGCCGAGATCGACGTCGTGGCGAACCTCACCGCGCTCGCCAACTCGACGGACATCGGCGCCACGATCTACGCGGCAGAGATCGTGGAACAGGTCATGAGGCCTGAGGGTGTCGTCAACTTCGTTCTCTCCGGGGCTTGGACTGGAACTCCTGATCTGGCTCTCGGCTCGAGTTCCTATCCTCAGTTCACCTTGGCTCTCACCTGGGTCGAGACACCATGAGCGGCTCTGAGGATCTCGGCTTCAGTCGGACCCCGGTCTGGCTCCGAGGCCTTGTTGCGGACGCTGTGTCGGCGGTCCAGTACGGCCTCATCGACGTCCTCAAAGAGGCAGCGAGGCAGGCAGCGAAGGCGGGTCTCATCGACCATGCACCCGACGACGCCATCCCGTACCACAGCCGTTCCAGGATGCTGGACAGGGTGGAAGGGGAGTCCATTGCGGCCTGGCGGATCCGGCTTCGCGAAGCTTGGACCTTTTGGGCCGGTGTGACACTCAAGTCGAACCTCCAGGACGCGCTACGCCTCTACACAGGACTTCCCACGCAGCTCCACGTCGTGGACTTTCAGCCCGACGGCGACGACTGGATGGAGGGCTACGACCCGGCCGGGTTCGACGACGAGGATTACGACAACGTCGCCCGGCTCAACATCGTGATCGAGCAGACGCACGGCTGGACGCGGCCCGTCGTCGGGGCCGGTCTCATCGTGGGACCGGGCGTCATGGTGGGGCTCACGATGACCCAGACCCAGCTCAGCCGGATCCGGAAATACTTCCAGCTCTTCAGGCCGGGCCCGGTCATCGGCCAAGAGATCCACGTCCTCATGGATTCGACGACGCTCGACGACTACCGGTCCGACCACTCGACCACGAGCGACGTCGTGAGGCTTGCTCTTCATGCGCCCGTCGTGGGGTACCCGTCCACCAACGTCGTGGTCGGCCCCCAATGCGTTGTGGGTCAGAAGCACATCTAGGAGGGATCAGATGAATCTCGTAACTGCCAGGGTGCTCCTTGGCGAGGGCGCCTATTTCGGCGCCGCTGTGTTGGGGCGCCTCGGCGCCTGGCTCCAGGGGCTCGACGTCAAGATGGACCGCCCGCACGTGGAGGGGGAGACGTCGGTCACCCTCACCGGTCCCATTCCGCGGCTTGTCCGAGGCCTCCGACTCGACTCCGGCGACCTCGGCCAAGTCGTCAAGGTCAAGTCGGTCCGAGGCCGCACCGTGTCATTGGATCGTCCGCTGGCCTGCAACTACCCCGCGGGAGCCACGGTCAAGGTCCTGGTCTGAGGCTCTTCTCTCCTTAGCTTCGCTTCCTTCCTTCTCGAGGTCCCGTCATGAAGACGCTCGCAATCAGCAACGTGGCCTGGGTTGCCACGGTCCGGTCCTTCGTGGACGGAGACGTATTCCGTGAGTCCAACATCGACCTCAGCATGGGCGATGTGGCGGACCGCCTTGGCTACCTCAAGGCCCAGGTCGATGCGAGCGGCAAACTTGCGGCGGACCAGACCTGGACGGGGTCCAACACGTTCAGCTCGGGCGCGTCGGAGACCAACATCTTCACCGGGGACAACCCGGTCCAGTTTGCCGGCATCAGCGTGGCTTCGACGGCTGGCTTTGCAGACGAGGTGACATTTGCCTCCCTGCTCCAACACAACGGGGGGGACGCCGAGTTCTTGGGGTCGTCTGTGGACATCGGCACGGTCCTCAAATTGAGCGACGTGGCGACGCTCGCCGATGCCAACGTCACCATCGCGAACACGATCGTAAGGGTCCCACAGACCACAGCCAACCGGACCTACACACTTCCGGCTGGGTCTGCTGGACGGCTCGTCATCCTGGTTCGGCCGCGGAGCGCAGACGCACACACCGTCACGCTCCAGGACCCCTCGGCAGCCACTATCGGGATCTGCCCAGTGTCCGCTCAGGCGTTCATCGTCGCGCAATACAACGGCGTCGCTTGGAAGGCCCTGATGTGGAGCAACAACGTGACCTCGATCTCCACGACGGTCTGACCCCATGACGACCTCCATTAGCTCCGAGCTGCTGAGGATCGGCAGCAGCATGACGCCGTGGAAGGCGGCGTGTCGTGTCGTCGCAACGACGCCCATCACACTCAGCGGGCTTCAGACCGTGGACGGGGTCGCCCTCGCAACGGGTGACCGGGTCCTCGTCGTGGGCCAGGCGGACAAGAAGACGAACGGGGTCTACGTGGCCAAGACTGGGGCCTGGATCCGCTCCGATGACATGGCGGTATCCCTGTTCATCCAGCTCGGGACCAGCTTCCTGATCCTTGAAGGAACCGACAACGCCAAGACTGTGTGGACCCTGACGAGTCCAACAACGGGATCGGTGGACCTTGGCGTTACCGAGCTGGAGTTCGAGGCCGTGAACTCGCTGATGACGGCGCAGGCCTCAACGCCTCCGCAGTTGTCCGGGCTCTTCTTCGACTTCGACCCGAACGACCTCGAACTCCTGACCATGGTGGGCACAGCCATCGATGTGGCAGGGGACGCGAGAGGCGGACCGCTCAGCATCTCGGCTCCGTCGAGCGGCCAGCGGCCGGTCCGCAGCACGTCGGCTGCCGACGTGCTGAATGGTTACGCCGGAGCCAAGTTCACCCGTGCGTCATCGCATCGCCTCAGGGCTACGACAGGCGGCCCCACGGGTGACGCCCCTCATTTCGTGATCGCAGTCGTGCGATGGGATTCGTTGGCCAACAACGGAACCTACGACGAGGGGACCGTCGGCGTGGGTCAGGGCGCGAACTTCAGCGGCATCGCGGCGGACGGGTCCAACAACCTGTGGTTCGCCGGGACGGCGGTCCAGCCTCTGAGCACTTCCTACGGCAGCCCAGAGAACACGGGTCGGAACACGATCAACGTGGACGCCAACGTCCACATCCTGGCCGTCAAATACGAGCCCGGTACGAGCGAGAAGACGCTCTACATCGACGGCGAGCGATTCAAGATCACGAGCGGTCACGCTGACCAGACCCTCGACGGGATCTTTGGGATCGGGGACACGCTCCGCGTCATCCCCGACTGCACTGTCTGGCGAGCCTTCTTCTGCGCCGCTGTACCGAGCGAGGTCCAGATCAGGGAGGCAACGGCATGGCTGGCTGAGCGCTACGGCCTCTGGCGGCCACCGGTCTGCGTTTGCATTGGTGACTCGCTGACCTACGGACAGCGGCCAAGTCCACACGCCTCGGTTGGCGGTTACCCAACCGCGTTGACGAACGGCAACACCATCAACGCTGGGGTGTGCAGTGTCGTGAACTGCGGCATTTCCAACTACCAAGCCAACAACTTGTTGACCGAGCTGCTGACCAGCACCTTGATGCGCTGCAACGGAGCCCGTCGAGCTGGCCCTGGCCTTCCCGGCATGTGCGTCGTGGTCTGGATCGGCTCCAACGACCTGGCGAACTGGGAGACAGCGGCAGCCATCTACCCCGAGATCCAATCGATCTGTTCCCAGGCTCGAGCGCTTGGCTTCAAGGTCGTCGTGGCGACCATCATCTGGCGCTACGACTACGCAGGCGCCGAGCTGACGGAGTGGGCTGCTCTCAACGCGGCGATTCGGGCGGGGGAGGGAGTGGACTTCGATGTCTGCGCCGACCTCTACGCCAACACACAGTTCCAGTCGCTGACCGCCTCATACCAAGAGGGCGCCGATTCGGACTCTGTCCATCTCTGCACCGGTGACGCGACGAAGGGTTATGGGCTCGTGGCCCAAATCATCGGCGCCGCGGTGAACGAAGCCCTGGGGGTCGCATGAGCCTTAACTCACTTCTCGCTGAAATCGCAGCCGGGGCAACCCCCTGGAAGCTCGCGGTCCGGTGCCTCAGCACGACCAACATCGCTTCGCTTTCAGGTCTCCCCACCGTGGACAGCGTGGTCATGGCCGAGGGCGATCGTCTCGCCCTTACGGGCCAGACGGCGGCCCAGGACAACGGGATCTATGTCGTGAGCGCCGGGGCCTGGTCGAGGGCCGCCGACATGAAGAACGGCACCTACTGCAAGCTCGGGACGTGCTTCCGAGTCCAGGAGGGGACGGCGAACGGCGGCGACATCTGGGTCCTCTCCGCGCCGAGCGATGGCCAGATCCGGATTGGTGTCACCCAGCTCACCTTCGCCGCCCTGTTCGACGCCGCCGACCTCGCAGCACTGGACGCAGCCACGAGCGCGGCCACACCCTCTACGCTCGCCTTGAGGGCCCCCTCGACGGCAGCTTGTGCGTTCGGTCCCCTGACCGCTCCGAGCCTTGTGGCTGCATCCGGAGGTCTGATCCTCGGCGACACCGGCCAGAACGGAACGCTCCGAGGAGCCGAGGTCAGGCTCGACACGTCGGCCGCTGGGAAGTGCAGCTTCATGGAGGGCGGGGTCGAGCACTGCAACATGCTCCTCTCCGGCACGCAGACGACCGTCACGGCGGCGAACTCGTTCTACCTCTCGGCGTCCTCCTACATCACGCTGAGCGCCACGGGCACGGCCTATGTGACGGGCTACGCCGGGCTCGAGCTGAACGGCAACAACAACGCTACCGGGCTCCAGTGCGCGAGCTTCGTCATGAAGGCCGGAGCGACCGGCAACGCCAAGCTCACATTCACGACGGCCGACGCCTTCACCATCACCGGCGACCCGAGCCTGACCTCACTCACCATCGGCATTGCCCAGGACGCTACGGCGGCCGGCGGCTTCGTCGAGCTGCGTGGCCAACGTGGCGCCGCAGGGTTCGCTGGCGGCAAGGCCATCGTCGGCGGTGGGCTTGGTGGGACAGGAGGGACTGACGCACCGGGCCCGGTCGAGATCGATCTTGGCCGGACCTACGGTGGGACCTCGGCGCTGTGCCAGTTCGTGACGAACACTGGAGGCGCCAACACGACGCGGTTCTCAATCGGGATGATCAGCGGCGGCGTCAATCTATGGGCCCCTGGCTCGGACGTTCTCGACATCTACAGCGGGAACGGGACTCAGCTCCGTAGCTCGGGCGCCATCTCGTGTAGCTGCACCAGCTTCGTCATCGCCCCCTCCGTTTCGCTGCTCCTCCAGACCATCGCTGGGGTGACGAAATGCACGACGACGATCGCGGATGCGTTCGTCGAGAACTTCGCCTCGGGCGTCTCCGCCGACCGTCAGGTGAACGCGTCCTCTAGGCTCTTCTGTGACGCGACTGGCGTGCGTCACGGAGGTCGCCAGAGACTGACCGGCATCATCCGACCGGCCTCGATCGGCGCCGGCAACACCAACGACTGGAACCCGACCGGGTTCTCAACGGCCTCCGTGGTCTACGTCGATACGTCTGCTGCTGGAGCCGTCCTCACCGGGCTCGTCGCGGGCCAAGACGGCGACTTGGTCACCCTCATCAACGCGAGCGCCAACGACCTCGACCTGAGCGACGACGACGCCGCTAGCACGGCGGCCAACCGGTTCGGCTTTCCAGCCGACCAGGTCGTCCCGGCCAACGGCGGAGTCTGCTCGCTGATCTACGACGGCACGGGGCAGCGCTGGCGCCACTTCGGCACGAGGTAATCATGGCACGCATTCTCCTGACTCCCGGTGGTGGCACCATCCACGGCGCGATCGACGAGAGCGATCCGCCCGACGTCGAGGCGCTCCTGGCCATGCTCCCCGCGGGGACAATGGTTCGTGAGGGCCACGTCTTTCTGGGTGCCGACGGCAACGCCTACTGGGCGGTCCGAGCTGAGCCGCTCCACGTCTACACGTCGGTCAACGTCGCGACGAAGCAATCGGCTCGGGCTGCCGCCCTGGCCAAGCTTTCGGCTCAGGACAAGGCCGCCCTCGGAATCGACTCGAAGTAAGGAGCTGGAGCCATGTCGGAGATGCTTGGTAACGGGAAGTCCTACGTCACCAGCGACGAGTTCCAGGTTCAGGGGGAGCGTGTCGATGCCCTGATCGGCGACGTCCGGAAGGCCAATCTTGCGATCGGGCGGCTCGACGCGAAGGTCACCGGTCTCGCCCTGGCGCAAAAGGAGCAAGGAAAGGTCCAGGGGGAACATTCCAGGGTCCTCGCTGACATTGCGGGCGCCATCGTGAGGATCGAGACGTCGCTCAGCTCCACCGCTGCAACGGCAACAAGAGCCGAAACCAAGGCGGAACGAGCGAGCTTCACGAACGAGACGGATCGCGAATTGGCCGCCCTCGTCGTCGAGGAGAAGAAGGACAGCATCGAGGCGCGGCGGGCTCGTCGTCAGGCCGTGCTGGTCGCCGTCTCGAGCGTCGGCAAGTGGGCCGCCGCGGGTCTCACTCCCCTCGTTGTCCTGGCACTCGTTGGCCGAGCTTGCGGCGTCACGATCGATCTGCCCTGAGGCCCACCCATGTCGAGCACCATTGTCGCCGGAGCCAAGGCCCCGGAAGGGATCGATCTGACCATCACCAGCTCGACCTTGAACCTCACGACCGTCACGGCTGTGAGCTGTGAGGTCTGGGAGGGATCGGTCCAGCGTGCGACGTGGGTCTTTTCGATCGTCGGGACGCCGACGTCTGGGTCCCTGACCGCCCGGTATGTGTTCCACGCGAGCGGCTCCGATGTGCCGAGTCCTACCAGCCTCGTCTTGAAGCCGCGCCTCACCACACCATCGGGCATTCGTCGCGCCAAGGCACGGCGTGTCCAGGTCGTGGCCGACTCTCCCTGATTCCCTTTCTTAGCCTTCCTTAGCCCTCTCCGAGGTTCGTCATGTCGAAGTCAAACGCGCTGGAAACGGCGTGGCTCAACCACCTTTTCGCCAACGCGGACATCGCGAACGTGGGCGATGCAACGGGGCTCCGAAGCTCCAGCACTGCGGGCTCGCTCTACTTCAGCTTGCACACCGCCGACCCTGGTGAGGCCGGAGCCCAGAACACGAGCGAGACGACGTATGGGTCCTATGCCCGGGTCGCCGTCGCCCGGAACGGCACCGAATGGACCGTCTCCGGCAACCAGGTCCAGAACACCAACGCCGTGACGTTCGCAACCGGTAGCTCGGGGGCCGTGGCCCAGAACATCACGCATTGGGGCCTCGGGACCGCAAGCTCTGGAGCTGGTGTCCTGTTGTACAAGGGTAGCTTCTCGACGGCCCTCTACAGCGGCACCGGGATCCAGCCGGTCATCGCCGCGCTCGGCTGCACCATCACCGAGGACTGATCGATGGCCATCACGACAGAGGATGGGCTCATCGCGGCTTTGGCTGGTGGAGAGCGATTCCCGTTTCTGAAAGCCTCGGCTACGGCTGAGGGAGCGGGTACGTGGCATTCGTTGTGGAAGGTCGCTGGGTTTCCCACGGCGGGTTCAAACCCACCGGCCTTCTCGTCCGGGTCGGGCTACATCCCGACCCGATCCACGACGGGAGCCTACCCCTTCTCGAATCCGACGAACGACGCCTACCTCGGCAAGGTCGGGGCCCAAGGTTCGACGGTGGGGACCCTCATCTTCTACGATCGACTTTGGGCCTGCTCTGGATTCGGGACGGTCATCACGACCGAGCAGACCATCACGACGCCCGGCACGTTGACCACGGCCCGGGACCCCAACAATGGGGCCGACGTCGAGCCCTGGCTGGAGGTCTACACGGCACCGGGTGCGACGACGGCGACCTGGACGTTCAAGGGCACCGACGCTGCTGGAACGACCAACAGAACCTGGACCTATACACACCCGGCCAATGCTGAGACGGTGGGTCAGATGATGCCGCTCTTTCCTGGTGGAGGCGCGGCAGCCGCAACACTGGGTTGCCGGGTCCCGACGTCGTTCCAGGCGTCGGTCAGCTCCGGGACCGCCGGGGACATCGGGATCACGCTGATGCGACGGCTTGGAGCGATCCCGATCACGCAAGCCAATGTGGGCATGGTGCTGGACGCCATCGCGCTGGGCCTGCCCTACATCGCCGACGACGTGTGTCTCGCCATGATGGTCTTGTGCTCGACGACGAACACGGGCGTCCTCATGGGCAACGTCGTCATCGCCAAGGACTGAGCTGTGAGGTACCGAGACCCGATCGGTGGTGGGGCCTTCAGGTCGCTTCGGGCTCAGCGACACTGGATTCTAGGACCCGAGTCCTTGGAGGTCTCGAGGTCCGAGTTCTTCGAGGCGGAGCCGGGTGCAGCCGAGGGCACCGGTCAGGCCGACGGCGTCGCCACCACCACGGCCCAGGGGTTCTCTCGGGACTTCGCCGACGGCTCGGCAGCAGGCGTTGCCACCACCACAGCGGCGGGACTGGCTCGGGACTTCGGGGATGGCTCGGCAGCCGGGACAAGTTCCACCACTGCAACAGGAGCCGCCAGAAGCCCGGGGTCAGGCCAGGCCGATGGGACCAGCACTACCACTGCCTCTGGGTCGAGCGGCGGAGCCGGATACCCCGAAGGCACGGGCCAGGCCTCTGGCAGCTCTACAGCCAGCGCCGTGGGCATGAGCCAGAGCCCAGGGCTTGCCTCCGGACTCGGCAGCTCAAACTCAACCAGCGGTGGCTTCTCGCGGTCCTACGGGGACGGCTCGGCGCTGTGTGCGTCCAGCTCCAGCGGCACCGGCACAGCCAAGGCCTTCGGCGTCTGCTCGGCCCTCGGGTCGGCAACGACCACGGCCAGTGGGTCGTATCTTGTCCCGTTCCCGATCATCGTCACGACGCTGGACTCGACGACGATCGATGACCCCGCTTTCGCGTCCACGAACGTCGTGGATGCCGTGCTGACCTCGGCCACGATCGCAGACTGCGCGTGCACGACCGTCACGCTGACCGACGCGACGGTCACGGCCAGTGCCGACATCGAGGCTGACCTCGACGTCGCCGCCTGACCACCCAAAAGACGTACTCCGCCCCGAGCCGGTACTGTGGCCCCTCCCCACTCAGTGCCGGTTCGGGGATTTTTCTCATTTCACGCGCCGGAGTCCGGGAGCAAGGCCGTCGGCGGAGCATGGCCATTTCCGCCAAGGGTATCGACAGTACCGAGACCCTTTTCGTCCGCATCCAGCGAGGTTAGGGCGGCCCGTCTTGGCGTAGCCCATGGCCATTTCCCGGATTTTCCCGTCGGCTTCAACCGTCACGAAGTGCCGGGGGTTCCAGGGCGTCGATCCTGGTCCGCATCGTGTCAAGCGCACCCTCCTCGATCTGACGGATTCTCTCCCGGCTCACCCCGAACAGATCGGCGACCTCTTCGAGTGTGTGGCCGCCCGCGTCGGCAACGTCGAGGACGCAACTCTGCGACCAGTCGGCGACCCGCTCCATCCATCGGCGCTCCCGGTCCAGGTGCCACTTGCACCTCCGGTGAGGGCACGGCCGGGCCTCGTTGGGGCCTCCGGGAAGGCAATCGCCGCGGGTCACAGGGAGCCGGATCATTTGGCGACCCATCCGAACTCGACGGCGCTGCTGTGAGCCGTGACCTTGCCTTTTCTCCTCGGCCTCGTCGTGGACGTGGAGCGTCGCCGTTCCGTTCGTGTGCTCGACGATGCGCCAGTCGTGGGGCTTGCGCCGGTCCTGGACGATGCGCGTGATCGTGGCTCGGATGGTCACGTCACCGTCCTGGTGGTGTCCGCGCGCGTCCCCAGGTTTAGGACGGGCACACGAAGGCGCTTGAGGACCTCGAACTGTAGGGACGTGGGATCCGACCGACGGAGGACCCGACGCTTCAGTTCCTGGATGGCGGCGTCTGCGCGTGGGCTGTCGGTCTCGACGAGGCTGATGAGGTCGTCGTCGTCGAGCGCGATGATCGAGGGGTGAGTCGGCATCGCCCATGTCGGGCGATAAGTGGATCCTCAACGGCCACGCCGACGCCGCCGGATGGGCGCAGGATCGCTGGGCTCGACGATGAAGAGCGGCTTCGGCGGGGGTGGCGGGGGTTGCGCCATCATGGTTCGCACGAGCTGGCGGAAGTAGATGATCGCCATCGTCCACCTGGGGCACGGGTCTAGCGGCCCGTGAGGTCCGGTGGATGGGTTCAGGGGTCGGCTCACCCAGTGGCGCTCAGGCATGCCTGGGGGCGTCGAAAAGTAGAAGCGCACAACAGCCATTTCCTGCGGCCCGCCAGGGGTGTTCACAGTGTGAAGACCCTTTTCATCGATGGCCGTCGTCGAGCGGAAGCATGGCCGTTTCGTAGGATTTCCCGTCGGCGGCAGTCGTATACATCTCGTGTACAACTGCCCACGGAGCCTCTCGAAGCTTCTGGAGCTGCCGCCTCTGCGAGAACCTCGGGCTTCAGCATGCTCGCCGACATGAACTACGCCGAGATCCGCGTCGTGAGCTACGGGCTCCCCCTGACCGTCGAGGTCTACCCCGACGACCGAGGCGTCCTGGTCGTGCTGGTGTTGGCGGGTCGGGTTGTTGGTGGTGGGGAGCTTGTGGTGCGGAGGAGGGGGTCGAGTTAGGTCGGACCAATGTCGAAGCGAGAAAGTCGAATCCTTATCTGGGCCGTCTCGAACGGGGTCAGAACGCCCTGGTAGCCAAGTCCAACCTGTGTTTCGCGAAGGAGTTCGACGATCTCGGCCAGGGCCCGCCGATCTCGCGCCAGGTGCCGTCGAGGCCTCGCTTGAAGCAGTGCAAGCAAGATTGTCGCCGAGATAAAGGCTGGCGCACCAAAAACCACGCCGATCACCCATTCCCCGCGGCTGGTGAAATAGAGTCCACCGGCGAACGTCGCCAAGACCATCGTCGAACCGACCCATCCGACGAAACGCACGCGGTTGTCGAGATGGTCACACCGAGCCTGAAGCTCCTCGGCCAAGAGCAGCATCCGATCAAACTCTCCACGGAGATTGCTGTTCTGCTGCGCAAGCGGCATCGAGGGGGTGGGGTCTGACAAGAATTCTGTGCTCTCGTCAGGCGAAACCCCGGCAGCAGGGTCTTCCGCGGTCTCCTCGGCGTGGTCCTCGTCAGTCACAGAACGACTCGATCAGCGCGAGGAGCTTCGCAATGGAAGCGTCCTTGTCGGCCAGGCTGGAGGTCGGCTGGATCGTGCTCCCTCCCCACTGGAAGGCGCTGGGATACGCGCACACTGTCGTGAATTCGATCTGGAGATTGTTCTTGCCGACCTCGGAGTGCAGACGCTGCACCACGTTGCCAAAATCGCCAGCGACGTAGTGATTGAGAGCCGTTCGCTCATCGTCACAGAGGTCGGACTTGTTCATGGTCACGATCAGCCACTTGAGGCGCCTGCCGCTGCGAAGCGTGGAGGACAAGGTCTGGGTGAAGCGCAAAAAGTCGGCCTTCTCCTCGGCGAGCTGGATGCTTCGCAACTTATCGACTGTTGTCACCCCCTGTTGCCGAAGCTGATCGATCGCGTCTTCTGCTCGCATCGTGGGCAACCCATGGGCGGTCACGTAGATGACGCCATCGACCTGCCCCGCTCCGAGTGTTTTTGCCGCGGCGTCCATCCTGGCCGGAGCACTCTGTCCAGGAAACGTAATGAACGTGATCCACCGCCGCTTCTTGTTGCGAACCCTAACCCTCGTCTCTTCCGCAGTGTTCGAGCGTTCTGGCGGAGCGTACCCAGGCTTTCCAGCGTTCCCGGTGAGGGCCTCCACCAGCGTGGACTTTCCGACGCCCGAGATCCCCGTGACCACGATCCGTGCCTCGCGGCCCCAAAAGAGGTCTCTCGCGGTCCGGTAGTGTTTCGCTGCCCAGAGGGAGAGGCTTGCAAGGGCTCCGACGCTCTTGAACGTCTCTGCGATGGGTGGAATTGACACGTTGTGTCGTGCTCCCAGGAAAGCTTGCTGTTGCCGGGGGCGAAGGCTACCTTGCGGAACGGGGAATGTACACGGCAAGGATCGAACGACTCTGGCAGGTTCTGAAGGGCCAGAGCATCTCGCTCAAGCCCAAGGAAGCCGCGCAGCTCGTTCTGCAACGGTGCAACGTTCGGCACCCGCCCGTGGACGTCGAACACATCGTGACAACGTGCGGCATCGCACTCCACCCTGTTGCTGGCGTGGCGTGGTCTGGCGCAGTGAACTCGAACACGACACAAGCTTCGATCTGGGTACGCTCAACCGACGCGACGGTTCGTCAGCGTTTCACCATCGCGCACGAGCTTGGTCACCTGCTGCTCCACCCTTCGGGCATGGCGTTTCGAGATGACACGTTCTCCGGAGGGCCCCTTGAAGTCGAGGCAAACGCGTTTGCTGCGGCCCTCCTCATGCCCGCCAGTTTTCTGCAACCCGCGACAGTGCTTCTGACACCAACTGCTCAACTCGCTCGCATCTACAAAGTGTCGGAGACAGCGATGGAAATTCGCCTCAATCAACTTGGGCTGCGAACCAGTCGCCGGTTTTAGAACGGCACGTCTTCCGGCTCGAACCCCTTCCACCAGTCACGGCACTGGTTGTGGGTGACCAGATCGCTTCCGCGAAGGCCGACCGCCCGGTCTCCTTGCTCGACAGTTTCACCACAACTGGCGCAAGCGGACTCGTCCACCACCGTGTCCTCCCAGAGGCCCTTCTCCTTCACCAAGCGTCGCCAGTCGCGCTCCGCCACGGCGTTGGGGTGGACGACGGAGGAACCTCGCTTGATAGGCGAGGTCGTCGGCCCGGAAATAGGCGAGGTCCGCCCGGAGATTAGCTCGGGGTGTTCCTTGATGAGCTGACAAACAAGGTTCGCTGCGTTCGCCCGCTCGTTGTCTCCGCCGTCGTGGGTTCCGGTCGCCACAGCAACGAGCCGGAGCAGTGTCTGTCGTCGGTCTTCCACGGCAGCAAGGCTACCGATTCAACACTGACGGTGCCACCGTCCCACCTCCCTGGCCACTTGCTCCGGGTGGAAACCGCCGGACTTGACGCCGGCTGGTTTCCACCTAGTTTCCACTTTGTCCGGGTCGCCACGTCCTGACTGTCCCGTTACGTCCCCTCCCGCGAAACCTGAAACCAAAAAACCCAGCCAAAAGCTGGGCTTTTTCGGAGGTGAGGACGGGATTCGAACCCGCGTATAACGGTTTTGCAAACCGTTGCCTAACCACTTGGCTACCTCACCAAGGACGAACGAAGCCGCGAGTTTTCGCCGACAGTCGCGTGTTTGTCAACGGCGCTCTCGACCCGACGGGGCGTTCTCTCAGGACCTGACGCTTGCCCTCCCAGAAAGAGAGGCACACAGCCGGCCAGAGGGGTGTACCTTCCCCAGCACCCCGCATGTACGTCGTTTCCATCTCTAGCCAGAAGGGCGGCGTGGGAAAGACCACGATCGCGCTGAACCTCGGGCTCGCGCTCGCGAGAGCGGGAGCGCGCACACTGCTCACCGAGTTCGACGCGCAAGGCAGCTTGGGCTTGAGCCTGGGCCTGGCCGACCGCGCGCGGCCGGGCATCGCGGAGGTGCTGACCGGCGCCGAGACGGTCGAGGCCGTGCTGCAACGCACGCGTGAGCCCAACCTGAGCGTGCTCTCGGTCGGGCGCGTCGACCCGACCACCGTCGCCGGCTTCGAGGACGCGCTCACGCGCGCCGGCGCGATCAGCAGCATGCTCGAGTCCGCCAAGGCGCAAGGCTTCGACATCGCGCTGATCGACTGCCCCGCGGGGCTCGGCAAGGTGACCACGCGCGCGCTGGAGAACGCGACGCATGCGCTGTCCCCGCTGCAAGCGGAGCCGCTGGCGCTGCGCAGCGTGGGGCAGATCCTGTCGCTCGTCGACCGCATCAAGGCCACCAAGAACCCCAAGCTCGAGTTCTTGGGCTTCGTGCTGTCGATGTTCGATCGCAAGGTGCCCGCCTCGCTCGAGGTGGCCGAGACGCTCTGGACCAAATTCCCTCCGGGCGTCGTGCTCGACGCCATCATTCCGCGCGACGAGATGTTCCTCGAAGCCTCGCTGCGTGGCGCGCCGCTGTCGCTGATGCACAAGAAGCCGCCGCCGCTGGCGCGGCGCTTCGATCAGCTGGCTTCGGACATCCTGGATCGCACCGCCGCACAGAAAGCACCCGCTGAAGATGACGCGCCGATCCCGCTCCTCGTTTGACCTGCGTGACGCGCTCAGCACGGCCGAGGCTCTCTCGCCCAAGCCGCCGAGCGCCGAAGCCAAGGTCCCCGACTTCGAAGGTGTCGCGCTGATCACCTTCGGGCAGGACTCGCCGTCGCAAGCGCCCCCCGCGCCCACCATGCGCGCCGGCAGCGCGGCCCCCAAGCCAGCGCTGCCCGCTGCCCCCGACGTGAGCGCCCTGCCGGGCATGATGCCGCGCCTCAGCACCTTGCTCGAGTGGGTGCGCCGCGACGCCGAGGTCACCCGCGTGCTCGTGGTCGACGAGGACGGCCTGCCGCTGATCGGATCCACCACCGGCGACCTGGGCGACGCCGAATCGCTGCTCGCCGCCACCGGCAGCGTGGCGAGCGCGATGAAGCGGCTCGCCTTGGCCACGCCGGGCAGCCTCTCCCCCGAGTTCGAGGGTCACGTCGGCGAGGGCCCGGTGCTGCAGCTGGTCGGCTTGTCGGCGGGCCGCCCCTTCGTGGTTGCCATCTCGCGCCGCACGCCGTTCGGCCCCAAAGACGTCGAGGCCCTGCGCAACGCGTTCGCCAAGGCGCTCGAGGGTGCGGTCGGGTCGAACAGCCCCGCGGCTCCACGCGTGAGCGCGCGGCCTGGGTCCGGTGGAGGAGAGCAGCGGTGATCGACGACCCTCCGACGATGGAGGCAGAGAGCGCGATGGTCCTCGACGGCTTGGCCGTGGGCGTGGACCACCTCGAGTCGATCGTCGTGTTCCTGCTTTCGGTCGCCTACCCTTACGCGTCCTGGGTTCGGCCGGGCGCCGAGCTGCGCACCCCACGCATCGCGGACGGCGTGCGCAACATCTACCTCGCCGTCGAGTCCGGCTTGCGCGCGTTCGAAGGCGATCAGGTCGTGCGCAGCGAGCACCCCGCGATCACGATCGAGTCCGCCACCCACGTGGTGTTGATCCATCGGGTGCGCACCTTCGGGGTGGTGTGCAGCTTCGCGCGGGAGGTCCCGCTGGGCTTCGCTCGCGTCGCCGCCAAGCAGATCGTCTCCACGCTGGAGCACGAGCTGCCCTATCGGCAAGAGGAGCCTGCCATCATCCAGGTGCCGCGAGAGGCTCGCCCCACCACCCCGGGCGACTCCGCCGCAGCAGCTGCCCAGCTCGAGTTCGAGCCGCAAGAGGCAGCCCCGGACACGGTACCGCCGCGCTCGTCGATCGGCGACCGCGTGCGCGCGTTGGTCTCGCACCTCGAGGCCGTGGCGCCGGATCCGCACATCGTGCGCATGCGCGTGGGCTTGCGCACCGGCTTGGGCGTCGAGGCGCTCGTGCACCCCGACCAGCTGACCAGCGACGCGCTGGTGTTGATCCAGACCGCCGCAGAAGACGTGCTCGGGCTCGAACGCGGCAAGCTGGCCGAGGTGGCCTCGGCATGATGAACCTGGGCACCATCCTGCGGCCCGTGCCGGGTGCCGGGCTGTGCGCCGTCAGCGACCAGATCGTGATCGGCGCCACGCTGCACGAGTCGGTGCTGCTGGATCAGTTCGTGTCCGACGCGCTCGGCTCCGAGAGCTGGGCGGTGCGCAGGCAAGCCGCGTTCGACGCGTGTTTCGCCCTGATCGGGGCCATCGCCAAGCGCCTCGGCATCGAGGGGGACCGCGAGATCCTGGACCTGGCGATGGAGCTGTTCGCCACCTTGGGCTTGGGGCAGCTGCGCTTCGACATCAGCGCCACCGGCGGTGAGGTGGTCGGCTCCGACCTGTTGTTCGGCGCCGGCTACATGGAGCGCTTCGGGGAGCGCTACCGGTTGCGCCACCAGGCAGACGCGTTCGCTGCCGGGTTCGCGGCGGCGGCAGCCTCGATCGCCTACCCTTCCGATTGGGGCTCGTTCGAGGCCGACGAGACCCGCTGCGTCGCCAAAGGTGACGGCGTCTGTTTGTTCGCGCTGTCTCGACGGCCCCTCTCGTTCCGTCCGGGCGACGGGCTCTCCCGCGCCGACGCGGAGCAGCTGCTCGGCCCCGACGCCCCTCCCGAGCAGGATCCTCACCCCGTCGGAAAAGCGACGCGAGACATCGTCGCGGCCTGCGTGGCGAACGAGCGCGGCATCATCCGTATCTCGGAGTGTCGCTTCGCGCTCTTGCCGGCCTCGTACCGAGCGCAGCTCACCTTCGACACCCTGCACCTGCTCGAGAAGCGTGTGGCGGCTCGCACGCCTGCGCCCAAGCTCGGGCAGCTGTTCCTCGACTTGGCCCGCGAGGCCAGCCGCGCCGGCATGTTCCAGCTGGTTGGCAGCCTGTTCGAATGCGCTCCCCTGCGCGACTCGTTCGGGCCGGTCCCGACGGATCCGCACGAGCGCATCGAGCAGCTCGCAAGCATCGCCGGCTCGGTCGGCTGGGGTCCCATCGGTGTGCTCGAGTACGCCCCGGACAGCCGGCTGGTGGTGAGCGTCGCTGTCACGCCCGAAGCCGTGTACTACGCCGCGAGGCACGGCGGCACGCCGCAGTCTCGCATGCCCGGGCTGCAAGGCCTGGTCGAGGCGTTGTTCCTGCTCGCGGGCAGCGAAAGCCCCGAAGGCGAGAGCGTGTCATCCTCGTCGTACCAGCGGCTCGCGCTCGATGGCCCTCTGCTCGAGGTGGAAGAGACGCGCAGCATCTTGAGCGGCGACCGCGAGTGTGAGGTCAGCGTGACCGTCCGGCGCTGAGCCACCGTGGAGCGGCGGTGCAGTGCTATCATCGCTGCCCTCTCGCCACCTCTGCCTGACCAGGAGCTCGCATGGCCCTCAAGTTCTCGATCCGCTCGGGTGCGTTGCCTTCGAACAGCGTCGTCGCTGGCTTCCGCGGCAGCGAGGGTCTCTCCCGCCCGTACGTGTTCGACATCTACATCAACGTGCCGGGCGAGACGGAGGTCGCGCTCGACGAGGTGATCGGCTCCAAGGGCACGCTCGCCATCGCGGACGGCATGTTCGAGGTCGCGCACTGGGGCGGGATCTTCGCGTCGTTCGAGCTCGTGCGAGCCATCAAAGGCAACGCGCTGTACTTGGCTCGCTTGGTGCCCCAGCTGTGGCAGCTCAGTATGACGCGCCACTCGCGCATGTTCACCAAGAAGACCGCGCCCAACGTGATCAAGGCCGTGCTCGACGAGGAGGGCATCCTCGACTTCGACATGAAGGCGGGCGGCAGCTACCCCGAAGAGGAGCACGTCTGCCAATACCGCGAGAGCTCGCTCGACTTCATCCACCGCTGGGCCGAGCGGGAGGGCATCTATTACTTCTTCGAGCAGACCGACGAAGGCGAGCGCGTCGTCTTCGTGGACGACAAAGGCAAACACGAGGCAGTCAAGAGCGGCTCGGTGCGCTACCACCCGACCACCGGCAAGGACATGAGCGCCGGTCGCCATTTCGAGAACTTCGTGGCGCGCCACGCCACCTTGCCGGCGACCGTCAAGCTGGGCGACTACGACTACGCCAAGCCTGCGCTGGAGGTGAGCGGCAGCTCTGCGGTGCTCTCCAGCGGCTTCGGCGAGATCCGCCAATACGGCAACCGCTTCTTCTCTCCCGGCGAAGGCGCGCGCGTCGCGAACCTGCGCGCCGAGGAGCTGCGCGCGCGCGGCACCACCTACCACGCAGTGGGCGCGGCGGCGGGCCTGTACCCGGGGTACACCTTCACGCTCGAGGAGCACCCGCACGGCGGGCTGAACAAGGCCTACCTCACCACGCAGATCGAGCACTTCGGCTACGTCGCGGAGGTGGCCTCCGCGTGGGGCGATCTGGTGGTGCGCTTCAGCGACGACACGTACCGCGTGGACCTCACCGCCATCTCCGCGGACCTGCAGTACCGGCACGCGAGCACCACACCTTGGCCACGGATCGACGGCTTCGAGAACGGCATCGTCGACGGCCCCGCCAACAGTGAGTACGCGCAGATTGACGACGCCGGCCGCTACCAGGTCAAGTTCAAGTTCGACGAAGGCACGCTGAAGGACGGCAAGGCCTCCACTTACGTGCGCATGATGCAGCCGCACGGCGGCGCGGTGGAGGGCTTCCACTTCCCGCTGCGCAAGGGCACCGAGGTGGTGTTCATCTTCATGGGCGGTGACCCAGACCGCCCCGTGATCGCGGGCGTCGTGCCCAACGCGCAGAAGCCGAGCCCCGTCGTGGCCTCGAACCACACGCAGAACATCATCCAGACCGGCGGCGCCAACTACATCACGATCGAAGATCTCTCCGGCTCGCAGTTCATCAACATCTTCTGCCCGGTCTTCGAGACCAACCTGTACCTGGGGTGCGATCGGCCAGAGGGCTCGTTCGGCCTCACCAGCGGCAAGGGCCCCAACGCCGTCGAGCAGGGCGAGTACAAGGAGGAGCTCGGCGCCTTCAACTTCCAGCTCTACACCAAGAAAAATGGCGAGATCTTCACCAAGGGCAACCTGAACGAAATCGCCTACGGCAAGTACCAGCTCGAGGGCCAGACCGGCGTCATCCAATACAGCGGCGACTATTGGCGCCAGCACGTCAAGGGCGAGACCGAGGAGCACCGCTTGCTCAAGGTGCACCACCGCTACGACAACGCCGTCGACTACGACTGGAAGGGGCCGTACACGCTCGACGTCGAGCTCGCCTCGACGCTCCATTACGCCAACACGTACACCCGCACGGTAGACGGCACGACCACGGTCTCGGACAAGAGCGCCCTGACCCATTTCATCGGTGCCGAGGCCAACATGTGCGGCGCCGACACCCACTACCTCAAGGTGCAAGGCACCGAGAAGCACGAGGTCACCGGCAAACAAACCGAGGACTTCGGCGAGCAAGAGGTGAAGATCCACGCCAACCAAAAGGTCGAGGTGGGCGGCGATCAAGAGTGGACGACCACCGGCAAGGTGGAGTGGACCATTGGACCGGAGCTCAAGATCCACGTCACAGGCCCGCACGAGATCGAGTCCGCCACGTGGCACGAGAACGTGTTCGGCCGAAAGAGCGAGTTCATCCTCGGGCTCAAGCACGAGACCATCGTCGGGGCCTGCATCGAGTTCATGGCGGGCATCAAGATCGAGGGCGTGGGTGGTGTGTTGATGGAGGCCGCGCCGCTCGCCCTGGAGAACGAGGCGCTCAATCACAAGCTCACCGCGCTGCAATCGAAGATCGTGGCAACCTCGATGCGCGTCGGCACGGCCGCGCTGAAGGCCCTCGCCTCGGGCCTCGAGACCTACGGCGCCATGGTGGGCCCGGCCGGCTTCCGCATGCATTGAGCTGAGGAGCGCCATTGAAGCTGGTCAAGCCGCTCAAGCTCGGGCTGTTGCACCGAGTGTTCCAGAACGCTGGGCAACCCGTGCTGTCGCTCACGGCCATGGCGTTTTTTCCCTTTGGTCAACCGAAGCGCCTGCTACCCGAGGTGCCGATGTGGACCTCGGCGCAGGACGCGCTCGGCCCAGAGCTGCCGCTCGACCTGGCCATGCCCAAGACGCGAGCAGAGCTGCTGGTCGCGGGCAACGCGTACGTCCTGGGCGGCAAACCCGGCCCAGCTACCAACGTGGTGGTGGAGCTCGGGCCGATCAAGAAAGAGCTCTACGTCATCGGCGACCGCCATTGGGAGGCGACCGGACCGAGCGCACCCGTCCCCTTCACGGCCATGCCCGTCAGCTGGGCACGCGCCTTCGGCGGGCCTAGCTTCAAGCACAACACCCTGGGCCGAGGCGCCGAGCCGGTCGAGCAGGACGGCCGCAAGGTGATCCCGCTGCCCAACGTCGAGCACAAGAAGCAGCTGGTGAAGTCAGCGAGCGACCAGCCCGACCCGGTGGGCCTCGGCCCCATGGACCAAACTTGGCCGGTCCGCGCCAAACACGTGGGCACCTATGACGACGCCTGGCTGAAGACGCGATTTCCCTGGTTCCCAGAGGACTTTCATTGGGAATTTTTCAATGTCGCGCCGGAGGACCAGCGACTACCCGGCTTCTTCACGGGGGGCGAGGCCTTTCGAGTCGAGGGCATGCACCCCGAGAAGCGCGTCGTGGAAGGCCACGTGCCTCAGCTCTCGGCCCGCTTCTTCTTGCGGAGGCGCGGCAGCGAGGAGCTCGTCGCGGCCCCCGCGGCACGACTCGACACGCTGCTGCTCCTGCCCAACATCGAGCGCGGCATCGCCATCTACCGGACCACGGTGAACGTGGAGAGCGACGACGCGCACGAGATCAGCCACCTGGTGGCAGCCTTCGACGATCCCCAGGCCCCCAGGCCGCTCTCGCACTTCGCCAACGTGCTCGAGAAACGCGAAGACAAGCGCCTCGCGGCGCTGCACCTCTTGCGCGACGAGGACCTGTGCCCCAAGGAGGAGGGCACCCCCGAGAAGGACGACAGCTGGAACGATCTGATGAGCCTGCACGAGCCCAAGGGCTACGCGCTCGATCGCCTGCTCAAGAAGTTCGAGACCCAACGCACCGAGCTCAAGGCCGAGTTGGTCAAGCGCGGGCTCGATCCCGCTCACGCCGACGCGCAGGTGCCCGCGCCGAAGTTGCCACCGCGCGAGCCCGAAGCGCTGGCGGCGTTCCTGGAGACCCATCTGTCGGACATGGAGCAGCTCCAGAGCGAAATGGACGACCGGCTCACCAAGTCGCTCGAGGACGCGCGCGCGCGCTGCGAGGCGCGTGGCGTCGACTTCGATGCCTTGCTCGAGGAGTCCAAGAAGTCGGGAGGTGGCCCGCCCAAGTTCAGCGCCCAGCAGGAGATCGACAGGCTCGAGGCCCGGCGCACCTTGGGCAAGAACGCGGGCTTCGACGTGTCGGAGCTCGAGGCACAGCTCGCCGACCCCGCCCTACGTGCGCAGCTCGACGGGCTCGAGCAGCAGATGCTCGCGAGCTATCGCGCGTTCGCGCACTTCTTCCCCGAGGCGCCGGAGCCGGGCGGGCAAGATGCCACCACCAAGCGGCTGCTCGCCGAGCAGGCCGTCGGCGGCGGCTCACTCGCCCGCGTCGATCTCACGCGCGCCGACCTGCGCGGGCTCGATCTCAGCGGCGTCGATCTGACCGAGGCGCTGCTCGAGGGCGTGCTGCTCGAGGGTGCGCGCTTCGAGCGCGCCAACCTGACGGGCGCGGTGCTCGCGCGCGCCTCGGCTGCGGGTGTCAGCTTCAAAGGCGCCAAGCTCGAGGGCGCGAACCTGGGCAAGGCAGAGCTGTCCGGCGCCGTGTTCGACAGCGCAGAGCTCAAGGGTGTCACGCTGTTCGAAACGAACCTGAGCGGCGCGTCGCTCGCGGGCGCAGACCTCACCCGGATGACCACGCTCGGCTCTCGCTTCGACGGCGCCAACTTCGAGAGCGCCGAGCTGAGCAGCCTGATCTTCTACGAGCAGTCGCTGCGAGGGGCCAAGCTGAGCCACGCAGATCTCACGCAAACCGTGTTCTCCAAGTGCGACCTCACCGGCGCCGACTTCAGCGGCGCCAAGCTGGTGCGCACCGGCATCGTGGAGTGCCCTTGCGAAGGCGCGGTGTTCTTCAAGGCCGAGCTCGATCGCACGGTGTTTGCGTTGGGCACCTCGCTCGCGCGCTGCGACTTCAAGGGCGCGAAGATGAAACACGCGTCGTTCCGCGGCGCCCCGATGAGCGAGGCGGATCTGTCGGGCGCGCACGCCGACGACTGCGACTTCTCCGAGGCAGACCTAGGCGCGGGCAAGCTCTATCGCTGCTCGCTGCAGCGCAGCCTGTTCGTGCGCACCAGCCTGCGCGGCGCAGACGTCAAGAGCGCCAACCTGACCAACGCCATCCTCGACAAGGCGGAGCTGCACGGCGCCGATCTGCGCAGCGCGAACCTGTTTCGAGCCAGCCTCGCCAAGGTGCGCGGGGATCGCGCAACGCGGCTCGAGGACGCCTACCTGAAGCAGATCCTGGTGGTGCCCGAGCAAGACCACCAAGAGAAGCTCACGCTCAAGGAGCCCGCCAAATCGTGAGAGCCGAGCTCGAAGCGCGCGTCGCCCAGGGCGACTTCTTGCAGGGTCTGGAGCTCGCTGGCCAAGACTTGTCCGGCATCGACCTGTCAGGCGCCAACCTGCACGAGTGCGACCTGCGCGGCACCAAGCTCGACGGCGCCAAGCTCGGCGAGTGCCAACTCACGCACTGCAAGCTCGACGGCGCCTCGCTCTGCGGCGCGGACCTACTGCAGGCGGCGTTCTTCAAGTGTGAGCTCGTCGGCGCGTCGATGGCGGGGGCAGACGTGTCCTTGATGAAGGTCGTGGAGTCGACCGCGCACGATCTCGACCTGCGGGGCGCCAAGACCACCGTGCTCGGCTTCGTGAGCTCCCAAGCGCAGCGGCTCAAGCTCAAGGACACGCACCTCGACCGCGCGAACTTCCTGCATAGCGACCTCTCCAGCATCGACCTGAGTGGCGCCAAGCTGACCCGTGTGGGTTTCGTCGACTCGACGATCCTGGGCGCTGTGCTCGCGGGCGTGGTGTTCGACAAGGTGGTGCTGCACAAAGCCAAGCTCCCCGGCACCAACTTCGACGGCCTCGATCTGCGCCACACGCAGCTGATGGATGCCGATCTACGAAAGACGAGCTGGGCGCGCGCCAAGCTCGACAACGCGAGCTTCAAGGGCTCCGACCTGGAGGGGGCGATGTTCGAGGACGCCTCGCTCAAGAACGCGCTCTTCGTGGAGGCCAAGCTGCGTCACGCCAAGCTCGCGCGCGCGAACCTGTACCAGGCCCTGTTCGTCGACGCCGATGTGTCCGCGAGCGACCTCGAGCGCTGCAACTTGGAGATGTCGATCTGGCACCGGGCCAAGTGTGAGTCCACGCGCTTCTCGGGCGCGAAGCTCGACTACGCCGACTTCTCGTGGGCCAACGTCGCCGGAGCGGACTTCTCGGGCGCGGGCCTGTTGCGCACGCGCTTTCACCGCGTGACGGATCGCGGCGCGATCTTCACCTCTCGCATCGCAGCCTTGGGCGACGACGAAGAGCTCGCCAAAGCAGAAGACTTCAAGCCGGTTCACTGACTCGCCCGCCACAGGAGAAAGCCCATGGGAAAGCCTGCCGTTCAAGAGCTCCACGACCCTTCGCGCGCCACCGAGCGCGCGGGCTTCGTCACCCGCATCGAGGGCGCCGTGCTGACGGTGACGAGCTCCGAAGGAGAGCTGCGCGCCACGCGCGCGACCAGCTGCTTGGTGGCGCCGATTCTGGGCGACCACGTGCTCGTGGCCGTATTGGGTGACGGGCGCGGCTTCGTGCTCGCAGTGCTCGAGCGAACCGAGCCGGGCGCCCGGGTCGAGCTCACCGTGGACGAGGGAGATCTGGCGCTCCGCGCGACCCAGGGCAACGTGGAGATCTCCGCCAAGGACACGGTCGAGATCGTGGGCGCCAAGGGGCTGCGCGCGCTGACCGCGCGGCTCGAGATCACCGCCTCCGAGGGCAGCGTGGCATTCGGCAAGCTGGCCATGCTCGGGCGCGAGCTCGTCGCCGAGCTCGGGCGCGGCCGCGTGATGGGGCAGGTGCTCGAGTCGATCGCGGACACGCTCGTCTCGCGCGCGCAGCGCTCGGCGCGCGTGGTCACCGAGGTCGACCGCCTCAAGGCCGGCGTGGTCGACTACAGCGCTGACAAGGCCATGCACCTGCACGGCCAGAACGCGCTGATGACCGCCACCGAGCTGGCCAAGCTCGACGGCGCCAACATCCACCTGGGCTGAGAGGACACCATGTTCGCCAACACGCAGATGATGGGCATGGACATCGGCTTCCCCGATGTTTGTATGACGCCCCCCGTGGCCGCGCCGATCCCCTACCCCAACATGGGGATGGGTCCCATGACCGTGCCCGCCGTGTACAACGTGCTGTTCTGCGCGGCGCCCGCGCACAACCTGTTTTCCACCATTCCCCTCACGCTCGGCGACCAGCCCGGCGTGATGCTGGGCGTGGCCTCTGGCTTGGTCATGGGCCCTTCGCGCCGGCTTACGGGCGCGTTCACCTGCATCGTCGGCGGCGCGCCCGCCACGCGTATGACCAGCTTCGGCCTGCAGAACAACACCAACTGCCCCGGCGTGCGCCTGGTGCCCAGCCAGCCGCTGGTGATGTTGATCGCCCCTTGAGCGGTGCACCCGGCGCGGGCCGTTGTCAGTGAAGCCCACCGATCTCCGCCCAACGACTGCGTTCGCGCCCTTCTTCGGCGTTGCGCCCGAGGGAAGCAAAGAGGTCACGCACGGCGAGCGCGACTTTAGCTTCACCACGGAACCTCGAGAGCTGCTCGACGATCGCCTCCACGTCGCCGCCGGGCTCTATCACCAGCTTGCCCAACTTCACCGCTGACTCATCGTCGCGGTAGGGCGTCGGATGGCCTCGACCGTGCGGGTTTCCGGTGCGAATGCAGCGGCTGCACGTGTACGCCGTCGGGAAGAGGTAGAAGCCGTGTGTCGGCCTACGAAACTCAGCCAGCGCTTCTTCTCCCGCGCGGGTCAGGATCGGATAGGTCCGAGCCTTGCCCTTGCGCAGCAGTGAGAGCGCCGCGAACCTGGGTTTCCCGTCGCCCCAGACACCAATGGGTGTGAGATCGAAGAGGATGACGTCGCTGTAGTCCGCCCCCACCGCAAAGGCTGTCGGATTGGCGATCCAACCGTGACATGGCCCAATCATCTGGACCCACACGTGTTCGCAGTAGGAGTCTTCGTGACCGGGGTGTTTTCCAGCAAAGAATCCCTCGGTCAGGCGGACTTTGGTCATCTCGCCGCTGCCAGTGGTGTAGGCGGGTAGCCCGTCAGCCCCGATCTTGAGCGTCTTTATTCCGAGCCGGCGCCAGGCATCGAGCGCGATCTCCCCCCGGCCGAGTGCTGTGGCGCAGATCCCCAGGTCGCAGAGCGTGTCTGCGTCGCCGGGCTCGTGGCGGTCCGCACGCTCGTACTGATCGAGTGCCTTCTCCCAGCGGCCGCGCCACTTGTGGATCAACCCAAGGTGGCGCCGATAGTCAGGGTTCCTTCGGTCGCTCGCGATGGCGGCCCGCGCCATCGTTCGCGCGGCAGCGTCATGCTCGGGACCAGCGAGTCGAAACCCCATCGCGGCCGCGTGAGCGAGGAGACCTCCCGCTTCTCCGGCGCGCGTTCCAGCGCCGAGCTGCTGCCAGCAGGCTTCGGCTCCTCGTGCCGCGCGCAGCATCGGGTCGTCCTGCTCGATCGGGTCGTCGAAGACGCGGTCGCTCATGCGAACGATCCCCAGGGTCGCGAGCGCCACGATCTCGGGGTCCGCGGGCCAGAGCGCCGCGACGCGCGCGAGCTCCTGAGCGTCCACCGACCCGAGCTCCAATCGCAGCGCGACCCAATCGTGGGCCAGGTCGCGAGACGTTGGCAGTTGGTCGCGGACCAGCTCGAGCTGGCGCATCGCCCCGGCGATATCACCCGCCTCCGCGAGCTCGGCAGCCGTCCTTCGCACCCTGTCGACACCCATGCCGCGATGCTACTCGTCAACGTGCCGCGAGCAACATCGGGGGGCAAGGGAAGCGCGGATCTCGCTGGCCCGTGGCTGGGATCCGAAAGAGAATCCTCCATGCTCTCCGCCTCACCGCCGCGCCGTTCGCGAGCCACGGTCGCGTCGTCTCTCTGCTTGATGCTGTGTGCCTGTTCGCCGGGCAACGGCGACGCGACCGGCGCGGGCGGGGCCGGCGCCCAGAGCGCCGGGGGTGCCGCTGCGCAAGGCGGGGCGGGTGGAGGCTTCGGCTCTGCCGGAGGCAACCAAGGCGCGGGCGGCGAGGGCGGAGCGTGCGTGGCCGATGAGCTCGCCGCCGAGCTCGTGAAGTCACCGATCGACATCATCATGATGGTGGACACCTCGTTCTCCATGCAGCCCGCAATGGACTCGGTGAAGGCCCAGCTCGAGGGGAACTTCGTGGACATCCTCGAGCAAAGTCAAATCGACTACCGCGTGATCCTGATCGCTGGCTGGGGGCCGACCGCCCAGCTGACGATGTGTGTGGAGCCACCGCTGGGTGGGGCGGCGTGCAATCCGCTCCCGGCCGTGCCCGCCAACACCGCCAAGTTCTTTCAATATCCGAGGAGCCTCGGCAGCGGCCTCTTGCCCGGTGAGCTGCTCGACTACTTCAACGCGCCCGATCCCTTGAATGTGGCGCCGAACGGCTGGTCGCAGTGGCTTCGTGACGACGCCTTCAAGGTCTTCGTCACGATCAGCGACACGTCCTCCACTTCGTCCGACACGTCGCTCGGCGACGCCTTCGACGCCACGCTGCTCGCGTTCGATCCACCCGTGTTCGGGGTGCCCGGAGAACGCCGCTACGTCTACCATTCGATCATCGGCTTGCAGGCAAAGCCGACGCCTGACGAGGCGCACCTCGCTACGGATCCCATCGTCGGTGCGGCCTGCACCGGCTACCCCGGGGGGGTGGGCCCGGGCGAGGCCGTGCAGCGCGTGAGCGTGCTCAGCGGCGGCTTGCGCTTCCCGATGTGCGAGTTCGCGAGCTTCAGCGTGGTGTTCGACGAGATCGCGGTCGGCATCACCGAGTACGCGGTCGCCTGCGAGTTTCCCTTTCCCGACCCTCCCGGCGGCCAGGACATCGATCCGGCGACGGTGCAAGTCGAGCTCACGCCAGAGGGCAGCTCCACCCCAGACACGCTCGCGCGGGTCGACTCCGCAGCAGAGTGTGTCGCCGGCGCCTTCTACATCGCTTCCGAAACGGTGCACCTGTGCCCGGAGACCTGCGAGGCGATCAAACAAGCAGGGGGGAGCTTGAGCTTCGTGTTCGGTTGCGCGCTCGGCCCCGCACGCTGAGGAAATGCGAGCGTCGAGCTCCGCGTGTAGACTGGAGCCATGCCGCCGTCGGAAAGTTACGCTCAGCATGACGAGCGCCCGCACGAGGACCACCGCGTCGTCCTCCGCGGCGTGACGTGGGCCGACTATCAGCGGCTGCTCGAGGTCCGAGGGGACCGTTCGGCGCCGCGCATCACGTACCTCGAGGGGGTCGTCGAGATCATGAGCCCGTCACGCTCGCACGAGTCCATCAAGTCGATCCTGGGCCGCCTCGTCGAGGTGTTTTGCCTGGAGGTTGGCATCGAGTTCGACACGTACGGCTCCTGGACGCTGGAGGACAAGGAGGCAGAGCGGGGGGCCGAGCCCGACGAGTGCTACGTGTTCGGCGACGCGCCTGACCCAGACCGCCCCGACCTCGCCATCGAGGTCGTGTGGACGAGCGGCCGCATCGACAAGCTCGAGGTCTACCGGAAGCTCGGCGTGAAGGAGGTCTGGTATTGGCGCAAGGGTGAGATCCACCCCTACGTGCTCCGCGCCGGCCAATACAAGCGCGTCGCGCGCAGCAAGGCGCTCCCGACCCTGGACCTCGTCGAGCTCGCGAGCTTCGTCGAGCACGGCAGCACCAGCCGAGCGATCCGCGCGTACCGAACCGCGCTGCGCAAGCGCCTCGGCAAGCGTCGCTGACGCGACTCAGTTCTCGGAGCTGAACACGACCTTGCCCACGCGCGCCTCTTGCTCCGAGGCGGCCTCGCGCTCGGCCTCGAGCGCTTTGTGCTCGAGCTCCAGGTCGGCGAAGCGGTAGCGCACGCCTTCGCCGGCCCGCTCCAGATCGACGTCGCCGCCGAGCGCGACGAGCTCGCGCGTCAGCTCCTTCTCGTCGGGCTCGAAGCCGGCGGCCATGGCGTAGCGACCGCGCAGCTCGCGGTCGGAGACGCCTCCCTGCTGCGCGCCCTCGAGCACCGCCTTCAGCACTGCGCGGCGGCCGCGCTCACGGCCGGCCTTCTTCTCACGGAGGGGCCGCAGGAGCAGCCGTCCGAGAGGCAACAAAAACAACAACAGCGAGAACACGAACGGCACCACCCCCAGCGCGATGGGCAACCCGGGGGCGGGCATGGGCTCGCCTTTGGCGTGGGAGAAGATCCAGAAGATGCGCTCCACCGTGAGGCCATTCAAGAGCACCCAGCCAGAGGCCAGCAGGTTGAACAGGTTGATGCCGCCGATCACGAGGTTGGACCCGGGCGTGTTGCCCGTGAGCTTGGGCGCCTCCACGTGCTCTTGCCACACGGGCTTGGGGCGGCGCTCTGCGCCTGGGAGCGCGGTCTTCCGCAGATCCTTGAAGCGATAGAAGATGCCGCCGTCGTCGGAGACCTCGACCTCGCCCTCGAAGTCGAGCATCAGGCGCGACATCAGCGGGTCCACTTCGGCGCGCGTCGCGCCGGTCACGCGCATCACGTCGCCCAGGCCGACGCGGCCCTTCTGGGCGCGGATCTCGGAGAGCACCGCGCGCTCGCGGGCCAGCGGATCCTCGGGCGCGGGCTTCGGCCCAAAAAAGAAGCGATCCACCCGCTCGTAGAACGGCACCTCGCTGCGGCGGTCTCGCGTGCCCCAAGCTCGCCTGGGCGCCACATCCACGTCTGCGCGAAACGGCGACCAAGGGTGGTAGGTCCAGAACAGCGCCTCTGCGACCAGTCGGAAGATCACCCCCAAAAAGCTGAAGCCGCCGCGATCGCGATCCTCGCCGGAGCGACTGAAGGTGAGCGCGATGAACAGGGCAACGAACAAGAGCGCGTAGCCCACCAGCACGATCGCCACCCACGCGCGCACCACGAAGCGCGCGATGCCCGAGAGGGCGCCGCCCACCTTGGCCAACAGCGCTCTCGCGCGCGCCTGGGTCTCCCACGGCTTGCGGAAGCGCGTGGGGAACGTGAAGATCAGATCGCCGTCCTCGGTGACGCGCAGGTGCCCGCGGTACTCGGCCACCAGCGCGTGGAGCCCGCGCTCCGCCTCGCGCAGCGGCAAACCGCTCTTGGCTGCTGCATCCGCGACGGTCACGGCAATGTCTCCCGAGATCTCGTCGAGAGCTTTGCGCAACGTGACATCGGCCTGGGTCGCCTTCATCGGCCTTAGTCGTGTAGCGCCAACGCGGTCGCCCCGCACCCGAAAGTGCGCTTAGCATGGCGGGCCATGAGAGAGATCGTGCTCAAAGGACGGGGCAAAAACGCGCTGGGCTCGCCTGTGATGGAGCGCGCCATCACCGACTTCGGCGAGGCCAAGGGGGAGGCAGTGCTGCTCAGGGGCGACGGCGACGCGTTCTCCGCCGGGCTCGATCTCAAGGAGCTGCTCACGCTCGACCCACCGGGCATGACCCGCTACCTGGGCCTGCTCGACCAGCTGATCGTGACCATCCTGAGGCACGACGCCCCAGTCGTGGCGTTCGTGAACGGTCACGCCATCGCCGGCGGCTGCGTGCTCGCGCTGGCCTGTGACGCGCGCATCACGCTCGACGACGAGAGCCTGCGCATCGGCCTGAACGAGGTGCCCATCGGGCTCGTGTTCCCTCCTCGCGTGCTCAAGCTCGCGCGCGCTCGCCTAGCGCCCTCCCACGCGCAGCGCGTGCTGCTCGAAGGGGGGTTGTACCCGCCCAGCGAGGCCTACCGCCTGGGCCTGGTGCACGAGGTCTCCGTCGACGCCGAGGCGCGCGCCAAGGACTACCTCCAGCGTCTGGCTGCGAGCCCGTCCGCCGCCTTCGGCGCGGCGAAGCGCGAGCTCAACCGCCCCATCCTCACCTTGGAGACCGCCGAGCTCGAGGCCTTCGCCGAAGACGTCCTACCGCGCTGGAGCTCGCCCGATCTCAAGACCACGATCGAGGCCGTGCTCGCCAAGAAGCGCTAGGTTCATCCCCAGGTTTGTCGCAGTGCTCACCGCGCAGCTGGAACTCGGCCTCGGAGATCGGCTTGGGCGAACAGGAAACTAGGGACGCCCCCTAGTGCCCGCCGGCGCGGGCGGGCTTGGCGTTCCACACCCGCGTGGCCATCAGCGTGCCCAAGATGGCCAGCGGCAGAATCGCCAGCGGCCAAGTCGACCAGTTGCCGGCAGCCTTTTGATCCAGCCCCGACGGGAGCACGGACTTCAGCACGCCCGCTTGCATCGCGGTGCCCAAGTACACGAACCCGTCGATGATGCCGACCGCGACGCCCACGTTCTTCTTGCCTCCGAAGTCCATGCTCGCGGTGCCACTCAACATGCCGTGCACGCCGATCACGCACAGCGACATGAAGAGCACGACCCAGCCCAGCGCCGGCGTCTGCAACGTTCCGATCATGACGAGGCCGCCGAGGGTGAGCCCAGCATAGAGGATGGTGGACACCGGGCCGCGACGCGAATGGAAGACGTGGTCACTGATCACGCCCGCGAACATGCCGCCGAGGATGCCGGCGCAGCACAGGAGCAACCCCCAATTCGACGGCACGAACGTGGCGCGGATACCGGTCTCCTTGGCGAACACCGGGTACCATTGCATGACCGCGTTGCGCAAAAAGCCACTGCAGAACTCGACCGCCGCGATGACCAAGATGGTGCGATTGGTCAACATGCGCTTGGCCACCTCCCACACGGGCAGGCGCGGGCCGTCGTCGCCGCTCGAGGCATCGGCGGTGTCGAAGTTGGGGTGCCCTGCGTCGGCCGGGTGGTCCTTCACCAGGAAGAAGTCGACCACCGCCATGATGAGGAGCAGCGCCGGCGGGATCAGGAACACATAGGCAGGCTGCGTGGGGAACGCCTCGGCGATGCGACGACCCCAGTCGAATGCGAAGTAGATGCCGAGCGAGATGAGGATGCCGAAGATGCCGCCGAAGGTGCCGCGCTCGCGCAGGTGGAACCACGCGGAGTTCACCTTGACGATCGACACCGCGCCGAAGCTCTGAAAGTACATGTTGCCGGCGTACAAGGCCGCGAAGAGACTGGTCTCGTTCTCCGTCCAGCCGTTGAGCGCCATGACGCCCATGATCCCGTTCATGGCCGCAGAGCCCACGGCGGCAATGAGCAGCGTGGCGCGGCCACCGATGCGGTCGGCCAGCGGGCCGTTGAGCAAGAACGAGAATCCGTACACGATCGAGCCCCACATGCCGATCGTGCCGTAGGCCTCGTTGGTCATCCCGACCGCGTTCTTGAAGGCGGTGAGGTTGTAGCGCCCGAAGTAGAGGAAGGCGTAGGTGAGCCCCGCGGGGAACCAATTCAAGAACCGCCGCCGCCGATAGGCGTCGGTGTGGCCCACGTCCACCTTGGGCAGGCGGATGACCACGAACGAGATCACCGAGAGCAGGACCAGAATCGGCAACAGCTCGCGGAGCCAAGCGGGGAGCGACGCGTACATGGGCCGCGCAGCATGGCACGGCAGCCCTGGTTCTGGAATCTCAAGAAAGGCCGAGACCCGTTACGCTTCCGTGTCGAACGCGCACGAGAGGGCCACCATGAACGAGTCTCCCCAAGTCACCATCGCTGCGCCTGCCCTCAAGCGCTCGCTCGGGCCGCTGCTCTTGTGGGGCCTCGGCGTTGGCTACGTGATCTCGGGCATGTACTTCGGCTGGAACTTGGGGCTGGTCGAGGCGGGCCCCTACGGCATGCTCGCGGCGACCACGCTGGTCACGATCATGTACGTGTGTTTCGTGCTCGGCTACGCCGAGCTCGCGTGCGCGATCCCGCGGGCAGGGGGAGCGTTCGTCTACGCCCACCGCGCGCTGGGCCCGAACCTGGGCTTCTTGGCTGGCTGGGCGCAGGTGATCGAGTTCGTGCTGGCACCTCCGGCGATCGCGGCGGCCATCGGCGCGTACCTCGGGCTGTTCCTACCCACGGTGCCTCCGCTCGCCATCGCGCTCGCGGCCTACGTGCTGTTTACCCTCATCAACATGTGGGGGGTCAAGCAGAGCGCCATCTTCGAGCTCGCGGTCACCGTGGTAGCTGTGGGCGAGCTGCTCCTGTTCGCGGGGGTCGCTGGCTCGGCGTTCACCTGGTCGTCGTTCGCGACGGATCCACTGCCGAACGGCTGGGCCGGGGCCTTCGCCGCGATCCCCTTCGCCGTCTGGTTCTACTTGGCGATCGAAGGTGTGGCGAACGTCGCGGAGGAGGCACAGGATCCGCAGCGAAACCTGGCGCGCGGCTTCCTTTGGTCGATGGGCACGCTGGTGGTGCTGGCCGTGCTCGTGCTGTTCACCGCCACCGGGGTCGCCGGCTGGCGCGCTGCCGTGTACGCACCTGGCAGCTCGACGCCCAGCGATTCGCCGTTGCCCCTCGTGATGCGCGAGGTGGTGGGCGGAGATCACCTGCTCTATCGCTTGCTCGTGGGCGTGGGGTTGGCCGGTCTCGTCGCGTCCTTCCACGGGATCATTTTGGTGGCGGGTCGCGCCGTGCTGGAGCTCGGTCGCGTGGGGTTTGCGCCGCAACGTCTCGGTCTGGTGCACGAGAAGCTGCGCACTCCGGTGCTCGCCCTGGCGGCCAACCTCGTGCTCGGAGCGATCGCGCTCGCCACTGGCAAAACAGCGGACATCATCACGCTCTCGGTGTTCGGTGCGCTCACGCTGTACGTGCTCGCGACGGTGTCGCTGTTCCGCCTGCGCGCCAGCGCGAAGGATCTGCCACGGCCCTTCCGCACACCCGGCTACCCCGTGGTGCCGGCGGTGGCGCTCGGGCTCTCGCTGATCTGCTTGGCCTCGTTGATCGTCGCGAGCCCCAGGCTGTTTGCCTTGTACGCAGGGCTCTTGGGCGTCGGCTTCCTCTACTTCAGACTGGCGGTCCCACGCAGCGTGCGCGAGCAAACGCTCGAGCATCGCGATGGCGCCTCCTGACGCCAGGCTGCTACGCTCCGACATCGTGTTGTCACCGACTCGCCTTCACTTTGTTGCTTGCCCATTCCTCCTGATCGCTGGTTGCGGCGGCGAGATCTACGACGTCACCGGGGGTGGCACGGGAGGCAGCCCGCCCACCTGCGACGCTGCGACGCTCGTGTTCGAGCCGGGTGACAGCGACGGCCACGCCGATCCGTTCGGCGCCAAGGCCGCTGGGCAGGCCCGCGCGGGTCGCATCCAGGCGTCCGACCTGCCTCAGCCGGCGGCGAACCGCCAGCGCATCGAGGACGGCGACTTCGTCCTCGCGAACGATCAGATCGCGGTGGTGATCGAAGACCGAGACGTGAGCGACGGCTACGGTCGCTTCGGAGGAGAGATCATCGCGGTCGATCGCGTCGGCGAAGACGGCGTCCCGCTCGGGCTGTCCATGTTCATCGAGACGCTCCAGCTCACCAGCGCCTACCAGATCAACCCGACCAGCGTGTCGGTGATGAACGACGGCGCCAATGGTGAGGCCGCCGTCGTGCGCGTGACGGGGGCGCTGAGCGGCATCCCCTTCTTGATCGACACGTTCGGCGCGGTGTTCCCCCCTCAGTACGCCGATCTCGTCGCGGCCTACGACTACGTGCTCGCGCCCGGCAGCGAGAAGATCACCATCCGCTTCGGCCTGATCAACCCCACCGAGTACGACGTCGACACCGGGCTCAACATCGAGGGCTCTTGGGATTTGCTAGGCTTCTTCCAAGGCAGCCAGAACGACCTCTTCATCCCCGGGCGCGGCTACGGCGAGCCGGGCGGGAGCGCAGCCTTCGTGGGCTTCGACAACGCCTCGCTTCCCTTCGCGTACCAGGGGGCCTCAGGCGCGCCGCTCGACTATGGCGGCATCAGTCTGAGCGGCTTCAGCTTGTTCAGCGGCCCCGGCATGGTGGTCACGCCCTGCTCGCTTTTGATGGAGGACAACCACGAGATCGTGGTGGGCGCACCCGGTGGCGGCATCGACGGGCTGGGCGCTGCCTATCGGCGCGCCAATGGCCTGCCGGAGCAGCGCCAGGTGACCGGCACCGTCAGCGACGCGAACGGCGCGGGCGTGGCCGGAGCGTTCGTGCACGCGCTCGATAGCGACGGCGCGTACCAGAGCCGCGCCATCACCGACGCCACGGGCACTTTCAGCATCCACGTGCCAGATGGCGCGGTCACGCTCGTGCCCCAGAAGCGCGGCTACCCCGCAAGCGACGGCGTCGAGGTACTCGGCTCGGAGACGCAAGCGAGCTTGAGCTTCGACGAGAACGGCTTCATTCACGTGCTCGCGACCGAGGCTGGCACTGGCGCCCCACTTCCCGTGCGCATCCAGGTGATCCCCGCCGTGGCTCCACCCACGACCCCGGAGCATTTCGGGTTTCAGGACGAGGTTGGCGGCCGACTTTGGCAAGAGTTCTCCGTGAGCGGGGACGCCACGTTGCCGGTCCCGGTGGGCAGCCACCAGGTAGTGGTCTCGCGGGGCCAGGAGTGGGAGATCCTCGACACCACCGTCGACGTCGCCGCCGGCGCCACGGTGGAGGTGGCCGCACCGCTCTTGCACTCGGTCGCCACCACCGGCGCGATCAGCGCCGACTTCCACATCCACTCGATGTTCTCCGCCGATTCCAATGATCCCGTGATCACCAAGGTGAAGGGCGCCTTGGCCGACGGGTTGGACGTGCCAGTGTCCAGCGAGCACGAGTGGATCATCGACTTTCAGCCGGTCATCGAGCAGCTCGGCGCCACGCAATGGGCATTCGGACTCCCGTCGGAGGAGCTCACCACCTTCACCTTCGGCCACTTCGGCGTGGTGCCCGTGGCCCCGCGGCCCGAGCTGGTCAACAACGGCGCCGTCGATTGGTTGGACAAGACCGCGCAGCAGATCTTCGACGAGGTGCACGCGCTGCCCGGATCACCCGCGCTGATCGTCAACCACCCCAGCGGGGACAGCGCGTTCCAGGCGTACTTCAATGCGGTGGGCTTCGACCGCGCGACCGGCGGCAGCGACAACCCGCTCTGGTCCGAGAGCTTCGACGCGATCGAGGTGTTCAACGACTCCAACAACGGCGGCACGTTCGACGGCAACCGCGACGAGTCAGTGGCCGATTGGTTCGCGCTGCTCAACGCGGGCAAGACGTTCTGGGCGGTCGGCAGCTCCGACAGCCACCGCATCCGCACCTCTCCTGTGGGCTATCCGCGCACGTACCTGTTCGTCGGCTACGACGACGTGCAGCTGGCGAGCGGCGACGACGTGAGAGACTCCATCCTGAGCGGCTCGATGACCGTCTCTGGCGGGCTGTACATGACGGTCGAGGGCCCCGGCGCCTCGGGGCCCGGCCAGACCATCGCCAAGACCCCCACCGCCGACTTCATCGTCACCGTGCGTTGCCCGAGCTGGATCGACGCAGACACGCTCGAAGTGATCGTCAACGGCGAGACCGTCGCCACCGAGGCGCTCGCGCCGGTGGGCGCGGGCCCCGCCAAGGAGTTCGTCAACAACGTCAGCGTCACCTTGCCCGCGGGCCCGCGCGCCTGGGTGCTGTTCCACGCCAAGGGTCCCGGCGATCTCGCGCCCGTCCACCCGGGTCGCGTGCCCTTCGCCGTGTCGAACCCGATCCTGTTCCAGGAGTGACTGACAAGCACCGCGAGCACCTCTATCGTTCGGGCGGATGAAGCCGGCAGCGAAGGTACCCGAGCTGCAACCCGCGGCCGACGCGATCGGCCAGCTCGGCGGCGCCGCGCTGGTGCTCGACCGCGAGCTCAAGGTGCTGCTCGCCACGCCACCCGCAGAGGCCTTGCTTGGCTTTCCCGTGGCGCGGGGAGACTCCGCCGTGCGAGTGCTTTGCGGCGACGCCACCAAGCGGCCCGTGGCCGAGGCGATGGCCCGCGGCGCACCAGTCACAGCCACGATCCCGCATCCAGGCTCGACAGACGCGAATCGGCGCATCACCGTTCGTTCGGTGCCGCTCGGGGCAGAGCACGCGCGAACTGGATGGTTGCTCCTGCTCGACGACAAGAGCCGCGTCGACGAGGCCGGCCCGATCCTGTTCCACGGGATCTGGACGCAAGACGCGCGCATGAAGGAGATGTTTCGCGTGATCGAGCGCGTCGCCCAGGAGGACATGACCGTGCTCGTGCGTGGCGAGACCGGCAGCGGCAAGGAGCTGGTCGCGCACGCGATCCACGCCTTGTCGGCCCGGAAGGACGGCCCTCTGCGCGTGATCAACTGCGCAGCGCTCCCCCCGAACTTGCTCGAGAGCGAGCTCTTTGGCCACACCCGCGGAGCGTTCACCGGCGCGGTGAAGGACGTGCCCGGCCACGTCGAGTTGGCCCACAAGGGCACGTTGTTCTTGGACGAGGTGGCCGAGCTGCCGCTCGAGCTGCAAGCCAAGCTGTTGCGCATGCTGGAGACACACACCGTGATCCGCGTCGGCGGCAGAGATCCCATCCCCGTCGACGTGCGGGTGGTATCCGCCACCCACCGGGCGCTGCGCAAAGAGGTGGAGGCTGGGCGCTTCCGCGCGGACCTCATGTATCGACTGCGAGTCATCCCGGTGTTCATCCCGGCCTTGCGCGAGCGCCCTGGCGACGTGCGTTTGCTGGCAGAGAAGCTGGTTCAAGGCATGAACGCGAAGAGCCGTCGCAAGGTGTCTCAAATCTCGCCAGCTGCGTTCGACGCGCTCGAGGCGTATGGGTTCCCGGGCAACGTGCGCGAGCTCAAGAACGTGCTGTCCTACGCGTTCGCGATCGGCGACGGCCCCATCTTGCTCCCCGCAGATCTTCCGCCAGAGGTGCGGAGCGCGCGCGAGCCTTCACCCGAGGAGGGCGACCGAGCCCCAGAGGCCGCGAGCTCCTCGGCCGACGAGCCCGAAGAGGTTCAACGCATCCGGCGCGCGCTCTCTCGCTCGAGCGGCAACCGCGAGCGCGCCGCTAAAATCTTGGGCATGAGTCGGGTGACGCTCTGGCGCCGCATGCGCGAGCTGGGCCTGGAGTAGGCCTGCGCAGGCTGCGTTTCAACGGCGTTTCACGGCGTTTCTTCGGGCAGGTTTCCTCGCGGATTCCGGCTGGTCCTTTGGCTGGCACGATTCGCGCAATGTCCGGGTCATGCTGTTGCGCCAACTCTTCGATCAAGAGTCCTCGACGTTCACGTACCTGCTCGCCGACGAGACGACCAAGCGCGCCGCGCTGATCGACCCCGTGGCCGCGCACGTGGACCGGGACCTCGGTCTGATCAGCGAGCTCGGGCTCACACTCGCGTACGTGCTGGACACGCACGTGCACGCCGACCACGTGACGGCAGCGGGTGAGCTCCGGCGCCGCACGGGTGCGCTGACCGCGGCCTCGAGCATCGGAGCGCCATGCGTGGATCTCAAGCTGCGCGATGGAGACGTGGTCTCGCTCGGCGGCGTGGACATTCGCGTGCTCGCCACGCCCGGTCACACCGACGACGGCCTCTCGTTCGTCGCCCTGGGTCACGTGTTCACAGGAGACACGCTGTTGGTCCGCGGCACGGGCCGCGCCGACTTCCAGAACGGCAGCCCGCGAGCGCTGTTCGACTCGATCACGCGCGTGCTTTTCGCGCTGCCCGACGAGACGGTGGTGCTGCCGGGGCACGACTACAAGGGCTTCACCAGCACCACCATCGGTGAGGAACGGGCACACAACCCCCGCGTCGCCGGCAAGACGCTGGCTGAGTTCGAGACCATCATGAACAACTTGGGCTTGCCGCCACCCAAGAAGTTGGCGCTCGCCGTGCCTGCCAACCGAGCGTGCGGAGAGATCGTGCCGTCGTGAGCCCCGCGATCCTGGCGCTCGCGCTCACGCTCGCCGTGTTCGTCGGCTTGGCGCTCGGCCTGCTCGGCGGCGGAGGCTCGATCCTGACGGTGCCGCTGCTCGTCTACGTGGTGGGCCTGCCAGCTCACGAGGCCATCGCCGCCTCGCTGTTCGTCGTCGGCGCCACCAGCGTGGCAGCGCTCGTCCCGCACGCTCGTGAGCGACGTGTGCACTGGCGAACCGGCCTGTTGTTCGGGGTCGCCAGCATGGCGGGCGCGTTCGCTGCTGGGCGCGTCGCCAAGGGCATCCCGGCGACCGTGCTGCTGCTCTTGTTCGGCGGGATGATGCTGACGACTGCCGTCTTCATGATGAAGGGGCGCAAAGAGAGCACCTCGAAAGGCAGCTCGCCCGCGGGGGCGCGTCGCTACGCCGCCATCGCTGCCGAGGGCTTGGTCGTGGGCGCGTTCACGGGGCTCGTCGGTGCTGGGGGTGGCTTCTTGGTCGTGCCGGCGTTGGTGCTGCTGGGCGGCTTGTCCATGCGCGACGCGGTCGGCACCTCGCTGCTGGTCATCAGCATGAAGTCGTTCGCCGGGTTCGCTGGCTACCTGTCGGCCACCGCCGTCAACTGGCCGCTGGTGCTGATGGTCACCGCCAGCGCCATCCTCGGCAGCCTGGGCGGTGCCCGACTCGCCTCGCGCGTGCCTCAGGACCTCTTGCGCCGCGGCTTCGCGTGGTTCGTCGTGATCATGGCCGTGTTCATCCTCTCGCAAGAGGTGCCCAAAGCGCTCGGCGTGCATTTCTCGCTGCGCGAGCACTGGCCGCTCGAGCTGCTGCTGCTCGCGGGCCCGATCGTCGCGGCCGTGGTCAACCTGTCGCGCATCGCCAAAGCGCGTCCGGCGGCTGTGCCGGCCCACGGCTGATCGCTACTGACAGGACTCGCCGCAGGCCCAGTCCATGCTCGTGCACACGGGGTAATAGGTGCAGTTGGGTGGCCCCACGGGGCACTTGGGCTCGCCCGTCATGCAGTAACCGGGGTCGCAGATCTCTTGGCAAGACCACTGCCCGTCGCTGTGGCAGTCGACCGCGGTGAAGCAGCCCGGATAGATCGACGGTGGGCAGTCGGGAATGGGGCCGAAGCAGGTCTGGTTGAACTCGCACACCCAGACCCCGCCGTCGCAGGTGGCCAGGCCCATCGAACCGCAGTCGGGCACGGGATCCACACAGGTCTCACACACCTCTTGGCATTCCCAGCCAAACTCGGTGCAAAACGCCTCGAAGTGGCAGAGCGGATCGATCGGGTCGGGGCATACCGGCTGGTCGAGGCACGGCTCGCACACCAGCTCTCCGCACGTCCACATCCCGCCCTCGCAGTAGGGGCCTTGGTACACGCATCCAGGAGGGGGAGCGGCGCAGGGCGGGGGCTCCTCGCTGCACTCGCAGATGAGCCCCGTGCAAACGAGCTCCGGACCCTTCACCCCCTCGACACAAGTGCAGGTGTTGCACTCCACCGAAACGCTCTCGCCGAGCTCCACGACGGCACCATCGGGCGCGACGCAATCCAACACGCACGGCATGGACGTGCACGCCACAGTGCCGTCAACCCCACACGTGCAGGTGTTGCAGCCGTCCGGCAACGCGAAGCTCTCACCCTTGCGGTAGGTCTCGTCGTCGTACGTGCAGTCGTCGAAGCCGAGGGTGACGTCCACCCGGCAGCCTGCGATCCCAAGGGGGACCAGCACCAACACAGCGAGCGGGGCTGTGACCAAGCGAGCAAGCATCGATCTCCCTCAGGATACCGAGCAATGCCCGGGGGCGCGGCGCTTGATCGCTATTCTTTTCGACCCATGACGCCACCCAGCAAGGCGTGGCGGAAGTACCCGATCTGGCTCTTGACGACTTCCTTCACGACCGCGGCCGGGTCGGCCTGCCGGATGCTGGATCTGGAGAGCAGATCCCCGTTCTCGTACAGCTCGCGCGTCTTGGAGCGCTGCAGCTTGCCGCTCGAGGTCTTGGGCAGCACCCCCGCATCGACGGGGACCACGTCATCGATGGTCAGGCCCATGGCCTGCTGCACGACGCGGCGAACCTCGCCCTTGAGCGCGTCCCGGGCCGGCCCCTCGGCCACACTGGTTTCGAGCACGATCACCACGCGCTCCCGGTCGTGCGTCGGCTTCATGGTGCCGAAGGCGATCACGTTGCCTTTGCGGACTCCCTCGACCCGGCTCGCCTCCCACTCCATGTCTTGCGGGTAGTAGTTGCGCCCATTGACGATGATCACCTCTTTGGAGCGGCCGCAGATGAAGACGGAGCCATCCGCCAAGTAGCCGATGTCGCCGGTCTTGAGCCAGCCTCCGGCGAACGCCTCGCGCGTGAGCTCTGGCTCGTTCCAGTACCCGCGCATGATGCTCGGCCCGCGCAGCCGAAGCTCCCCCACGGTTCGCTCCGGGAGGGGGTGCGCGCTCTCGCCGTCCGATTCGGCGAAGACCGCGACCTCGTGGTCCTCGAAGGCCGGACCACAAGACACCAGCGGCGCCACCCCGTCTGCGTCCGGTTGTGCTGCCACGTTGGCTCGCCCTTGCGACCACAGCGCCTCGCCGTCCACGCGGTCGACCTGCACACCCTTGCCCACGGGGCTGAACGACACCGCCAGGGTCGACTCTGCCATGCCGTAACAGGCAGAGAACGCTTTGTCCGAGAAGCCAACCGCAGCGAATTTTTGCGCAAACGCGGCCAGGTTCTCGGCCCGGATGGGCTCGGCGCCACAGCCGGCGACGCGCCAGCTCGACAGGTCGAGCCCCGCCATCTCGCTCTCTTTGATGCGCTTGTTGCAGAGGGCGTAGGCGAAGTTGGGCCCGAACGAGATGGTCGCGCGACGCCGAGACATCTCGCTGAGCCAGCGCGCGGGGCGCTTCAGGAACAGCAGCGGGGGCAAGAACGTGATCGAGTTCACGTGGAACAGCGGCGCCAGCACGAAGCCGATCAGCCCCATGTCGTGATACAGCGGCAACCACGACACGGCCGTGTCGTAGCTCTGCACCTTGAGCCCCAGGTCCATGATCACGTGGACGTTGGCCGCTAGGTTCGCGTGCGTGAGCGTGACGCCCTTGGGCCTCGAGGTGGAGCCGCTCGTGAACTGCAAGAAGCAGACGTCGTCGAGCGATATCGACTCTGGTTTGAGCTCTTCTCGCATGGACTTCAACGTGTCGATGTCGACCACCTTGCTCAGCTCCGGTGCGCGGGACTGCACCGTGCCGAGCACGCGTCGGATCTCGGGCGCCGTGACCAACAGCTTGGCGCCGCTCTTCGCCACGATGTGCAGCGTGTTGTCCAGGTACCCGGCCAGCTGACCCAAGCCCGTCGGCGGGTAGATCGGCACCGGGATGATGCCGGCGCGGACCGCGCCCAAGAACGCGAACACGAAGTCGGCGTTGTCCGGCAGGATCAGCGCCACGCGGTCGCCCTTCTTCAGTCCCAGCGACTGCATCGCTCCAGCCATGCGGGCGCTCTGCCGCTCGATGCCCGCGTGCGAGAAGAACGGCTCGGCCTCGCTGTTCTCGTCCACGAAGCGGTAGCCGGTCTGCGTGCTCTTGGCCGCGTCCTCGATCGCCTGGGACACGGTGCGGGGGCGGTACGCGCGTGTCATTCCGCGAGCCTCCCCTCTTTGGCCAAGCGGGTGGTGATCGCGCTGGTGACGTCCGCGACGGTGTTCACCTCGCGCAGCGCTTCGTCCGGGATGTGCAGCTTGAACTTGTCCTCGAGATCCGCGACGACCTCCATCACGCCGAGCGAGTCGATGCCGAGATCCGCGACGAGGTGTTGCGTCTCGGTCAACGGCGCCTCGGCCGAAACGTGCGGCTTGAGGATGAGCAGGACTTCCTCTCTCACGCGGTCGCGGGTCCAAGTCATGGCGCGGGCGTCTTAGCAGAGGTTTCGGCGAGCGAGGAGTGCCGTAGGGGCATCTTGCACGAGTCGGTGGACTGGGATCCCATCGTGCCAGGAGGGTCACGATGCGCATTCACTTCATCGGGGCGGATCTGGAGGAGAGCCTGGGGATGGGGATCCTCGCCTCCGTCGTGGAGGCCCAAGGCCATGTTTGGCGGATCGTGAGCTTCAACGACCCCGCCGAAACGCAAGAGGCCGTACGGCACGCCTTGGAAGGGAACCCCGAAGTGATCGGCCTTTCCATCCAGTTCCAGCACCGGGCGCCGGAGTTCCTGGCCTTGGCCCGAGCCCTGCGCGAGGCCGGCTTCCGCGGCCACCTGACCGCCGGCGGCCAGTTCCCCACCCTGGCCTGGCAGGAGGCGCTACTGCCCGCCCACGGCCTGTCGAGCGTGGTGCTCCACGACGGCGAGGAGACGTTGGTCGACCTGCTCGAAGCCCTCGTCGAGGGGACGCCGCTCAGCGACGTGAGGGGCCTGGCCCTGCCGGGCGAGTCGGGCGGCGAGCCTTTCCGCACCGCGCCACGCCGGCTGCTGGAGGACCTGGACCAGGTCCCCTTCGCCAAGCGCTACCGCGCGCACAACCAGCACATGGGTGTGCCCTTCATCCCGATCATCGGCGGCCGCGGCTGCTGGGGGAAGTGCAACTACTGCTCGATCATCGCCTTCTACGACGACGCGATCGACGCTGGGGGCGGCAAGGCCGTGCGCCTGCGCAGCCCCGAGAACATCGCCGCAGAGATGGCGCTCACGCTGGCTCACGCTGGGGGTCGCGGCATTTTCTGCTTCCACGACGACAACTTCCTCTTCCCCAGCGAGAAGCTGTCGCTCCGCCGGATCAAGGCCATCACCGTCGCGCTCGAGAGCTACGGCGTGGGCCGTGTGGCGATGGTCGGCAAAGCCCGGCCCGACACGGTCACGCCGAGCTTGGCCAAGGCGCTGGCCGAGCTGGGAGTCGTGCGCCTCTATGTGGGCGTCGAGAACGGGTCCGAACAGGGGGGCGACCACCTGCTGCGTGGCACGCAGCAGGCGCACGTGCGCGGTGCGATGAAGGCCTGTGACGACGCCGGGATCTTCGTCTGTTACAACCTGCTGGTGTTCGAGCCGAAGGGGCGGCTCGAGGACGTGCGCGAGAACGTGCAGTTCATTCGCGATCACGCGCACCACCCCATCAACTTCTGCCGCGCGGAGCCGTACTACGGCACGCGCCTCCACCGTGAGCTATCCGCCGAGCAAGATCTCTCTGGCAGCTACCTGGGCTTCAACTACCGCATCGACGACGATCGCGCCGAGCTCGCGTTTCGCATCTGCTCGGCGGCGTTCCGAGAGCGCAACTTCGCGCCGCGCGGCGTGGCCAACCGCTACATGGGCCTCGGGTACGCCGCGAACGTGCTGCGTCGCTTCTACAACGAGGAGGGCGAGGCCGAGGTGTTTTGGCGGCGCGCGCGGCAACTCACCGCCAAGATCTCGCGTGACACCGCCGACTGGTTGGACAGGGCGCTCGATCTCGCCTCGCGCGTGGACCTCGCCGATCGCGAGACGATCGAGCGCGAAACGGCGCTCTTGGGCCTGGCCATCGCCGCGGCCGATCGCGTGTGGCACGCCGAGCTCGACGAGCTCTACGACGACATGCGCGCCCATACGCGCGCTCCCCGCACGCCCGCGCCTGCGCGCGTGCCCACTGCGCGCTTCCAAGAGCTGAGCCGCGGCTTGGCCGTAGGCCTGTCGCTCTCGGCCGTGCTCGCCGCTGGATGCGACTGCAACCCCGACACCTCGCCCCAAGGCGGAGGCGGGCAAGGCGAGGGCGGCATGGTCGTCGACCCGCCTCCCCCGGACGGCGGCGGCGGCTTCGGTGCGATGGGCGGCATGGGCGGCATGGGCGGCAACGGCGGCAATGGCGGCGTGGGTGGCGAAGGCGGCATGGTCGTCGACCCCCCTCCCCCGGACGGCGGCGGCGGCATGGCCAACTTCGATATCCCGCGCGATCCCTCCCCGGTGGAGAACGATCCCACGCGCCGGCGCTTGCGCTTGATCGACCAGTGGTTCGACACCTCACCCAAGAAGGCCCCGCGCACCGTCGATCTGCCTCTGTTCGACCCCCCCAAGGTGGCCCTCGCGGCGCGTCGTGAAGGCGACGTCATCCACGTGTCGCTGGACACCCACGCGTTGGTCTCCACGCGCTGGGAGGGAGACGGAGAGGTCGTCGGAGATGGAGTCAGCGTCACGTGGAAGCCCACCCGACCGAGCGATCGGCTGCGCGTGGCAGTGCGCTCACGCGGTGGCGTGGCGATCGTGTCCCTACGCGCCGAGGAGGCGGCGCTCGTCGTTTGAAGTCCTGTGTCAGCCGTTCTTGGGAGACCACTGGTTGGCGCGCTCGTTCCTAGCGGCGAGCGTGGCCGTCTCCTGCACTCGCTTCTGCCTCGTCTCGGGTCGCTTCGCTTGCTGGATCCACTCGAGGATCCCGCGCTTGACGCTACGCGGGAACGCTTCGAAGTGTCGCGCGGCGTCGCCACGCCGCGCCAGCTCGGCGGCGAGGTCCTCTGGCATGGTCAGGTTCTCGACCTCGTCCAGCTTCGACCAGGTGCCGCTCTGCTTGGCGAGCTCGACCACCTCGAGCCCACGCTTGGCCATCCTCCCGGCGGCGACGAGCCGCTCGACGCGGAGCTTGTTCGGTCGCGACCAGCCGCTCTTGGGCTTTCGCGGGGTACACAGCAGCATCGAGCGCTGCTCGTCGAGCGCGTTCGCCTTGCTGTCGATCCAGCCAAAGCACAAGAGCTCCTCCACGATCTCGTCGTAGCTCACGTGAGGTTGCTTGCTGGCCTTCTTGAAGGTCACGAGCCACACGCCGGGCGAGCTCAGGTGGTGACCACGCAGCCACCCGCGCAGCTCGGCGCGTGACTCGACCTGAACGCGCTCGAGATCGCCGGCGGCCGTTTTTGCTGGGCTCGAACGCGCTGCCTTCCGCGCACGGTCGCCTTGGGCCACCATCGCCCGGAGCCTACACGACCGGCCCTCGAGCGGCTCAGCGATCGAGCCGAAGCCCCTCGTAGCGGATCACGTCGCCGCTGCGCACGCGCTTCACCGCCAGGCGCGCTCGGACCCCGCTCTTCGGGGCGAGTCCCTCGAACAACTTGGCTGGGCTGTGGATGCCGAAGCTGAACGTGCCACCCGCCGCTGGCGCCGACGGATCGTCCGCCAGCTGCGGTGCGACCCCGTGGATGCGCAGCACCAGCACGAACCTGGGATCGGCGTGCACCGCCCACACGGTCCCAGCGCGCTCGCCCACTGGCTCCACCGCGTCCACGGTGGCATCGAGACTGAGCTCGACCACCTCCTCCGCGGCGGGATCGACCTTCACGGACGCGCTCGCGACGGCGGGTGCGGAGCTCTCGATCGCGGCGCCAGCGCTCGGCGGCGGAGGGGCGACCTCGGGGGGGCCCTGCACGCCCTCCGCGGAGCACCCCCAGAGCCACACGCCGAACGCAGCCGCCACACGCACCATCACGGCGCAGCGTACTCCGCTCCACCTGCGGCAGCACGGCCCTCGAGCGAACGAAGGAAGGACTCGCTCACGCGCGCGAAATGGGCGGCGTGGTCTTCGTGCGGAAACACCTTCGCGCCGACGATGGTCTCGAACGAGACGGGTCCGCCGAACTGCGAGGCCATCGCGCGCGCCTTCTCGATCGGAAAGAACGGGTCCTCGGAGCCCCAGATCAGCTGCACGGGCACCTCGATGGCCCGATGTGCCTCGATCATCCCTCGCATGCTGTCCTTGTGCAGCGACTTCAGGAGGCGCATCTGCCCCCGCGCCACCGCTGGTTCTCGAATCAGCGGCTCGACGAACAGCTCGAAGAACGGCCCGTCGATGTAAGCGGCGTCCTCGAAGCATCCGCCGAAGCCGAGCGCGGACCGTCGCAGCGTGGAGCTCCCGAGCACCCGCGCCAACACCGCCGGCGCAAAGGAGGTCTTGGCCAGCAACGCGAACGCGATGATCAGCGCCGGCGTGTGCCCGGGGATCTCGGTGTCGCCCAACACCAGGCCGGTCACCCGGCGGTCCTTGGCCGCAAGCAGGCGGGCGACGAAGCCGCCGCTGTCGTGGGCGAGCAGCGCATAACGAGACAACCCCAGCGCGTCGACATACGCCTTTGCGCTCTCGGCGTGCGAGACGAGATCGATCGGCGCATCGCTACGCGACTCGGTCTGCCCCACCCCGGGCAGATCGAACAGGTGGCACGTGAACGACCTCGACAGCGCAGGTACGATGCGGCGGAAGGTGGCTGAGTCCAGCGGCCAGCCGTGGATGAACACCAAGTCGGGCCCGCTGCCGAAGGTCCACGAGGCGAGCCGGCTGTGCCCCACGTCGACCCAGCGATGGGGCGCCGATCGAAAGGCGGTCGTGAGCGCTGCCTCATCGAGGCCCGAAGATGCTGCGCTGTGGTTCTCGTATTTGGTCATGGTCCCTCCGTCGCGGTGAGCCCCCACCTTGGGTCCGACCCTCGTCACGCTCAATTACCTCGACAGGTAAGCGCGCGTCCGGCCCGCGCGCGCTACCGTGCGGAGCATGAAGAGCCGCGAGTCTCGCGTGTTCCCCGCCCTGATCCGGCACTGGCGTGGCCGCCGTGGCTTGAGCCAGCTCGACTTGGCGCTGGCCGCCAACGTCTCCGCCCGCCACATCAGCTTCTTGGAGACCGGGCGTGCACAGCCGAGCCGCGAGATGGTGCTGCGGCTGGCCGCCACGTTGGACGTGCCGCTCAGGGATCAAAACGTGCTGCTGCACTCCGCCGGGTTCGAGGACGTGTTCGAGGAGCCTGGCGCGGAGTCTTTCGTGGCGGGGCCGATCGGTATGGCGATCGAGCGTATGCTGGAACAGCACGAGCCGTTCCCGATGACGTTGCTCGATCGGCGCTACGACGTCGTGCGCATGAACCAGGGCGCTGCTCGGCTGTTCGCTCAGGTAGTGAACGACCCCAGCGCGTTCGGGGCGCGTCCGAACGTGTTCCACGTGCTGTTCGATCCGCGTCTCGCGCGCCCGTTCGTGGTCGAGTGGGAGCGCGTCGCGCGGGCGCTCTTGAGCCGGTTGCACCGCGAGTCCCTCGAACGGCCAAACGACGAGGAGCTTGCCTCGCTGGTTCGCTCGCTGTTCGAGTACGAGGGAGTACCCAAGGACTGGCAGGCTCCGGATCTGTCGCTGCCGAGCGAGCCTTGCCTCTCCTTCCGCCTGAGGCGAGGCGCGCTCGAGCTCTCGTTCCTGACCACGGTCACGGTGTTCAACGCGCCCCACAACGTGAGCCTGGAGGAGCTTCGCATCGAGAGCTACTTCCCACTCGACGAACGGACTCGACGCGCGTGCGAAGCGACTGCATAAGCCCAACCCATGCTCAACGACAAGCAGATCGACGCGCTCGCCGACAAGCTCAACGCCAAGGTCAACCTGCCCATGATCGGCGAAGAGACCGAGAAGCAGGTGCTGATGACCGCGCTCAAGCAGCTGAACACCGCGCTGGCCGGCAAGGTGGGCGAAGAGCTGCGGGCGATCATCCAACCACTCGTCGACGGCAGCGCCTCGGCCGAGGAGGCCGTCGAGCTCAAGGCCAAGGCGGTCGAGCACGTCAACAAGAACATCAACATCCCCGTGATCGGCGAGGACACCGAGGCCAAGATCCTGGGGCCGGTGGTCGACGGCATCGTGCAGGTACTGCGCTCGAACCTGGGCTGAGCCGGGACGATCAGTCGGAACTGCGGGACGCCCGCAGGGCCCCACGGACACGCTCGCGGGCTTAACTCCTCTCTGGTCCAGGAGGAGTGAGCGATGAAAACGACTGCGACGTGGAGCTTGGTGTTCGGGCTGTGGCTCTCGGGCTGCGGCGATGACTCTTCAGCGATCGGCGGCTCGGGAGGCGAGCCGTCGGGTGGTGGCGGCGCCGCGGCCGGGGGGGCACCGGAGGGAGGCGCCGGCGGCGGCGGCGCAGAGGGGGGTGGAGGCGCCGGGGGCGCTGGAGGCGGCGCGACCTCTCCGGAGGCGCTCGCGTTCGTGCGAGGAACGCTGTTCACCAGCGATCTCGCGCAAGCGCAGACCTACCACGATGGATTGGCCCAGCAAGGCGAGGCGCCGGCGCAGGCCGCAGGAGACTTCGCGCACGACACGTTCCTGGGCACGGCGCTGCTCGGCACGACCGAGAACCAGTTCGTGGCCTTCGACCGCTGGTCCAGCGACACCAACATGGACGGCTTCTACGGCGATCCCACCTTCCAGCAAGCGTTCGGCAACCTGTTCTCTGCGCCGCCGACGCTGGAGACCTTCCTGCGGTCCGAGTTCTACGGCTGGGGTGATCTCGACTCCGCCGACGCGACCGAGCCGCACTACATCGTGGTGGTGAGGGGGCGCTTGGCCGGCACACCGGCAGAAGTCCAGCCGCTGCACGACGCCGTCGCGCAGGGAGGAGAGGCCGCTGCGCTCGCCGCTGGCGACGTCGCGCACGTGGTCCACCTGGGCCGAGCCGACGATCGCGAGGTGGTCATCCTCGACCTCTGGACCGACGACGCCAACATCGAGGCGTTCTACTCGAACCCGGACTTTCAGGCTGCGCTGGCGCCGCTGTTCGAGGCGCCCCCCGATCTGAAGGTGTACGCGTCCAACGCTTGGCACCAGTGGTGAGGAGCACGACATGGCCAAGCTGGGACCCAACACGAAGCTGCACCTGCGTGCACAGGATCTGGCGTCGTTTCGGGCAGTGATGCTCGACGTCTTCGAAGCCGTCGAGGTGTCGGCAGATCCGCGGATGGTGGTCTTCGACCTCGACGGATCGCGGGTCGGCGCGGCGCTCGTCTCGGACGGCACGGAGCTCAGTGCCGCCCAGGCGCGCGCGGCTGGGACGTGGTTGGAGATCCTGGTCGGCGATCCCGAGCCGATACGCGCTCGCCTCGCGGCGCTCGGCATCACGCCATTCGAGTACGCGGACAAGACGCACCACTACTACCAACTGCCGGGGGGCCAGGTGGTACGTGTGGCCGCGTCGGCGTAGGCTGCCGCGACCCCGTCGCGCGCACTGTGTGGTGTACGCTCCTGACATGGACGCGCTGTCCCGGATCCTGTCGACCGTGCGGCTGCAGAGCTCGATCCTGTCCGTGGCCGAGCTCAGCGCGCCCTTCGGAGTGGCCACGACAGGCGTCTCCGGCGCGGCGGTCTTTCATGCCGTCGTGCGCGGCCGGGCCGTGCTCTCGTCGCGCGCCCACACGCTCGAGCTCGGCGCCGGCGACGTGGCGCTCTTGGCGCACGGCCAAGAGCACGAGCTCGCCTCGGAGGTCGGCAGACACGCCGTGCCCATCCGCGCGCTGCCACACCTGCCCGGGCCGGTCCCGGTGGTGCGGAACCGCGCCGCAGGGACGGCCGACACGCGCATCGTGTGCGGGGTGTTCCGGCTCGATCACGCTGCGTCCGAGTCGCTCTTGTCGCTGTTGCCCCCGCTGCTCCACCACCGCCAGGGAAGCTCCAACGAGGACACACACGAGTGGGTGTCCTCGACGGTGCGCATGCTCGACCGAGAGCTCTCGCGTGCGCACGAGGGCAGCGCCGCGATTGCGGCTCGGCTGTGCGACGTCCTGTTCGTCCAGCTGTTGCGCTCGCTGCCGCTGACGGAGCGCGGTTGGCTGGGGGCGCTGCGCGATCCACAGATCGGCCGCGCGCTCGCCCTGATTCACGAAGACCCCGGCACTCGCTGGGACGCGGCGGTGCTCGCCGAGCGGGTGGGCATGTCGCGCTCTCGCTTCTTCGCGCGCTTCAGCGAGTTGGTCGGAGAGCCGCCGGCGCAGTACCTGTCGCGTTGGCGAATGAACGTCGCCGCGGACACGCTGCTGCGCGCAGACGTCAGCGTGCCTCAGCTGGCGGAACAATCCGGGTACGCCTCCGAGGACGCGTTCGCCCGCGTGTTCAAGCGCCACTTCGGACGGACGCCGGCTGCGTTTCGCCGAGACCGCGGGACGCCGCGTCAAGGGTCGGCAAACTGATACGCTCACCGTATGCTCGCCCGAGGCAACCGCATCGTCATCGAAGGACGCGCGTATGACGCCAAGGTCCGTGGGGGGGGTCGCTTCGACGTGTTCACGGCGGCGGGGACGCAGGTGGGCTCGTTCACGGTGCGGGGCCGGAGCCTGGAGGCGGAAGACTTGGGCATCGCCGGCGCCGACCCGGTGGAAGAGATCGGGCTCTTGTGGATGCGCCAGAACCTGTCGGTAGCGCCCGAGCCCCGCAAGGCAGATCCACCGCCACCGTCACCCGCGACCGCAGCAGCGCCCCCGGCGGTGACGGCCCCGCCCGCCGCCAACGTCGACCTCGCAGCGCCTCAAGTTGCGGCGGAGCCAGCGATAGCAGCGCCTTCGACCCGCGCGGCCGCCGGCCCGAGCGAGGCTCCTCCCGTCGGGACCTCGGCGCTCCGACCGAGCGTGGCGCCGAGCGCGATCACGTGGTCACTCTGTCGCTTGGTCCATCACAACCGGCCTGACCACGGCACGCTCAAGAAGGGCGTCGCGTACAGCGCATGGTTGCGCAGCCAACCCGGCGTTCGTGCGGCCTACCTCACGCACGACGCGTCGAGCGGGAAGACGATCTCGATCAGCATCTGGGAGACACGCGAGGCGCTGAACGCGCTCAAGCAAGCCCAGCCCCCCGCCGACGCGGTGCCGCTCGACGCCGTGAAGACCGAGTACCTCTGGGTCGTGGGCTGAGCTGTGGCCCTCGCTCAGCCGCCGCGGAGGATGCGGCCGGGGCGAGCGCCAGTGAACGCGTTGCCCTGCCGCGTGATCTCGCCGCTCACGACCGTGGCGACGTAGCCGCTCACGTCCTGGAGCAGGCGGCGTCCGCCAGCAGGAAGGTCTCGCACCAGCCTGGGGCGCGACAAGGACAGCGCCGCATGATCGATCACGTTGAGGTCTGCCTTCTGCCCGGGCGCGATCTGCCCGCGATCCGACAAGCCGATGAAACGCGCCGTGTCGCTCGACAACATTTGCACGACGCGCTCCACGGGGAGCCTGCCGGTCTGCCGATCCCGCGCCCAATGCGAGAGCAGGAAGGTGGGGAAGCTGGCGTCGCAGATGGTGCCCACGTGTGCGCCACCGTCGGCCAAACCTGGCAGCGTCAACGGGTGGCGCAACATCTCGCCCACTTCGTCCAGGGTGCCGCTCGCGTAGTTGTAGATCGGGAAGTAGAGCAGGCAGCGGCCTTCCTCGGAGAGCATCGCCTCCAGCACGACCTCGAGCGGCTTCTTCCCGGTGCGCATGGCCTCGCCGAACAGCGATTGCTCGCGACGTGGCTCGTAATCAGGGCGCTCACCCAGGCGAAACAAGCTCATCGTCACGAAGTCGAGGTTGGCCAAGAGCTGATCGGCCAGCTTCGGGATGTTCGTACCGTCGCCCGCGACCTCTTCGGAGCGTTCGCTGAGGAGTTGGGCCTTCACCTCGGGCCTTTCGAGCTCGCGGACTCGCTCGGCGAGCGGAAGGTGCGAGACCTTCTTGTACGTCGGGAAGCCCATGAAAGGGTGGAACGTGGCCTCGAAGCCGAGCAGCACGCCGATGCCACGCGGAGCGACCTGACCACGCACCACCACGCCCTGCTCGTTGGCGGCCTCGATGCGCTTCAAGACCCTGCGCCATTGCTCGCTGTCGCCCGTGCGCTGCATGAGCGAGACCGACATGGGTCGCCCCGACGCCTTGGCCATGTCGAGCAAGATCTCGAACTCGGGATCGAAGCGGTCCGGGCCTGTCGCCATGTCGAAGTCGCTCACGGCCTGCACCACACCGCGCCCAAGCCCCTCGAAAGCGCGCACGATCTCGCGGAGCTCGCGCGAGCTCGCCTCGCTGGCAGGCGTGGCGCTGCCGTCCACCGCGCGGTGGTTGTCCGTGCGGCCGGTGGTGAAGCCGAGCGCGCCCGCCTCGAGCGCGGCGCGCAGCTCCTTGCGCATGGCGGCGAGGTCCGCGTCGGTCGCTGCCTGGTTGGCGGCCGCACGCTCGCCCATGGCGAACACGCGCAGCGCGTCGTGCGGCACCTGGGTGCCGACGTCGATCGCACGCGGCCTGCGTGAGAGCACGTCGATGTACTCGGCGAAGGTGCGCCAGCCCCAGGTGATGCCCTCGGCCAGCGCGGAGCCGGGGATGTCCTCGACCCCCTCCATCAGCGCGATCAGTCGCTCGTGGTCTTGCTCCTGGACGGGCGCGAAGCCGACGCCGCAGCTGCCCATCACCGCGGTGGTGACGCCGTGCGCCGACGACGGCAAGAGGTCGTCGTCCCAGCTGACCTGACCATCGTAGTGGCTGTGAATGTCCACGAAGCCAGGAGTGACCAGCGCTCCGTTGGCGTCGAGGGTGCGCTTCGCCTGACCGAGACGCTCACCCACCTCCACGATGCGCCCGTCGCGAACTCCCACGTCCAGCGTGCGCGCCGGAGCGCCGGTGCCATCTGCCACCAGACCGCCGGCGATCTTGAGGTCGAACATGCGCTGAGCTTACAGCGCCTCGACGCGGTTGGTGCCCGCGACGGTACGGAAGCTCCGCTTCTGAACGGAGCCATCCCAGTCTTCTTGCTTGACGTCCGCGATCTCGAAGAACGTGACGGCGAGCTCGGCCGCGCTCACCTCCACGAACGCGACGCCGTGGATGTTGCTGTTCGCGTAGATGTACTCGGGGCTCGTGGCGGTGAGGATCGTGTCGAACTGTGGCACCAAGTCGGACAGCGGCTCGAACGCGCCGCTCGAGTCCACCACGCCCTGCGCGATCTCCTGCACCGGCGACGAGCTGATGCCCGCAGTCACGTACTCGACCATCACCGGCTCGTCGGTCAAGACGTCTGGGTCGAGGTGGATCTCGGCGGCGTAGAAGGCGTGAATGTCGCCGGTGAGCGCGACCACGTTGCTCACTCCCGACAGCGCCTGCAAGATCTCGGCGCGCTCGCTGCGGTAGCCGTCCCATTGATCCACGGTGAAGTAGTAGATGCCCTTGAACATGTCGGGGATCTCGAAGCTGGTGAGGTCGATCAGCATCTGCACCAACTGCGTCTCGTTCGCCCAGATCTTCCAGGTCGCGTCGGATGCCGTGACGGCATCGATGAACCAGGCCTTCTGCTCCTCACCCAACATCGTCGGCTGGACGTAAGCCTCCAGCCCGTCGAAGCCCTGCTTGATGACGAAGTTGCGCGAGAACACCTCGCTGTTCTGGAACAGGGCGGACTTGCCAGCCTCGCTGTAGGTGGGCACCGTATCGGGCGCGCCCGGCGGGCGCGCGGCCGGGTCCGCTCCCTCGGGGATGACGTGGTCGGCGCGGTACGAGCGCTGGTCGGTCATGAACAGGTCGACGTGCTGGCCGTAGCGCAGCGTGCGGTAGATCTTGAGATCGTTGGGGGGGTCCTGGGACTCGTCGAACTCCAGATCGGCGGGCTGAAACTCGAACCAGGCCTGACTGGCGGCGTGGCGGCGGGCCGGGCTCTTCTCGTCGCCCTGCGCTTCGTTGAAATCGGTGGCGTGGTCCTGCCAGCAGTCATTCGCAAATTCGTGGTCGTCCCAGATGCAAATGAACGGCGCGAGCGCGTGCGCCCGCCTCAGGTCCGCGTCGCGCCTGTATTGCTTGTAGAGGCCTCGGTAGTCGGCGAGCGTGAGCGCGCCCTTCACCTCGGGGCTCTCCTCGGGCAGGAGCTGGATGCCCTCGGCGATCTCGATCGCACGCGTGGAGCCGCTCTCTTGGAAGTCGGGGTCGCCGTTGGTCTCGTAGATGTAATCGCCCAGGAACAGCACGAAGTCGACCGGGCTCTGCTCGGCCTCGTCGGCGAACGCCTTCCACGAGTGGTAGTAGCGGCCGATGAAGTCTTGGCAGGACGCGAACGCGAAGCGCACGTTCACGTCGGCGTCGGCCAGCGGCGCGGTCTTGGTGCGACCGGTGGGCGAAATCACGTCGCGCGCGGTGAAGCGGTAGAAGTACTCGGTGTACGCTTCGAGGCCGGTCACCTTCAGCCGCAGCGTGTGGTCGGCGTCTTCGCCCACATCCAGGTCACCGCTGGCCACGATCTGTGCGAACTCCTTGTCCTTCGCGACCTCGTAGCTGATCGCCAGGCGGCCGGTCTCGGCCTCGGGCTCGACGCGCACCCACAAAATCACGCTCTCTGGCTTGGGATCACCAGAGGCCAACCCTTGCGGGAACACGCGGTCCTGATCCGCCGGGTCGGTCGAGGGCTCCGTTTCGGTCTCGTCGTCGTCGCCGCACGCGGCGAGCGGGACGGCCCCCACGGTGACGATCAAACCCTTGAGAAACGCCCGCCGATCGAAGGGAGAAGCCATCCTTCGACCCTATCGCCGGACGGCCGCCCGTGCAACGCGCCCGCACGTTGCAGACCCGGTCTGCGGGGGCGGCGAAGTTGGCCCAGGTTGCCGGGTCGTGGGAGAGCCGGACCGTGCTCGAAGCTCGCCTCGAAGAGAGCGCCGCACCCGCACGAGAGCGCCGCAAGCTCGTACGGCGGGGGGCCGGCCGCCGCCTGCCAGCCAAGCTTGGCGAATACGAGCTGTTCGACCACGTGGGCCGGGGCGGCATGGCGGACATCTACCGCGCGCGCCGCCAGACCGGCTTTGGCGTCGTCCGCGAGCTGTGCGTCAAAGAGGTGCTGCCCGAGCTCGCCGACAGCGAGCGGCTGGCGAGCCTTCTGGTCGAAGAGGCCAAAGTGGCTGCGAAGCTCGAGCACAGCAACGTGGTGCGCATCGAAGACTTGCGGCGCGAGGACGGGACGCTCTTCATCGCCATGGAGTACGTCGACGGCGTCGACGTCAGGGTGCTGCTCCGCGCAGCCGCCAAGCGCGGCACGCGCATCCCCCTGGCAGTGGCGCTGTACATCGCTCGCGAGGCGCTCCGCGCCCTCGACTTCGCACATGGCTTCCAGCTCGGCGCCCGCAAAGGTGTGGTTCACCGCGACGTCTCACCCTCCAACGTCCTGTTGAGCTTCGACGGCGAGGTGAAGCTGTGTGACTTCGGCATCGCCAAGAGCTACGACAATCTGGGCGAGCAGCTGAGCGAGAGCTCGCTGCTCGAGGGCCTCGTGGAGGGCAAGGCGGGCTACATGAGCCCAGAGCAGGCGCGCGGCGAGGCCCTCGATGGGCGCGCCGATCTGTTCGCACTGGGCATCATCCTGTGGGAGCTGCTCTCGGGCCGTAAGTACTACAAGGCGAGCGAGGGGCGCTCGCTGCTCGATCTCGCCAGGCGCGCCCAGCCTCGCCCGTTGCCTGGCCTCGATCTCCCGGACGGTGAGATCTTGGTCGCGATCGTCGAGCGTGCCTTGTGCCGCAACCGCGAAGACCGTTACGGCAGCGCCAGCGAGATGCTCGAAGACCTGGAGACGTTCGCCGCGGCGACCGGCCTGTTGGCTGGCCCGGCGCAGCTGCGCCGCTTCTTGGAGCTGCACGTGCTGGCCGACGTGCGAGAGGCTCAACGCCGCCGCGCGCTCGCGACGCGCGCGTTGGATCGTGGTTCGCTCGCCGCGCTCGAGCCGATCGCCCGGCCAGCGCCGCCGGTCCCGCTGGCGATCGCGAGCGAGCCCCTCGCCGACGTACCCCTGAAGCCAACCCGGCGCGCCAGCTTCGTGCTCGGATTCTTCGCGATCGTCGCCGCGTGCGTCGTGGCCTGGTTACTCTCGCGCTGACGTCAGCCCTCGGCCTTGGCGATGGCGCGCTTCATCACGGCGAGCAGCTCCGCCGGCGACCACGGCTTCTGGAGAAAGTCCACGGTGGGTGGGCTCTCCCCGGAGAGCACCGTGCGCTCGTCGTAACCGCTCGTCAGAACGACGGGCAACCGGGCGTGCCGCGCTTGGATCTGGGAGAGCGCCTTTTCACCTCCCACATTCGGCATCGACAAGTCGAGCAAGACGGCCGTGATGCGGCCCTGTTGCGCCTCCAAGACCTCGAGCGCCTCGCGGCCATCGCTGGCGGTCAGCACTTCGAAGCCCGCGCGAGTCAGCACGCGTGCCGCGACCGAGCGCACGGACGGCTCGTCGTCCGCGACCAGGATGGCGCCGCGGACGGGTTTCTCCTTCACGGCGACGTCGCCCGCCGACTCCTCGCGGGCCACCACCGCGGGCAACCACAGGCGGAAGCTCGCGCCCGCGCCGGGCCGCGACGACACCCGGATGGCGCCGCGATGACCACGCAAGATGCCCAAGACCGCCGCCAAACCCAGCCCGCGACCGGTGAACCGAGTCGAGAAGAAGGGATCGAAAATGCGTGGCAGCACGCTCGGATCGATCCCTGGCCCGGTGTCGCGCACCTCGACGTAGGCGTACAGCCCCTCGGCCAGACCGTCGTCGACCACCATCTTCCGCAACAGCTCGCGATCCAGGTGTTCGCTGCCGAGCTCGACCTCGACCGTTCCGTGCCCATCGAGCGCCTCGACGGCGTTCGACAACACCTGCCCCACCGCCTGCCTGAGCTGAGCGGCGTCGACCTCCACCTCGACTTCTTGGGCGCGATCCTCGACCCGCACGACGCTGGTCTGCGCGCGAAGCTCCTCGGCGACCACGGCCGAGAGCCGCACGCGCTCGAGCTTGAAGCGCCCCTTGCCCGAGTAGGCGAGCATCTGCTTGGTGAGGTCGGCGGCGCGCCGCGCCGAGGCGGTGATCTCCTCGAGATAGGGTCGCGTCGGGTCCGACGCTGGCAGATCCATCAGGGCCAGGCTGGCGTTGCCGAGCACCCCGGCGAGCAGGTTGTTGAAGTCGTGCGCCACGCCGCCCGCCAGAGCCGCCAGGCTCTCCAGCTTCTGCACCTGCTGCGCGCGCACTTCGAGCGCGCGAAGCTCCGACAGGTCGTGCACCAGGAGCAACAGCCCCGTGGGCTCGCTGGCGTCTGGCTGCCGCGGGCACAGCGAGCACATCGTCCACATGTCGCCCCCCGAGGGCCGCGCGAAGCGGATCTCGATCCGCTCGTTCGAGCCCGCCATCACGCGATCGAAGGTCGAGCGCACCCGGCTGCGCCAGCCTTCGTGCACCAGTCCCAGCAGGGCGCGTCCTTGCAGCGACTCGCTGCGCTCTCCCAAGAGCTCGCAGATGCGCGGGTTGGCGAAGGTGATGTGGAAGCTGCGATCCAAGATCAACATGCCGTCCAGGCTGGACTCCACGATCTCGCGATACTGCGACTCTCGCTCGCGCAGACGTGCCACCAGCAGCGCGTTGTTGCACGCGTGGCCGATCAGGGCCGCGGCCGCTCCCAGAAACTCCAGCTCGGACTCGTCGAACACGTGCGGGGCGCCGAACGAGAGCGCAGACAACATCCCGACGAACTGGCCCCCGCTCGCGACCTTGGCCGATGCGAGCGTGTGGAGGTCGTTGCGCTCCATGATCGCGCGAAACGGCTCCGCCATCGTGCGCACGTCGTACACCGCAACGTCCGGACGCTCGGCGATGATGCGCAGCGAGTCCGGCACCGAAGGCATCAACTGATCGTTCCAGCTGTCCGGGTAGCCGAAGGCGCTGCGGTGAGCCTGCTTGGCGGCGACGTCGTCGTAGGTGACGACGCTCGCGGCGCCGACGCCCACCGCCTCGGCGACCAACCTCACGACCTGGTCCAGCCCCGCGCCGACGTCCTGGCTATGGTGGTGCAGCGTCCGCACGATGCTGGTGAGCGCGCGGGCACGAGCGTCGGCGCGCGCGGGCCCACGGGGCTCTCTCGACTCTGGTTCGCTGGGTGTCACCACGCCGGTCACGAGCGCTCGATGGTAGCCGCAATCTACAGCATGGCTACGGGGTCGACGTCGATCGCGACACGAACCGCGGTTCCTGGTCGAGGCAGGGCCGCGCTCAGGGACAGCAGCACGGATCGCAACGCGGGCCGACTCTTGGCGCGCAACATCACACGAAATCGGTAGCGGCCGCGCAGCCGCGCCAGCGGCGCAGGTGCAGGGCCCAACACCTCGACGTCACCCTTGCGCACCGCCCCCGTGCCGCGCGCGAGGTGCGCCAAACGCTCGGCCTCTTGCGCTGCTGCCCGAGCCTCGGGGCTGTCGACCCGGACCAGCGCGAGCCTCGAGTAGGGGGGGTAGCCGACTTCGGCGCGATCACGGAGCTCCCGGGTCAGAAACCCTTCCACGTCGTGCCGCTTGGCGAACATGACCGCAGCGTGTTCCGGCGAATAGGTCTGGATCAGCACTCGTCCCGCACGTTCGTGACGCCCGGCTCGACCAGCCACTTGGACGAGCAACGAGAACGCCCGCTCGGCCGCGCGAAAGTCCGGCAGCCCCAGCGCCGCGTCGGCGTTGATCACGCCCACCAGCGTCACGAACGGGTAGTCGTGCCCCTTCGTCACCATCTGGGTGCCGACCAGAATGTCGATCTCTCGCTCGCGCATGCGGCTCAGGATGCGCTCCGCCTGCTTCCCCTCCGCAACGTCACGATCGAGGCGCGCCACGCGCGCCCCGACGAACGCCGCCGCGATGGTCTCCTCGAGCTTCTCCGTGCCGAGGCCCTCTGGGAGCAGCTCACCCGATCCGCAGCTCTCGCAGCTCCGGCTGGGTGACGCCGAGAAGCCGCAGTAGTGACAGATCAACTTGCCGCCGAGCTCCGAGACGCGCTGCGCGTCGGCAGGTGGCTTGCGGCTGAGGTGGAGCGTGAGCGCCACGCTGCACTGCGGGCAGCTCGTCACGTGGCCGCAGGACGCGCACAACACCGTGGGCGAGTGCCCCCGGCGATTCAGGAACAAGATCACCTGCTCGCCCCGCGACAGCGTCTCGTCGATCGCCCGGTGCAAGGGCAGAGAGAGCTTCTTGTGGCCGGAGGGACCAGCGCCGACGTGCCGCAGATCCACGACGGTCACGTCCGGCAGTAGGGCCGTCTCCGCGGCGCGATCAGGCAAGCGCAGGAGCTCCAGCTTGCCCTGCTGTGCGAGCGCATACGTCTCCAGCGAAGGCGTCGCGGAGCCCAGCACGATCGTGGCGCCCGCACGGTGAGCGCGCAACAGAGCCATGTCTCGCGCGTGGTAGCGGACCCCCTCTTCTTGTTTGAAGGACGAGTCGTGCTCCTCGTCGACGATCACCAGGCCGAGCTCTGGGACGGGCGCGAACAGCGAGCTGCGCGCGCCGATCGCCACCCGCAGCTCTCCAGAGCGCAGCCGCTCGTGCATGTCATGCCGCGATCGGTCGGACAGCCCGCTGTGGATGACTGCCACGTCATCGCCGAAGCGCGCGCGATAGCGGGACACGAGCTGCGGCGTCAGCGCGATCTCGGGCACCATGACGAGCGCGCCTCGACCGAGCGCGAGGCTGTCCGCGATCGCCCGCAGGTAGACCTCGGTCTTGCCCGAGCCAGTCACGCCGAACAGGAGAAAGGCCCTCGGCTCGTGTTTTCCGAGCAGCGCCCCGCGCACGCGCTCGACGCTGCTCGCCTGCGCCCGCGTCAGCTCCGGAGCCGCGTCCCGCGGGATGGCCTCCGCAAACGGCTGCGTGCGGGACTTCTCCCTGGACTCGATCGCGACGAGGCCCAATCCCTCGAGCTTTCGGGCAGCGACACGTGCGCTCTTCATGGTGAGCAGGAGCCGAGCCATCGGCTGCGGGCCACCGGCACGCAGAGAGGCCAAGAGCTGCGCCGCTTGCCCCCGCAGCGTGCCAGCCACCTCCACCTCGGCGGTGGCCGAGACCCACTGCTCCTGGGGCACGTGGACGCGCTTGGTTCGCGCCAGCGCCGTGTCTGCGAAGAGCTCGCCGGCGTCCCGTAGACGCTCGACGCTCTTCTGCGACAGCGCGGGCACCGCGAGCCGCATGACCTCGCCGATGGGCGCCAGATAGTAGGCCGAGAGCTCGCGCAAGAACGCCAGCAGCTCGAGCGGGATCACTGGGGTCGCCTCGACCACCGCCCGCAGCGGCCGCAGCGTCGCCTCGGGCTCGCGGTCCCGAAGCTCCAGCACGACGCCGAGGATCTGGCGTTTACCGAAGTCGCACAGCACCCGACAGCCCACGGAGACCGACGCTGCGAGGTGGTCGGGCACGACGTAGCTGAAGGCGCCCCGAAGCGGGAGCGGCACGGCGACCTCTGCGACCAGCATGCGGCCGCCGTTGTACGCCATCTGCGGGCTGGTCGAGCCGAGAACCTCGCCCCGAGCCGAGATGGCAAACTGCCCGTCGAATCAAGCCATCAAGGAGCTTGAGATTTGCCTTCGATCGACCGCTTGCAGCATGGGAGACTAAGACTCGTCATGGATAGAGCTGCGTCGCGCGTGCGACGCGAAGGGCCGATGGAGATGGAGGTCGAAGAGGCCTGGTTTCCACTGGTCGTGATCACTGTGCCCGAGCAGCTGGACCTCGCCGTCGTGGATCGCTTCTCCGCGCGTTACGGGCGCATCCTCGCGCGCAAGCTACCTTTCGTCACCCTCTCGGACGCGAGCCAAGTCACTTCGCGCCCGGACGCGCTCGTCCGCAAGCGAATCGCGGAGTGGTCGCGCGACATTCAGCCGCAGCTGGTCGAGCTGTCCAAAGGCGACGCGCGGGTGGTCAAGAGCGCGCTCATCCGCGGCGCGATGACGGCGGTCGGCTGGCTGCACCAGCACCCCGTGGAGCAAAAGTGGTTCACCACGGTGGAAGACGCGGCGCACTGGTCGCTCGACCGTCTGGCCCAGGCCCACGTGCCCATACCGTCAGCGGTGAAAGCGCGCTTCGATTGGGCGCCCAAGTGAATCCTGGATGACGCGTCGTTCGCGCGAGCTTTCCCTGATGGCCCGTCTCGGCCCGTGCTACGCCTCCTGGCGGTGAGCCAGGATCTGCAGCCACAGCTGGAACGAGCCCGCAGCCTTCGGCCGTGGTTCCTCGTGGCCGCCATGATCCTCACCTGGCTCACGGGTGTGCACGGCGTCACCGCTGGCTGCGGCACCATCGTGTTCCTGCGTGAAGGTTACGCACCCAACCTCGTCGACGCCCAGGTGGAGGCCCGAGCCATGGGCAACGTGTGGTCCGGCGCCCACCATTTCGCCCAGCAAGCCGAGCTGGCGCAAGTCGCGCAGTTCAGCGAGCGCATGCTGCCGCTCGCCGTGGCGCAGACGCTGCTCGCCACGCTGCTCGTGGCGGCCAGTGCCATGGTGCTCGCCGGGCGGCCGGGCGCGCGATCGTTCGCGATTCAGACGGTGCTGGCGAACGCAGTGCTGGCGCTGGTGGGCTACCTGCTGAAGGGTGACGCGCGCTCCCAATGGGTGGCGACGACTGTGGAAGCAGTGCAGACCTGGACGCTGACGGAAGCAGAGCGGCGCCTGGCGACCTCCGGCTATTGGCAGTCCTGGGTCACTGCGCAGCTGATCCTGCTCCAGGTGGTCGTCTTCGGCGGCGCGATGCTCAGCCTGCTCTCGAAGCGCACCAGCGCGTTCTTGGAGGCGTCGCTGCGCGCCGAGCAACGCCGCGAGCGCGAAGACGAGCCATAGGTCCTGACGGTGAGTGGCGGAGCTCCCGAGCAGGGCGTCGGTCGCATCCACGTGTTGCCCGACGATCTGGCGAACCAGATCGCGGCTGGCGAGGTGGTGGAGCGGCCCGCCAGCGTGGTCAAAGAGCTGGCGGAGAACGCTCTCGACGCGGGCGCCAGGCGCGTCGACGTCGCGATCGAAGGGGGCGGGATCGCGCTGACCCGCGTCGCGGACGACGGTCACGGCATGCCAGAGGTCGATCTCGCTGCGTGCGTGCTCCGCCACGCGACCAGCAAGATCGCGCTGCTGGACGACCTCAGTCGCATCGAGAGCTTCGGCTTCCGCGGCGAGGCGCTGCCTTCGATCGCGTCGGTCAGTCGCTTCTCGATTGCCTCACGCGCCCGCGGTCGGGGCACGGGCGCCATGGTCGAGATCGAGGCAGGCAAGGAGTCCGTGCTCTCCCCGAGCGGCATGCCCGAAGGCACGGTCGTGACCGTGCGCGACCTGTTCTTCAATGTCCCGGCGCGGCGCAAGTTCCTGCGCGCCCTCGCCACCGAGTCGGCGCACGTGACCGAGGTGGTCGAAGGCATCGCGCTGTCCCGACCCGAGGTCACCGTCACGCTCTCGCGCGATGGCCGCGTGGTGCGCGAGCACCTGCGCGCATCGAGTCGCGAAGAGCGTGTGAAAGACGTGCTCGTGGGCTGGGAGCTGATTCGCTGCGCACAGTCGCGTGGCCCGCTGACGATCGAAGCGTTCTTGTCACGCCCCGAGAAGGCGCGCTTGGGCGCAGGGCAGCTGCGCTTGTTGGTCAACGGGCGGCCGGTCAAGGATCGCGCGCTCGCGCGCTCGGTGGCGCACGCCTACGGCAGCGTGCTCGATCCCGGCCGCTACCCCGTCGGTGTCGTCTACCTCGACATCGCCCCCGAGCTGGTCGACGTCAACGTCCACCCCCAGAAGTCCGAGGTCCGCTTCGCCGAGGCGCGCTCGGTCCAAGACGCGCTCTACCGCGTGATCGAGGCCGGGATCGGCGCTGGGCTCTCTCGCCAGGTCGGGCTCGGTTTGGGCGGTAGCCAGCCCGCGCGTGGGGCCGCAGGCGATCGCGCACAGTTCGAGTTCTTCGGCTCGGGGGAGCTGCCGCCTGCATCGACGCCGCAGGCCGAGCCCGCCGCCACCCCCTACCCCACTCGCGACGACGCTGCCGTATTGCCCCCGGCCCACGAGTCGGGGCTCTCTCGGGAGGCCCGCTTCGTCGCCCAGATCCGCGGCATGTTCTTGCTGTGCGAGTCCGACGACGCGCTGATCGTGCTCGACCAACACGCTGCGGCAGAGCGAGTCACGTACGCCCGCCTCAAGCGCGCCTTCCACGAACGCCAAGTGGCCATGCAGACCCTGCTCGTGCCGGAGACCATCAGCGTGGGGCCGAGCGACGTCGCGCTGGTCGAAGAAGCAGCCGAGACCATCGCCGCGATGGGGCTCGACGTGCGACCGGCAGGGCCAGCGCTGCTCGCCGTGTACGCCGTGCCCCAGATCGTCGGACGCGCGAGCCCGGAGCTCTTGGCTCGCGCGATGCTGGCGGAGATCGGTCGCACTGGCGGACGTGACTTCTCCGGCACGATCGACCTGGCGCTCGCGACCATGGCTTGCCATGGCTCGCTGCGCGCGGGCGAGAGCGTCAGCCGCGAGGAGGCCAGCGAGCTGATCCGGGAGCTCGGGCGGATCGACTTTGCCGGGCACTGCCCACACGGGCGTCCGATCTTGGTGCGCATCCCGTTCCGAGAGCTCGAGCATCGGGTGGGGCGCCGATGAGCCTGGACGACGCGATTCGCTCGCTGGCTCCACCCGAGCCCGGGGAGCTGTGGGTGGTGGTCGGCGCCACCGCGACGGGCAAGAGCGAGCTCGCGCTGGCACTCTGCCGGCGATTCGACGGCGAGGTCATCGGCGCGGACAGCGTGCAGGTGTACCGGCACTTCGACCTCGGGTCGGGCAAACCCAGCCAAGCCGAGCGCGACGAGCTGCCGCACCACTTGATCGACTGCGTCGACCCGCTGGCAACCATGGATGCAGCGCGCTTCGTGACACTGGCAGACGACGCCATCGCCTCCGTCACCTCGCGTGGCCGTCGGCCGATCGTGTGCGGAGGGACGTTTCTGTGGATCAAAGCGTTGCTGTTCGGGTTGGCCGACGCTGGCCCCAAGGACGACCTGGTGCGGACGCGGCACCAGCAGCTCGTGGCCGAGCGCGGCCGCGCTGCGCTGCACGAGGCGCTCGCGCGCGTGGACCCGGAGGCGGCCGCACGCCTCTCCCCCAACGACGTGCTGCGCGTGTCGCGCGCGCTCGAGGTGTTCGAGGTGTCGGGGCGACCGCAGACCGAGGTGTTTCGCGAGCATGCCTTTCGCACGCCACGCTTTCGCGCGCGGCTGTTGGGGGTCGCGCGCGAACGGCCCGACGTGGACGCCCGCATCGAGGCTCGCGCCCGTGCGTGGCTCGAGGCAGGGTGGGTCGCGGAGGTGGAGCGTCTCTTCGCGGACGGCTACGGCGAAGCCCGGGCCATGGGCAGCGTGGGCTTTCGCGAGGTCGCGGCGCACCTCCGAGGGGAGCTCCCTCGGGAGCAGCTGCTCCCCACGATCGTGCGCTCGACGCGCGTGTTTGCGCGGCGGCAGCGCACGTGGCTGCGCGATCAGCCGGTGCTGTGGCTTTGACCCTGAGCAGTGCGCCTGCTACGCGAAGGCACGTGAAGCGAGGGATCTGGATCAGCGCCGCGTCGCTCCTCGCGAGCTGCACCGCGAGCGCCCCCGAGGCGGCGCCCCCGGCCGCAGGCTCCTCCGATATCGAGATCACGGTGGCCGAGAGCAGCGCGCGGCCGGCGCCGCCGCTGGCCACCGTCGCGGTCACGGCGCCCTCCGCGACCGCGACGGGGCTGCCGCCCACCTGCGAGTCCTACTTCTCCCGCATGCGCGCTTGCACCCAAGCATCGCTCGCGGACCTGCCTGGCGACGCTCGTCAAAGCGTGGAGAAGGCCATGGCCGATGCCGAGCGCGCCACCCGGGACGCTTGGTCGGAGTTCGCGGGCGACGCGCTGGAGCAGGCCTGCGCCGTGGCTCTGGACGCCCTCAGCGCCAACCCTGCGTGCCCCCCCTGATAGGAGCCGCCGCTTGCACAACACGCTCATCATCGGCGCCACGTCGAGCATTGCTCAGCAGGTCGCTCGCGCCTCCGCTGCCCGAGGTGAGCGGCTCTACCTGATCGGCCGGAGCCGAGACAAACTGGCAGCGCTGGTGGCGGCGTTGGGGCCGGCCGTGGTGGGCTTTCGTGCGGCAGACCTAGCCGACACGAGCCAGAGCGCGGCGCTGATCGAGTCGGCCACCGCCGCGCTCGGCGCGCTCGATTCGGTCCTGATCGCCCACGGCGAGCTCGGTGACCAACTCGCCTCGGAGCGAGACTTTCAGCAAGCTGAGCGCGCCTTCCAGGTGAACCTGCTGAGCGCCGTGTCGCTCCTGATCCCCGTCGCCAACCAGCTCGAGGCGCAGGGCCACGGAGCGATCGTGGTGATCTCCTCGGTCGCGGGCGATCGCGGCCGCCCGCGCAACTACACGTACGGGGCGGCCAAGGGCGCGCTCTCGATCTACCTGCAGGGCGTTCGATCGCGGCTGTACCCGCGGGGTGTGCGCGTGGTCACGATCCGGCTGGGCCCGGTCGACACGCCCATGACCATCGGCCACACCAAGAACGCGCTGTTCGCGCCCCCCGAAAGCGTGGCCAGAGCGATCTTGAGCGCGCGCGACCGCGGGCCCGTCGATGTCTACGTTCCTGGTTCTGGCGGCCCATCATGGCTGCCGTGCGCAACTTGCCGGAGCGCGCCTTCCAGAGGCTTCGTTTCCTGTCCGGCCGTTGAGCCCGGTCCGCCCGAGGGGCGGCAAACGAAACAGGGGGCGAGACCGGACGGGTCGCGTTGTCCGAAGGACGCCCCCAACGCGTGAGCGCTCAGATCTCGCGGAACCGCTGCACGATGGCCAACAGCCCTGCGCGGTTGAAGGTCTTCGGCCGCTCGTCACACAGCTTGCGCCCGAGCGGGCTGCTCATGCGATCGCGGAACATCTCGTCCTCGTCGCCCACGCACGCGAGCGCTTGCTCCGCGAACGCGCGAGCGCGCTCGCGCTCGCGCCTCCACGCGGGCGAGCCGGCTGCGTGCAGCAGAGCCGCCCGTTCGGCCTCTTCTGCCAGATGGACCCACTCGCCAGCGTCGAGCAACTGACTGGGCCCAGCGCCAAACGACTCGCGGTCCGAGCTCGCGAGGTCGAAGGAGAACCGAAACTCGACGGCTCCGGACACTCGCAGCGTGAGCTGACCGGCTGCTCCTTCGCCAACTGCTGGCTCCTCCGACAAGGCTGGCGAGTCAGCGCCGTGCCCAGTCGTCAAGCCGGCTCGAACCCGGGCCTCCGCGACCGTGCGCGCCGCGCAGCGAGGAGCTTCGTACACCACGCGGCTCGACCTCGCCCCCGCAGCCGCCAGCTCGATCAGCTCACGGGGCAGGTAGTCGCTGCTCGGCTCCAGGGGCAGCTCGCACACCGCCGCCATCGCCAACGGTCCCCAGGCGATGAAACCGAGCGCATCCGATCGCCGGTGCTCATTGGACCAGAACTCATGGTGCTGCTCGACCGCGGCGCGAAAAGTCTGCTCGCGGCCCTCACGTTGGACGAAACGCGTCAGCGGTAGCACCAGGTGCCGGAGCCTCTCGGCCGTGAGCGGGTCCAGCTGCCCCGACATCTCCGCGAGCAGCTGATCCCCCTCTGCCGTGAGCACGGAGGCGCGCTCGTGTTGACCCAGCGCGAACGCCGTCAATGCTCCCAACAGAGCGCGGTGGAGCGCGCGCTCCGGCGCGCCGCGCCCGGTGGTGACTCGATCAGGCTCGACGTACTCGACCGAACGGGAGAGCGCCGCGAGTGCGCCTGCGTCGCGCTGCAACCCGGCGAGGAAGAACGCTCGCAACCAGTCGAACGGGTCGACCGGTCGCCGCTCGTGCGCGATCGAGACGCTGCGCGAGCCACGCGTCGCCACCACTCGGCCCAGCACGCGGTCGGACCAGGACGGGCTCGACGCCAGCGCCACGGGACCGATCGGGAGCGAGGCGACGTCGAGCACCCGCGCCGCGTCGAGCGGTTGCCCAGCCGCGCTGGCCAGACCCAACAGCTGCTGGGACAGCGTGAACAGCTCCCAGGCCTTCGACAGCCGCAGCTCCTCGCACAGCTCGATTTGCTCGAAGCGCGACTTGCTCGCCGCGAGCAACTCGCCTTCGTTCGGGACCGACCCGCGAGAGGGCAACACGCGGGGGATGCTACCAAGAACCGCTCAGGCTTGCTCGGCTCCCAGATCCAGCGCGCGATCGAGCAGCTCTCCGAACGTGTCGCGTCGCGCCGGCGCCGGCGAGCCGCGGAACACCGCCACGGCGATGCCTGGTTCGAGCGCAGGGCGCTCCACCACCAGCACCGAGCCCAGGCCGCGCACCTCTGCGGTGCGGTCTGCCAGCACGTCTTCGGCCTCCTGGCGCGGCGGCGGAGGGCGCGGCGTGGGCGACGCGGCGTGGGGGTCCAACGTGACGTCCCTCGCCACCTCGTCGCTGCGACCTGCCGGGTAGCGCTGGCTCTCGACCTCCCCCGATTCGGGCAGTGGCTCCTCGACGTCGAGGGGCGAGTGGTCTTCGATGCGGTCGAGATCCGTCACGAGTCGTTGCGAGGACACTGGCGCCGCTTCTTCGGGGGGCAACGGAGCCGCGGGCTCGTGCGGAGCGACAGCCGCGACGAGGCCCGGATCCAGCGTGGCAGGCTCCGCGGACTCGGGCGCGAGCTGGACGGGCGGAGGCACAGGTGCCGGTGGCGCAGGGGGGGGCCGGACGACCGGCGGAGGCTTCAAGTACGCGGGGCTCTTGCTCGCGGGCGCCGCCATCGGCGGCGCTGGCATTGGCGGCGGGGGCATGGCGCTGCCGAGATCGCTCAGGTCCAGGTCGTCCAGTGAGAGCGGCACCGCAGGCATCGAAGAGACGCGCGTAGGGCGGTCTCCATCCTCCGCCTCGGAGGCCAACGCCATCGCCTCGATCTGCGCGGGGTCGCCGGTGGCGGTCACCTCGTCGTCGAACGCCGCCTCGAACGCGCTCGAGGACTGCGCGCCGCCGGCCGTGCGCTCCACCTCGGGCTCGGCTCCGAACGAGATCGACACGCTGGTCGCGGGTGAGTCGTCGTCGTCGTCGTCCACTCCTGGCTCGTGCTCCGGCGGCGCCGCAGGAGGAACCACGCGCGCCTGCATCGACTTGAAGGCAGGCGACTCCGTAGGATCTGGCAGCGGGGCGTCCACGAGCGCGAGCGGCGCGTGAGTTCCGATCGCTGCCTCCGAGAAGCGCGTGAGCACCACCGCGCCCTGGCCATGACCGTTGGAAAGGAGCGCAGGCTCGTCCTCGACCGGAAGAGACGCCGAGGCCTCCATCTCCTCGGCCGGTCTGAGCTCGAGCTCGGTCGCGCGATCCTCGGGCTCCTGCTCTGGCGCTGCGGCCTTGGCCAGCTCGCGCCCGCGCTTGAACGTGCCCGGCGGTAGCTCTTTGGGGAGCTCGATGCCCCGGTCGCTCGCGGACCGTCGCACCTTGGCCAACAGGTCCTCGAGCACGTGCCTGCGCTCGTCCGGCGTCACCGACCGGGCTCCGGCGCACCTTCGTGCAGCATCGAAATGATCTCGGTGAAGAAGGCGCGTTGCTCGCACAGCTCGCTGGCCTTGGCGATGGCCTCCGCGTTGCCGACCAACACCCGCACCGACTCGGCGCTGCGGTCGACCACCAGCGCGGTGACGGGTCGCTCCGCCACGGACTCCAGCGCCCCCTCGACGATGCCGCTGATCAGCTCGTCGGCGCGCTGGTCCAAGGTGCACGGATCGATCACGAACAACAGCGCCTCTCCCCAGCGCTCCACGCGCAACGAGCCGAACCCCAGCAGAGATAGCTCGCCCCCGAGCAGCTCGACCACCTTCTCGAGCGGCGCTGCTCGCAACAGATCACGGGCGTTCAGCGTGCGGCTGGCCCCGCGCGCAGAGATCCTCGCGGCCGCGCGCCCGATCGCGCTGACGCCGATGGCCGCCCCGAGCGCGCGCGCCCCGCCCTCGCCAGAGAGCAACCCCGCGATCGCCGCCGCTGGCAGGAGCAGCTGCGCCTCGCCATCCCGAAGCTCGACCCTCCCCCGCTCGAGATCGAACGAGATGGCCCCCGCGGGATCGAAGGTAGGCTCGTCTTTGGCCACGGAACTTCGGGAGAGTATGGGAATTCTAAGGAGGGTGGCGCAGAATCCTCGGACGTTGCTGTCTCCCTTGCGGTGGGGTCCCCCCCTTTGTTGGCTGTGGTTCTCGGCCTGCGCAGCACCCAACTCCGGCCCGCTGCCCTCAGCCACGCTGTCCGCAACGACGAGCGCAGAGGTGCCTGAGCCAGACGCGCAGCCGGATCGTGTGAAGAAGCCCGAACGCGGCTTCGCAGCGCTCCACGCGCGTCCAGCGCCAGGACTGCGACGCGTGTGCGACCACGACGTGTGTGTGCACCTCCTCGGCGCGGACGCCGCGAGCGAGCGAGCTGGCCTCGATTTGTTGCAGAGCGCGAGCTCGGCGCTGGCGGGGCTGCGCGCGTTGCGCTTGCCCTCGCCACTCGTGGACGTGCTCGGCGGCGACGGTCGCCTCGATGTCTACCTCGACCCGATGGCCGAGGGGCCTCGCGCATTCTTGGATGCGGGTACGGCGTCGTGGGCGTTCGATCGGGGCACTGGCTTCGTGATCGCGCCCGCGCTCGGAGGCGGGTGCGTCCATCGTCAGGCCCTCGCGCGGTCCGTGGCCGAGGCCATGCTCGCCGGCCAGGACGCCGCGCTCGAGCCGAACGCGAAACGCATGCTGGCCGGCCACCTGAGCGTGCTGACGGCACCCTGCGCAATCGCTGAGATCGAAGCCGTAGACACGGCCCAGCGCGCGCCCGAGCGCACGTTCACCGGATCGCTGGGGGAGCCCGCGCCGGCGAGCTTCCTGTTCCCCTGGTTCTTGGAGGACAAATACGGCACCTCGGAGCCGGGCAAGCTCACCGTCGCGCTCGCCTCGATCAGCGGGCAGAAGACCTTCTTGGGCGCGTTGGTCGACGAGCCCGACATGTTCGACGCGCTGCGCGTGACACAGCAACAGAACGGCACCTCCGTGGCGGACACCTTGCTCGAGTTCGCCGTGGCCCGCGCCTTCGTCGGCAGCCGCAGCGACGACACGCACATGATCGACGTGAGTCGCTTCGGCGACGCCGGGCGCGCGCGCATCGAATGGAACGTCACTTTTGCTTCGCTGCCCAGGCGCCTGGCGCCGCTGCGGCCGATCGAGCCGCTGGGCATGAGCTACGTGATGGTCGACACGAGCGCAGCCGCCGAGGGCTCGGAGCTGACGCTGGTCGCGGAGTGGGAGGCGCCCGTGGCCTTCCGTTGGGCGGTGGTCAAGCTCGACGCGCAAGGCGCCGAGATCGGCCGCCAAGAAGTGAGCCCGGTGCTCGGCGAGACCAAGATGGAGAAGAGCGTGCGCGAGCTCAAGGGTGTGAGCCACGTGCTGATCGTGGCCATGAACGAGGGCGAAGCCACTCGCGACGAGCCGTTCGACCCGGGGGAGCTGCGCGAAGGCGCTCGCTCGTATCTGCTCACGGTTTATCCGTGACGGGGGCGGACGAGGGGCGGTCGATGACCTCTTGCAGGTAGGCCTTGGTCATCACCTTCAGCTCGGCGATCAGCACACGCGCCTCCGCCGCCTCGCGCCGCACCGCCACGAACAAGATCGCAGAGATGGTCTCCACCACCGTCGCCGCGGCTGCGCGTCTGCGCGCACGCGCCACCTTCGGCGCAAACGTGGCCATGACCTGCTCCACGCGTTCGGCCAGCGCCACGTTGGCCGCGTCGCTCTGCGCGAGCAGCTCCGGCGAGATGTTCTGGTACGCCCACACCGCTCGGAATCCGGGCAAGTCCATGTGGAAGCGCCAGAACGCGTCGATCATGTGGTCGACCAATTGCCGCCACGGACCGGTGACGACCTCCGGCACCAAGAGCTCCTCGAACAGCTGCTGCGCGCGCTCCATGTAGCGGCCACAGAGCGCCTCGAACAGCGCCGTCTTGTGGGGAAAGAACTGGTAGACGCTGCCGATCGAGGTCTCAGCCCGCGCGGCGATGTCTTCCATCGTGGCCGCGTCGAAGCCGGCGTCCGAGAACACCGCGTCGGCCGCGTCCAGGATGCGCGATAGCCGCAGCTTGCTGCGCTCCTGCGTGGGCACCCGCCGCACCGCCGCGTCGCCAACGGCTTGTTTTTTTCTGCTGGTCTTCTTCTCGCTCAAGTTCTTTCACCCGGCGCCTTGACAAACGTGAGGCATGCCTCACATTCTGCCACTCGAACCTGAGTGTAGCCTCACATTCTTGGGGCCGAGCGGGAGGTCAAATCGTGTCCACTGCGTCGTTGCTCAACCCGAGGTCCGCGGAGCCCTCGCGGACGTTCCCCGGGCCTCGCGGCAAGATCTTGTCGGGCAGCTTGTTCGATGCGTGGAGAGACCCGCTCGGTCTGTTCCTGCGCGGCACCCGCGAGCACGGTGACTTGGTCTGCTTCCGCTTCGCTTGGCTCAAGTACTACCTGCTTGCTGACGCCGCCGCAGCGCACCACGTGCTGGTAGAGAACGCGAAGAGCTACCACAAGAGCCCCAACTATCAGGGGCTGAAGGTGATGTTGGGGCAAGGCCTGCTCACCAGCGAGGGCGAGCTCTGGCGCCGCCAGCGCAAGCTGGCCCAGCCCGCGTTCCACCGCGAGTCGCTGAAGAGCTTCGCGGACAGCATGGTGGAGTCCACCGAACACATGCTCGAGCGCTGGCCACCCCAGGCTGGCGGCGTGTTCGATCTCCACGCAGAGATGATGCGGCTGACCTTCCGCATCGTCGGCAAGACGCTGCTCGGCGCAGATCTCGAGGCGGACGCCAAGGACTTCGGCGAGGCGCTGAACGTGGGGCTCAAGTGGGCGAACGAGTACGTCGAGTCGGTGGTGCGCCTGCCACCCTGGGTGCCTACCCCCAACAACCTGCGCTTCCGCAAGGCGCAGCGTGTGATCGAGAGCGTCGTTCGCCGCGTGGTCGAAGAGCGGCGCAAGCAAGCCGAGCCCAAGCGAGACCTGCTGGGCATGCTCATGGCCGCGCAAGACGAGACCAGTGGCGAAGGCATGAGCGATCGCCAGCTCATGGACGAGCTGCTCACGATCACGCTCGCGGGTCACGAGACCACCGCCAACGCTCTCTCCTTCGCCTTCTACCTGATGGCGTCGCACCCAGACGTGGCGAGCCGCGCGCGCGAAGAGGCGCGCGCGGTGCTCGGTGACCGCGCCCCCGCGCTCGGCGATCTCCCGGCGATGCCTTACATCAAGGCGGTGATCGAGGAGACCATGCGGCTGTACCCGCCCGCTTGGGTCGTCGAGCGCTTCTCGCTCGAACAGGACGAGGTGGGTAGCTACACCATCCCCAAGGGCTCGATCGTCGCCGTGAGCCCTTACGCACTGCACCGCAACCCTCGCTACTTTCCCGAGCCCGAGCGCTTCGATCCCACTCGTTTTCTGGAGCCGGATCCCGCGCGCCCCAAGCTGGCGTACATGCCGTTCGGCGGCGGCCCGCGCTTCTGCATCGGCAACGCCTTCGCCATGATGGAGATGCAGCTGATCGTGCCGATGGTGCTCGCGCGCTTCGAGCTCGCGCTCGAGCCTGGCTTCGAGCTCGAGCTCGACCCCTCGGTCACGTTGCGCCCGGCGGACGGCATCCGCATGACCGCCACGCCGCTCGCCTCAGCTCGCGCTTGAACCGAGCCGAGGACGCACTACAAAGGACGGGTGTCGACCGGCCCAACACCAACGCTCCGGCACGCGTCCCTCTCGCGCGACGCTCAGGGGCTGTTGCTCATGTGCGCAGCCAACTCGCTCTTCGCGGCGATGACGCTGCTCGCCCGGCTGGCGTCCCGCTCCGCCACCTGGGCCACCATCGGCGCCAGCCGCGCGTTCATGGGCATCGCCGTCGCGCTGCTGTTCGCCTGGGGCAGCGGAAGCTCGCTCAAGACCAAAAATCCCCGGCTCACATGGGCGCGCTCCATCCTCGGCACCATCTCGACGATGGCCACGTTCTACGCGCTCAGCCAACCCGAGCTCTCGGTGGGCGATGCGGTCACGCTGCTCTCGACCGCACCGCTGTTCATCGCCGCGTTCTCCCCGCGCGTGCTGGGCGAAACGCCAGGCAAGAGCCTGTGGCTCTTGCTCCTCGTCGCGTTCGCCGGCGTGTCGCTGATCGCGGGGGCGCACCTGCACCTCCGCGCGTGGCCCGCGTTGGCCGCGCTGTTGGCGGCGTTCACCTCGGCCTCTGCCATGATGTTCCTGCGCATGATGCGCAGCGGCGCGAGCGGCGAGGCACCGGAGAGCACCGCCGCCATCGCGCTCCACTTCGCGGTCGTGGCGTTCGTGGTCCTGGCGATCGCCAACCTGTTCTCGTTCCAGCGCCCCACCGGCCAAGACACGTTCTACTTGCTTCTCGCAGGCGCATGCGGCGGTCTCGCGCAGCTGCTCATGACGCGTGCGTACGCGCTCACCCAGGCCGCGCGGCTCGGAGGCGTGAGCTACCTCGGCACGGTGCTCGCGTTCGTGGGTGGCATCGTGCTGTTGGGTGAGGAGCCGGTGCTGAGCCAGCTCCTCGGCGCCGTGCTCGTCGTCGGCTCCGGCGTGCTGCTCGCGATCGCACCACGGAACCCGAGCGACTCCGCAAAAGGCTTAGTACAACGCCGCCCATGAACCCTGATTGCGGAATATGCCGATCGGTCCACGGCGAGTCTCGGCTGCCGGCAGAGATCTGCTTCGAGAACGAGCTGTGGCACGTGCGCCACATGGGCGCCCCGTACGGCGTGCCCGGCTGGATGATGCTGATCACCAACCGCCACGTCGCGGGTCCGTGGGAGTTCAGCGACCAAGAGGCAGCGAGCCTCGGGCCCACCATGCGCCACCTGAGTCGCGTGCTCAAGGACGTGACGGGCGCCCTGCGCATCTACAGCGCGTGGATGGGTGAAAGCTGGCCCCACTTCCACGCGCACCTGGTGCCCCGCCGCCCCGAGATGCCCTTGGGGGCCAAGGCGTGGAGCGTGTTCGATCTGCACCGCGCCGCAGGGGCAGGAGAGGTCGAGGTGGACGGAGCCGAGGTCGCGCGCCTCGTGGGCACGTTCCGCGACGCGCTCGCCACGTCACCTCCTCCCTGAGCGAGCCACGCTGGATCTGCGGTGCACCACGCAGGCGGACCACACGCCAGAAAACAGGCCAATCGTGGGTCAGCATCGTCGGCATGGTTGGTGCAGTGGCGGCTGCGTGCCCTCCGTTCGCCCCGTCCCCTGGATCGCGCTCACGCTGACGCTGCTCGGCTGCGGCTCCGAGCCGCCCAGCACGGCGCAAGAGGACACCGAGCAGGGCAAGCTCCTGATCATCGTCACCGTCGACTGGGAGGGTGACGATCTCGCGGAGGAGAACCTCGCCGCGATGGAGCGCTTGCGCGAGCGGTTCCCCGAGGTGGAGCTGGTCCAGTTCCTCAACGCTGCCTACTTCACCAAACCCGGTGCCGACGCGGCGGACGTGCGCGCGCGCATCGCACGCACGCTGCGCGAGGGAGACGAGCACGGCCTGCACATTCACGGCTGGAAGCGACTGTTCGAGGCGGCCGGAGTCACCTTCCGGAACACGCCCACGTTCTGGGAGGCGGGCGGCAAGGTCACCGCTTCGTGCACCTTCGACTGCGGGCACGAGGTGCCGATCAGCAGCTACACCAAGGACGAGCTCGCCTCCGTGATCCGGTTCTCCAGCGGCCTCTTGGTCGAGCAGGGCTTCGATCAGCCCCGGAGCTTCCGCGCTGGTGGGTGGATGGCTGACGAGAACGTGCGCGAGGCGTTGGTGGGTGAGGGGTTCCTGACCGAGAACTCCGCGGTCCCTGCGACGTTCTTGGCCTCCGAAATCGGCGCCCTGCCGTTGTTCACTTGGGTCGACGCGCTGTGGTCGGGCACCGACGAGGCCGCGCAGCCATACGAGCTCGAGACGAGCGCGGGCTCGCTCCTCGAGATCCCCGACAACGCCGCGCTGGCCGACTACGTGACGGCCGACGAGATGTTCGCCGTGTACGAAGCGCAACGCGAGCTTTGGCGCGCCGATCCGAAGGAGAGCAAGGTGCTCAGCCTGGGCTTCCACCAAGAGACCGCAGATCGCTTTCTGCCCCGCGTCGAGCAAGCACTGGAGCGCGTGTTCGCCGACGCCGAGGAGAACGCGGTGCCCGTCGAGGTAGTGACGGCGCGGGAGCTCGCAGACAGGCTCGAGCGCTGATGTTCGACACCGACGCACTCGGGCGCGTCGTGCAGTTGGTGGTGGTCTCGTTGGGTCCGCATGGCGCCCGGCTCGCCCCCGAGCTGGGGCGCTCCGACCACACCCTGCTCTTGCCGCGCCGCGAGGTCCCGCCAGACGCCTGCGCGGGCCAACGGCTCGACGTGTTCGTCTACCGCGACTCCGACGACCGCCCGGTGGCCACGCTGCTCGAGCCCAAGCTGAAGCTCGGCGAGGTCGCCTTCCTCACGGTGGTCGACGTTGCAGAGTTTGGTGCGTTCTGCGACTGGGGGCTCGCCAAACACTTGCTCGTGCCGCGCGCAGAACAGACGACGGACCTGGCGATCGGAGATCGGCACCCGATCTGTCTCTACCTCGACGACAGCAAGCGCCTCGCGGGGACCATGCGCGTGAGCGAGCGGCTGCGCGAGCCACACCATTACAGGCAAGGGGACTGGGCCCAAGGAGAGGCGTGGCGCCGAGAGCCCGAGCTCGGCACCTTCGTGATCCTCGATCGTCGCCACGTCGGCCTTTTGCCAGCGAGCGAGAAGAATCAGCTCCGGCGTGGCGACGCGGCCCGCTTTCGCATCGCCAACGTGCTCGCGGATGGGAAGGTCGAGCTCTCGCTGCGAGACCTCGCCCACCTCGAAGCCAACGCCGACGCAGAGAAGGTGCTCGCGATCCTGCGCGCCAACCCCCACACGAAAGTGGGCGATCGCTCCTCGCCCGAGCAGATCTTCGGCCTGTTCGGCCTGAGCAAGAAGGCGTTCAAGCGCGCGATCGGGGCGCTGTTCAAGCAGGGGCGCGTCGACGTCGGCGCCGACGGCGTAGCCACGCCGGTCTAGGCGCATGGTTTTGGGGGGCGCATGGTCCCCACTCTGGGCGCCTGGTCCCCACCAGCCTCAGCCTGTCTGGAGCCGCCTGGGTCAACCGGCGGTCCTGCGGACGCGGTGCGCCACCGCGCGCTCGACGCTCTCGCGGTAGGGCAGGCCGTAGTACGGAAAGATCGGCGCGACAGGGAGCACGCTCGCCTCCCCCGCGCGAACGTGCACCCCCCGCACCGACGAGCGCAAGAGGCCCGCGAGCAAGGGCTCGACCCAGGCCCGATGACCCGCGATCACGTCGTCCAACATCGACGCGGCCACCATGACGAGCACGTCGTACTCGTCGTCGCCGCCGTCGCGCATGCCCCCGCTGGCGTCGAACGTCAGCGAGCGGCGCTGATCGTGGAACACCACCTCGAGCACCAGGCTCAGGTCCTCGAGCCCAGCCACGCCGCCGAGCTCACGCGCGATCCCCGAACGCAGGTCGCGCTCGCACCATTCGCGAATCCGAGCCCACATCCCCCCCTCGGTCCGACCATCCAGGTTGGGGTCCACCAGCGCGTGCGGCTCCAGCGGTCGAAAAGCTCGCGAGCTTCCGCTCCCCATCCGCTCGAACAGGAGCGCGCTCGGCGCCACCGAGACCTCGCCGCCCTCGACCACCAGCGACTCGCCGAGCGCGGCGGTAACGCCCCGCTGCGCAGGGGAAAGGCGACCGAGATGGCGCAATGCGCGCGCCCTCGACACCGGGTACACCCAATGGCCCATGGCGTGGAAAGGCTCTGCGAACACCTCGCCGCAGGCGCTCGGCGCCACCGCGCCGGCCTCCGTGGCCGCCGCGCACGAGAGCAAGTGCGCGTACTCGTGCCGCTCGAAGCCCACGTACCCCGCGGTGGCCAGCGCGATCTCACGCATCGGCTGAAGCGGAGCGAGCGCAAGATCCAACGGTCGCCCCTGGGCCGCGGTGCGTGCGACGCGGGTCACGTCGGCAGGGCTGGCGAACACGGTGTCGATCATGTTCCAGACCAAGCCGCTCGCGTCTCCGATCATCACGCCCACCTCCACATCGGGCGCCGCCGAGGGCGTGAGTGTCAGCGACACGTCGCCGTCGAGGTCGACCCGCGTGCCAGGGGCCACCTGCTTCACCTGACGAAAGCCGAGCTCGCTCGCCGCCCGCGCGACCAGCTCATCCGGGGTCACCAGCACGCTGTCGGCGTCCTCTCCGCACAGCGCGGCCAGGCTCTCCACGTCGAAGTGGTCGAAGTGGGCGTGGGACACCAGAATCAGGTCGGGCCGCAGATCGGCGGCGCGGATGCGCCGAGGCGGATCGACCTGGAACACCCCGCCCGCGTGCCGCTCGAACAGAATGGGGTCACACAGGATGCGCAGCGCCCCCGCGTGCACCAGCCAGCCCGCATGCCCGAGGGCGTCGAGCTTCATCCCTTCTGGCGGCTCTTCAACACCGCACGGACGTCGTCCAGTGAGACCCCGGCCGCGGCGAGCGCCACCGTCAGGTGATAGATGACGTCCGCCGCCTCTTCGGCTGTACGCGCCCGGTCGCCGTCGGCGAGCGCCAGCACCAGCTCGGTCGTCTCCTCTCCGAGCTTCTTCATGCGCAGGTTGCGATCCGCGAGCAAACGCTGGGTGTACGACTTGGCCTCCTGGCTCGCCTCGCTGCGCTTCGCGCGCTCGGCGATGGTGCTCTCGAGCGCCCGGATCGGATCCAGCTCCGGCACGCCAAAGCAGGTCACCGCCCCCGTGTGGCACGCAGGCCCAGCGGGCAGCACCCGCGCCAGCACGGCGTCGCCGTCGCAGTCTTGGCTCAGCGACACCACCTTGAGCACGTTGCCGCTGGTCTCGCCCTTCTTCCATAGGCCACGTTTGCGCGAGAGGAACACCATTTCCCCCTCGGCCATGGTGCGCTCGAGCGCCTCGCGATTGGCGTAGGCCACCATCAGCACGGCGCCGGTGCGCTCATCCTGTGCGATCACCGTGACCAACCCGCCTCCCTTGTCGAAATCGAGCGTGTCCAGGCTGAATGGATTCATACCGAGGTCCCCTCGAGGCCAACCGACCGCACCGGCACGCCGGCATCGCGCAGCGCGCGCTTCAGGTCGGACACGGTGACCACGCGGTCGTGGACGATACCTGCCACCAACGCCGCATCCGCGCCATCCTCGGCCAGCACCGGCACCAAGTGCTGCGGCTCGCCTGCTCCCCCCGATGCCACCACCGGCACCGGCACCGCGGCGCACACCAGTCGCAACAGCGCGCGATCGTACCCCGCGCGGGTGCCGTCACTGTCGATGCTCGTGAGCAAGATCTCGCCCGCGCCGAGGCTCACTCCCTCGCGCACCCACGCGAGCACGTCGCGATCCGTCTGGCGCCTCCCGCCATGGGTCACCACCCGATAGCCGCTCGGCAGGCTCGCGTCGCGCAGAGCGTCGACGCTCAGCACCACGCATTGGGCCCCAAAGCGCTCCGCTGCCTGCGTGAGCAGCGCGGGCGTGGTGAGCGCGGCGCTGTTGACCGCGACCTTGTCGGCACCTGCCAAGAGCGCGCGGTTCACGTCCTCCACGCTGCGCACGCCGCCGCCCAACGTGAGCGGGATGAACAGCGCCTCCGCGGTCCGGCGCACCGTGTCGAGCATGGCCGCACGGTCGTCGGAGGTCGCCGTGATGTCCAGGAACACGATCTCGTCGGCCCCCTCGCGCTCGTAGCGGGTGGCGAGCTCGACCGGGTCCCCCACGTCGCGCAGGCCTTCGAAGCGGACCCCCTTCTTGACCCGCCCCTGGTCCACGTCCAAGCAGACCACGACCCGCCGCAGGTTCGCGCTCACGATCCCTCGTCGCTCTCGATCTCGACTGCGCCCTTGAGGCTGAAGACGCCCTGGCCCGCCTCGCTCAGCGCCTGGCGCAGCGCAAGCCCAGTCGCCTTGTAGGCTGCCTCGATCACGTGATGCCGATCCGATCCCGCCAGCACGCGAACGTGCAGCGTGGCGCCCAGCGCGTCCGCCAAGGAGCGGAGCACGTGCGTGTACAGTCGGTTGGGCAGCTCACCGGCGAAGTAGAAGCGACCGCCCACGTCCACGGCTGCGAACACCAGCGCGTCGTCCATGGGAATGGTGCGCTCCCCATAACGCGCGATCGCCGCTGGCAACAGGCGGCGCAGAGCGCGCCCCACGGTGATGGCAGTGTCCTCCATCAAATGGTGGGAGAGATCCCCGCTGGCGGTCACGCTGCCGCGGCAGCCCGCGTAGCGGAGCAGGGTGGTCAACATGTGGTCGAAGAACGGCTGCCCGGTCTTGACCTCGACCTCGCCCAGACCAGCGTCGTTGCCGAGCGCGAGTCGAACCTCGACCCGCGTCTCTTTGGTGGTGCGTGTCAGCTTCTTCATCGACCAAACTCCCGAGCCACGGCCAGCGCGTCCAGGGCGCCAGAGTAGAGCGCCATCCCCACCACCGCGGAGCTCACCTCGAGCGCCGCCAAGTCACGGAGGTGTGCCATCGAACCGATCCCTCCAGACGCGATGACGGCCGGGCCATCAGCCGCGCGGAGCTCGCGGTAGAGGTCGAAGTCGGGCCCTGTCTCCGTACCCTCCACGTGCACAGCAGTGACCAGCACGGCGTGGAGCGAGAGCTCGCGCACCCCCGCCAGAAGCTCTCCCACGTCTTGGCCAGAGCCAAGAGCCCAGCCCTTGGTCAGCACCTCTCGCCCGCGCACGTCCAAGGCCAGCGTGATGCGGCCAGGGTGGAGCTCGGTGAGCGCGCGCAGGAACGCCGGCTCCGTCACCGCGCGTGTGCCCACCACCACCGCGCTCGCGCCCAGCGCGATGAGCTCGCTCGCCCGCTCGAGCGTGCGCACCCCGCCCCCCACGGAGAACGAGAGGCCCGGAACGGCGAGCAGCCGCGCGATGGTCTCGGCGTTGTCCCCGCGTCCGGTGGCGGCGTCGAGGTCCACCACGTGCAAGGCCCCGAAGCCCGCGTCGCGGAAGTGTGCGGCCTGGGCGAGCGGGTCGGGCGCGCGAAATCGCTCTGCGTCGTAGTCGCCGCCCACGAGCTGCACCGCCGCGCCGCCGCGCAGATCGATCGCCGGCAGCACGATCACGAGAGCACCATCCGCGCCAAGCGACCGAGCAGCTCGACACCTTGGCGCGAGCTTTTCTCTGGGTGAAACTGCGCGCCCACCACGCTCCGATGGCGCACGATCGCCGGGAACGTGTCGCCCTCGATCGTGGAGGTCGCGCACACCACCGAGGGGTCGCTGGGTCTGCAGGCAAAGCTGTGCGCGAAGTACACGCTCTCGGGCAGCTCGAGCGGCTGCCGAGGGTCGAGCCGCGACCAGCCCATGTGAGGCAGCCGCTTGGCAGCGAGCCTGGTCACGGGGCCTCTCATCACGCCGATTCCCTCGCCGGGCCCCTCCTCGCTCGACTCGAACAAGAGCTGCATGCCCAGGCAGATGCCCAGGCAGGGCTGGCCGCGGTCGAGCGCTGCCCGCAGCGTGAGGAGATCGGGGGCGAGCCGAGCTGCCGCGGGCGCGAACGCGCCCACCCCCGGCAACACCAGCAGGTCTGCGGCGATGGCCTGCTCCACGCGCGCGTCCGCGCTCACCTCGGCACCGGGCAGACACGCGAGCAGCGCCTTCTCCAACGAGTGAAGGTTGCCCACACCGAGGTCGAGCAACACGACCTTCATGCAATCACCTCTGCGAGCGCGGGCAGCACCTGCTCCATCAGCGGCCAGGGGCCGACCGAGATGCGCACGCAGTCCCCGAGCCCAGGCACCTCGGGGAAGGCACGCACCAGCACCCCGCGTTGCTCCATGGCTTGAGCGAAAGCGCGCGCCGAGGGCACCCGCAACAGAATGAAGTTGGCCTCGCTCGGGAGGGCACTGGCCCCCCGCTCCTCGAGCCAGCGAACGAAGCGAGCACGGGATTGCTTCACCTCTTCGACCTGCTCGGCGACCCACACCGAGCTCTCCGAGAGGGCCACCACCGCCAGCTGCTCAGCCAAGCGGCCCAGCTTGTACGGCCCGCGCACCTTCTCGATCGCGCTCACGACGTCGGGGTGGGCGATGCCGAAGCCCACGCGCATCCCCGCCAGGCCGAAGGCCTTGGACAAGGTGCGCGTGACCAGCACGTGGTTGTGGCTGGTAGCGAAGGCCAGCGCGGGGGCGCCGCCGTAGTCGATGTACGCCTCGTCCAGGATCACCAGGCCACGCGAGTCGGCGACCGCCCGCGCGATCGTCTCGGGCTGAGTCAGCGTGCCGGTGGGATTGTTGGGCGAGCACAGGTAGAGCACGCGCGGATCGTGGGCCAGCATTCCGTCGAGGTCGGCGTCGTAGGCGCGCTCGGGCCCGAGCAGGGGCACGCCGCAGGGCACCAGGCTGGATACCCTCGCGAAATGGGGGATCATGCTGAAGGTGGGCACGGGAAAGGCCAAGCGCTCACCAGGCTCGGCGTAGGCTCGCAACGCGCACTCGAGCACGTCGTCGGATCCGCAGCCGGTCACCACCCACGCCGGGTCCACGCCGAAGCGCGCGGCGACGGCGTGCTTGAGCTCCTCGCCGTACAAGCTCGGGTACGCGCTCAGGCTCGATCCGACCGCGCGCCCCAGCATGGCGTGCACCTCCGGCGGGGGCCCGACCTGGTTGGTGTTGTCCGAGAGGTCGAAGCGGATCTTGGCGCGGCTCGGCTCGTACACGCGCATCGTGGCGAGCTCTTGGCGCGCCTTCAGTCCGCGCAGTCCCGCACCCGCGAGCTCTCCCGCGAACGCGCGTGCGGCGCGCGCGTGCGCAGGCAACCCCTCGCTGTCCGCCAGGCGCGCGACGGGCTCGCTCAAGCTCGCAGCCGCCGCGCGGCTCAGCTCTTGGTACGTGGTGAAGCGCATGAAATCGAGGGTCGAAAGGCCCGAAAAGCCGCGCCCCGCACCGGCGGTAGGCAGCACGTGGTTGGCGCCGGTCATGTAGTCGCCGAACGCCACCGACGCGCCGGCGCCGAAGAACACCGTGCCCGCGTGCTGGATGCGCCCGAGCGCCCGCTCAGGCTCGCGCAGCGCGAGCAGCAGGTGCTCCGCCGCGTACTCGGACGCGAAATCCCAGAACGGATCCACGGAGTCGGTCCAGATCACGGCGCCGCGCGCCGCGAGCGCGCTCGCCACAATCTCGCGTTTGTCAGGGGTGGCCGAGGCGAGCCGATCGCGCACCGCCTCGCCCAGCGGCGCGGACGAGACCAGCGCAATGGTGCTGGCGTCCGGGTCGTGCTCGGCCTGCGCGATCATCTCGCGCACGATCAGATCGGGGTCGGCGCTGTCGTCGGCCAGGATCAGGATCTCGCTCGGGCCGGCCGGCGCATCGATGCCCACCGAGCCCGCCACTTGGCGCTTCGCCTCGGCGACGAAGGCGTTGCCCGGACCGACGATGCGCTCGACCTTGGGCACCGTCTCACTGCCGAAGGCGCGCGCGGCGATGGCCTGCGCACCGCCCAGCGCGAATACGCGCGTGGCCCCGGGGCGGGGGGCCGCCGCAAGCACGACGTCCCACGGCGCGCCGCCGGGCCCGGGGGGCGAGCACACGATCACGTCGCGCACGCCGGCGACGCGCGCTGGCACCACCCCCATGAGCACGCTGCTCGGGTACACCGCGCGGCCTCCCGGCGCGTAGATGCCCGCCGCGATCAGCGGATCCGGGCGCCGGCCGACGCGAACACCGGGCTCGGGCTCCACCTCCACCGTGCGCGGCATGAACGCGCGGTGCACGCGCTCGATGTTGCCGATGGCGCGCTCGAGCGCGCCGCGGATCGCGCCGTCGAGCCGCGCGAGCGCCTGCTCCTGGCGCGAGGCGGTGACCTCGAGCGCCGCGAGCTCCACCTTGTCGAGCTCCTGCGTGATCGCGCGGAGCTCGCGATCGCCGCCCGCTCGCACGCGGGCGAGCAGGCCCTCCACGATCGCGCGCACCTTGGCGTCGGCGTCGGCGGGCGTGCGCCGCATCAACCCGCGGCGTGTGGCGTCGTCGAGCCTCGACAGCGGGCCCGCGAAGCGAAGCTGCAAGCTCACGGGATCAGCCTCTCGATGCGCGTCACCAAGATGCCCTCGCAGCCGATGGCCTTCAGCGCGAGCGTGGTGCGGTACACCGCCTGCGCGGACAGCACGGCATGCACCGCCACGAAGCGCTCGCCCGGGCCCGCCTCGTCGCGGGCGAGATCGATCACGGTGGGTCCGCGCAAGCCGGGCAAGAGCGCGCGCACCTGATCGAGCACGCGCGCAGGAACGTTGGCCATCAGGTAGCGCTGATCGCGGGCGCGCACGACGCTCGCGAGGGACAGCGCCAGATCCGAGAGCGCGCTGCCCAGGGCGCTCTCCGCAGCGAGATCGGCGCGCACCACCAGGCGTGCGCTGGACTCGAGCACCGTCGCCAGGGGGATCAGGCCGTTCTGACGCAAGGTCGAGCCGGTCGACACCAAATCCACAATCACGTCGGCGATGCCCAGGTGCGGCGCCACCTCTGCGGCGCCGGTCACTGGCACGATCTGAGCCCTCTTGCCGCGCTCTTGAAAGAAGCGGCGCGTGAGCGAGGGGAACGAGGTCGCGACGCGCACGCCGTCCTCCAGCTTGTCGATCGCGCCCTCGGCCTCGGCCACTCCGCGCGCCGCCACCACCAGCTTGCAGCGGCCGAACCCGAGGTCGACCAGCGTGCGGAGCTCGCGCCCCGACTCGGCCACGCAGTCCCAGCCGGTGACGCCAGCGTCCGCCGCGCCGTCGGCGACGAACTCGGGGATGTCTTGCGCGCGCACGAACAGCGCCACGAAGTCCTCGCCAAGATCGGCGGTGAGCGCGCGCTCGGTGTGCGCGCGCAGCGGCAGCCCCGCGTCGGCGAGCGTGGCGCGGACCTCCTCCGAGAGGCGACCTTTGTTGGGCAGCGCGATGCGCACCCGCGGGCTCAAGAGGCGAACGCCCCCCACTCGTCTTCGAGCAGCTTGATGGCGTCGATCAGATCGACGGCGACGCTCTGGATCAGCCACTCGTCGGCCTGCCTGCCCGCGGCGATCGCGCTGAACGTGGGCGGCACCAAGCGACCGGCGAGCTGCGTGAGCACACGGCCCGCGCGCTCGAGGCGGCCGACCCACTCCGTCTCGCGATAGCCCGCTTCGGACTGGGCCAGGATGGTCTTGCCCAGGCTCATGAAGCGGGCGCGGAGCACGTCGGTGGGCTCGTCGCGCAGGGCGACCGATCGGCGAATGTCTGCCAGGCCGCGCAGCACCATGCCGACCGGCGAGCCGGGCGTGAGCGGCGCTGCCGACAGCGCTGGCCGCAGCGACCGCAGGCCCAGGTAGTGCTCTGCGTGAGGTGCGTCGACCGACAGCACGAACTCGGCACCGCAGCCCTCCGCAGCGTGCAGCACCAGCTCGCGTGCGGTGGCCTGATCGACCGGCAGCTGATCGCCCATCTCCTCGATGCGGGCGATGCCGATCGAGGCCAGCACTGGATCGGCCCAGGCCATCACCAGCTGACCGCTCTTCGCCCACGACGCGATCACCTGCGCGCGCGCTTCGGCCACGGCCATGATCGCGTCGTCGCCAAAGGTCACGCGCCCGTCTTTGGGCTCGAACCGCCCCAAGCTCGGCGCGGTGCCGAGCTCCAGCAGGCGCTTCTCGAGCGCGCGCTCGGCTTGCTCCCAGCGGTGCAGCGGCGAGAGCGGCTCACGCCGGTCCTCCCAATCCACGTTCTCGATCGACACCGCCGGGACCGTCAGATCCGGCTTGGGCGTCATGGCCGTGCGCACGGGGATGATGGGCGGGTTGCGGCTCGACGGCACGCGCTCGGAGCCCTCGCGCCGATCGCTCGTACGACGAAGCCGCGCCGCCGACGTGCGTGCGGTCTTCTTCTTGAGCTTGCTGCTGCCGCGGTGCGCTCTGTTCATGGCTGCGTCTTCTGAGGACCGACCGTCGTCGATGGGTGCGCAACGATAAGGGCAAGGAGCCTATCACCGTCCCGCTGAAACAGATCGTTGTGGCCGGCCTGCTCGAAGATTTCGAGACGAGCGCTCGGCACGGCCGATGCTACCGCCTGGCCCATGCGCATGGGAATCAGCGTGTCGCGATCGCCGTGCACCACCACCGTGGGCTGGCGGATCTGTGGGGCTTTGGCCAACGTCTCGAAGCGATCGCGCACCAGCCAGGAGCTCGGGACGATGGGTGCGAAGCGAGACACCATGTCGACCATCGACGTGAACGGGGAGATGAGGACCAACTTGGCGCCGTAGCCGCGGACGGCCATCTCTGCGGCGACGCCGCTGCCCAAGCTGTGGCCCACCAGCACCACGTCGCCGTCGCGCACCCCCGACGCGCGCAGCTGGTCGAGCGCATGTGCGGCAGCGCGGTACAAGGTCTCCTCGGTCGGGGTGCCGCGCGCGGCCAGGCCGTAGCCGGGGTACTCCACGAGCATGAATCCAACGCCCTCGCCGAGGAGCGCCAGCGCGAGCGAGCTCAGATCCACCAGCTCTTCGCCGTTGCCGTGGAAGTACACGATCACAGGCTTGCCTGGCGGGGCGGCAGCCTCGAACGTCACCACGGGGATGCCGTCGATCTCGCGCGTCACGACCCTGGCGCCGCGGGCGATGGGCTCGAGCCCGGTCTTGGGCGCGGGGAACAGGGCGGCGCGGTAGCCCAACGCCACCCCCATGACCAGCAGGGCATACAGCCCAGCCCCACCGATCGCCACGCGCGTCGCCAGCGCGCGCAGCCTGCTGCCTCTGGGAGTGACCAAGCGCCTGGCAGGATATCGAGCGCTGGCCATCTGTCGAGCCCTCGTTCGGTTTCAACTGGCTTGCCAGTTGCGCCACGTGCCGACGGGCACGGGAGAACTTGGACGCGGGCCAGGAGCGTGTGTACGGCGATCTGGGCGTGTGAAAAAAGAATCCTCTGCGCGTTCAGAAAAGCTCGAGGACGCGCCCACTACGGGGGGTGTGGAGGCAGCTGCCTCGTTCCCCGACCTGTTCCGTAGCCACGCACCCTTCGCTTGTCGTTGCTTGCGCCGCCTGGGTTTGTCCAACGCAGACGCCGAAGACGTCTGCCAGGAGGTGTTCCTGGTGGTCCATCGCAAATGGTCGAGCTTCGAGGGGCCCAGCGTGCGCGCATGGATCTACGGCATCTGCTTGCGCAAGGCGTCCGATCACCGCCGCCTGGCCCACAAGAAACACGAACGTCCGTCGGACACCCTGCCCGAGCCCGACGCCCGCGCCGACAGCGCCGAGCAGAGCTTCGAGCACAGGCGCGCGCTCGACCGCCTCGACCGGGCCCTCGCAGACCTCGATGACGATCAACGCGCGGCCTTCGTGCTGTACGAGATCGAGGGGCTCAGCTTGAAGGAGGTCGCCAGCGCCTGCGATTGCCCGCTGCAGACCGTGTACTCGCGGCTGGCCGTCGCGCGCCAACGGCTCGAGCGAGCGCTCGCCGAGCCCGGAGGGGAGCCGTCGTGAACGAGCCCAACGATCCTCCGCGTTTGCTCGACCAGCCCGGCGCGAGCTCTGCGTTGCGAGAGGCTCTGCGCGCCGCCGAGCACGACGTCCCTTCCACGGCCCAGGTGGAGGCCATGCTCGCACGTTTCCCGTTCCCGCCGAGCGGTGGAGGGTCGGGCGATGGCGGACCACCAGACGACGGCGGATCGTCCGGCCTTGACGGCGCGGTCGCCGGTGTGGCCAAGGGCTCGGTGGTGGCCAAGCTGGGCGCAGTGGTCTCGCTGCTGGCGGTGACCTCGGGCGGGGTGTGGCTCGCGACCAGGGCTCCGCAGGACGTAGCGCCTGCCTCGAGCGCGCCCCTCGCGGTCCTCAGCGCCTCCGCGCAGCCGACCAGCGCGCCCTCGCTCGTCGTGAGCGCAGCGCCGGCGGCGAGCGAGACCGCCCGCGCCAGCGCCAGAGCGGTCGAGCTACCGCGTGTGAGCGCGCAGCCTTCAGCCACCTCGCTCGAGACGGCGCCGGCGTCCGCGTCCGCCAGCAGCTCAGCGAGCCCGGTCCGCAGCGAGATCGCGATCCTGCGCGAGGCGCACGAGGCCCTCGGCGCGAGCCCCGCGCGCGCGCTGGCGCTGGTGGACGAGCACCAGCGATCGCACCCGGGCGGGTCGCTGGCGCAAGAGCGCGAGGTGATCCGCATCCGTGCGCTCGCGGCCAGCGGTCGCCGCTCCGAGGCCAAGGCGCTGGCCGACGCGTTCCGCAAGGCCAATCCCCAGAGCGCGCACAACAGCCGGCTCGACGCACTGTTTCCCCCGTGATCCGAAACTTGGCCCGCGCGCGCGGCGTGGGGTAGCCGGTCGAGGCATGAAGCTCCTCGGCTACTCCCTGGTTGTGCTCGCCGCGCTCAGCGCTGGTTGTTCCTCCAAGCTCGCGACCCCGGCCGCGAACGCCAGCACCGAGGCCAGCGAGCCGCGCGAGATCGACCAAGCCAGCGACCCGACCGTGCTCGGGGCGGACGTGGAGGTGGCTGCGACGGCTACGTTGGACCACGACCGCCGCGCCGTCGGTGACTACGTCACGTTCGCGTTCTCGGGCTCGTACCGCAAGGCGCCGCTCAAGCTCACGCAGCGGGTCACCGCCCGCAGTCACTCCGCCATCACCATCGACTACGGCTTCCAGGACGCGAAAAGGAGCGACACGTTGCGCGTGACGTTCTCGACCGAGCCGACCAGCCGCGGCACGGTGCTCTCGGTGCTACGCGTCGGCGCGGACGGCACCACCACGGTCGCCACCCCCGCGGACTTCGAGCTGAAGATGGCCGAGACCGCCGCGATCACCGACCAGAACGAGGCGCTGATCGACGAGACCACCACGCAGGTGAAGGTCGGCGAGACCCAAGTCCCCGCGACGCGCTCGCGCTTCAAGGTCAAGATCGGCCAGAAGTCGGCGACGCTCGAGACCACCACCTCCGAGGCGTTCGCCTGGGGTGACCTCGGAGGCAAGATCACCACCGCCGACGGCAAGGTCTTCTACTCGGCCGAGATCGTGGATGCCGGCGCTGCCCAGGGCGCGCGCGCCGCGCTCGAGCCGTGAGCGCGCAGCTGCATTGCTTTCAAGGAGGGCCTGCCCCCGAGACCCTCGCCACCGATCTCCGCGCGCTCGGCCAGCTACCTCCGGGCGCGCGAGACGATCTGTGGGCCGCGGTCGAGCCCATCCTGCCGCAGCCCGTGCCCGACACAGCCAACGCGGCGCTCGATCGCTTCGTCGCCACCCACGGCGTCGAGCCCGAGCTGCTCTCGCGCGTGCTAGGAGCGCTGCGCGTGCTCCTCCGCAACGCCGCGCGGCTCGACGTCGCCCCCGAGCTGTTCCAGGCCGACGTCGTCGCGCTCACCGGCGATGCCGCGAGCGTGGTCGGCCCGCACCTCGCAGCACTCTATGGCGCCGCGCGCGCCAGGGTCAGCCAAGAAGCGATTGCGCGCAGCGTGGCCGGCCACGGCAAGACGCTTACGGGCATCGAGTGGCGCCTCGACGCCGTGCTCCACTCCAACCACGGCAAGAACCTGCGTGCGCCGGTGGTCTTGCTCACCTTGCACTACGAGGAGCGCGGCAAAGACAAGGCCGTCACGCTCCAGGTCCTGCCCTCCACCCTCGCGGACCTCAAGCGCACCCTCGACGGCATCGTGATCTAGGTTGGTTGTGGTGCTCGTGGCAACGCCACAGCGTGACTGCCGCGCATCGGCATCAGGGACGTTCTCGGCCGCGAGGACGCGGCCTCACCCCACGGGCTCGCTCCGACCTCGCTCGCGAGATGGCTGCGAGCTCGTCTTGCTGAACCCCACACCGCTCGGATGTCCGACACCTCCACGGTGTCCCAAACGACGAACCGGAGAACCTGCGGCCGCTCGACAATGGCCGCCGCGGCGTGGGTCATGGTAAACGCAGCATGATGCGCGCTGCTGCCTTCACTCTTCTCGGCATCGCCCTCGGTGCGTGCGCGTCGGACGCCCCCCCTGGCACGCAAACGCCGACACAGCTCGCGAGCGGCGGCCCGAGCGCGGCCCCGAGCGTGGCCACCGCGCCGCAGCCGCCGCGCGTCATCTCGGTGGTCGGCACCAATGACTTGCATGGCCGCGTAGCCGCGCTGCCGCTGCTCGGCGGCTACCTGGCCAACCTGCGCCAGGCGCGCTCCGCGGATGGCGGTGTGGTGCTGGTCGACGCTGGCGACATGTACCAGGGCACGCTCGAGTCGAACCTGCTCGAAGGCAAGCCCATCCGAGACGCGTACGCCGTGCTCCGCTACGACGCGGTGACGATCGGCAACCACGAGTTCGACTACGGGCCGGTCGGCCCGGCCGCGACGCCCGAGTCGAGCGCGGACGATCCGCGCGGCGCGCTGCTCGCGCTCTCGAACGGAGCACCCTACCCGTTCTTGGCCGCGAACCTGCTGCAGCAGAAGACCAAGAGCCGCGTGGAGTGGCCCAACGTCAAATCGCGCGTGGCGATCGACGTCGCCGGCGTGAAGGTCGGCCTGGTCGGCGTGACCACCGAGGAGACGCTGGAGACCACCATCGCGCCCAACGTCAAAGACCTGATGATGGCTCCGCTGGCCAGCAGCATCGAGGCCGAAGCGAAGGCGCTCCGCGGCGACGGGGCGGAGATGGTGGTGGTGCTGGCGCACGCAGGCGGCAAGTGCCAGGCCTTCCGCAACGATCTCTCACAGGACGCCTGCGAGACGGACGCCGAAATCTTCCGGGCCGCGCGCGCGCTGCCCACCGGGCTGGTGGACGTGATCGTCGCCGGCCACACACACGCCGGCGTAGCGCACGAGGTCAATGGCATCGCCATCATCGAGCAGTTCTCTTATGGCCGCGCGTTTGGCCGGGTCGACGTGAAGCTCGGCGGCCAGCCGCGGCGCGTCGAGAGCCGCAAGCTCCACGCGCCCCAAGACCTCTGCCCGGGGCAGGGCAACAAGCCCGAGCCAGAGACGTGCGACGCCGGCGAGTACGAGGGCAAGAAGGTCGAGCGGTTGGCCGACGTTCACGCCGCCATTGCCCCCGCGATCGACGCGGCCAAGGGCAAACGCGCGGCGGTCGTGGGCACCGAGCTGGAGGAGCCCATCCGGCGCAGCTACGACCAGGAGTCCGCCCTGGGGAACCTGTTCGCCGATCTCCTGCTCGCCGCGGTCAAGGACGCCGACGCAGCGCTCATGAACGGCGGCGGGCTGCGCGCCGACCTGCCCAAAGGCAAGCTCAGCTATGGCGCGCTGTTCGAGTCGTTCCCCTTCGACAACCGCTTGGCCGTTGCCACCATGGGCGTCGGCCGGCTCAAGAGCATCCTGGAGCAGAACCTCAAGAGCAGCGGCGGAGTGCTGTCCATCGCCGGACTGAACGCCAAGGCGGTGTGTGAGGGCTCGCGGCTCAAGGTGATCCTGAAGCGCAAAGACGGTAGCGTCCCCGCCGACAGCCAGCTCATCAGGGTCGTGGCCAGCGATTTCATGGTCCTCGGCGGGGACGGCTTCTGGGGCCAACAGGGCCCCGCGCAATACGAGGTGCTGACCGAGCTCATGCGCGACGCGCTCGAGCGTGGGCTCGCCGCCAAGAAGTCCCTCCGGGAGCGAGACGTCTTCAACGCCAAAAAACCGCGGCTCGAGATTTCACAGAAGCGCCCGCTCAAGTGTCCCTGAGGCGCATGCGCGCCCGCCTGTGTTGCGTGGTCCTGTCCTCCGCGGTCGGTTGCTCCGGCGAGACGCTGCCTGTCGAGGCCGCCTCCTTCGTGGACGCCGATGCACTGTTTCACCAGGAGCCCCGCTGGATCGGCGGCGACGGCGCTTTCTCCATCCCGCTCGATGACGAGCGCACCCTATGGCTGTTCGGGGACACGTTCATCGCCACCAGCGAGGCGCTCACGCGCGAAGAGTCACGGATGGTGCGCAACACCGTCGCCATCCAGACGGGCCGCGACCCCAGCTCCGCCACGTTCGAGGCGTTCTTCGCCGAGGCCGAGGACGGCACCCCCGCGTCGTTCTTCGCCGAGGACGGCGACCGCTGGTTCTGGCCCAACCACGGCGCGCTCCTGCCCAGCGGACCGCTCGTGCTGTTTCTTGGCCGCCAGCGAGCGAGCGACGACGATCTCGGCTTCGCGGGCGACGGCTACGTGATCGTCTTGGTCGACAACTGGCAAGACCCGCCCGACCAATGGCAGCTCCGCTCGTTCGACGGCGCAGGCCCCGCTGCAGACCCCCACGCCGCCGTCGGCGTCGCCGTCATCGCCACCGACGACCATTTGCTCGCGTACACCAGCGCCGCGGGCAACGCCCACCGCGGCTGGCTGGCCCGCTTCGACCACCAAGACCTGATGGATGGCCGGGCGGAGCCAGCCTGGCTCTCCGGCGGCGCATTCATCCCCGCGGCCGAGCTCGGCCAAGCCACCCCCGACGCCGTCATCGACGACATTGGGCCCGAGTTCTCCGTCCACTTCGACGGGCGCTGGGGCAGGTACGTGCACGTCGCCTCCGTCGGCTTCGGAGCCACCACCATCGCCATGCGCACCGCCACCGAGCCCACCGGCCCGTTCAGCGATCCCATCGATGTGTTCACGCCGCCCGAGTCCGACTCCGAGGAGGAGCCGTTCGTCTACGCCGCCAAGGCCCACCCGCACCTCAGCGGCCCGAGCAGCGACGACCTGCTCGTCACCTACGCCACCAACAGCTTCGACTTCGACGAGCTCGTCCGCCGCGACGACCTCTACTTCCCGAGGTTCGTCCGCGTGACGCTCGGCGAGTGGGACTGAGGCCACGGACTGCCGCGCAGGCGCGCAGTGCCGAGCACCGGCGAGTGCGGGGCACGAGAATCTCGCGTATCATGCCCTCATGCGCGGCGTCGGCTTCTCGCTTGGGGTCTTGCTTCTGTGCGTGAGCTGCGCAGAGGGTGGCGGCATCGACGGCGGCGGCGACAGCGCCGGCGGGGACGGAGGCGGCGGTGGCCTCACGGGCGGCAGCGGCGATGGCGGATCGGGGCCCGGGCCTGGGCCGTCGAGCTCGAGCGGCTCGATGCAAGGCGGCGGCGGCGAGGGCGGCGCTGCGGGCGGGGCTCCTCCTGTCGGCGGTGGCGGCACGGGCGGCGGCGCGCCTTGCGACTTCACCGCTCCCGAGGTGTGCGAGGGCGCCGAGCCCATGCCGATCGTCGCTGGCGACACCGGCAACGATGTCGAGACGCGCACCGGCAACACCAGCAAATGGTTCAAGGTCAAGATCGAGGAGCAAGACGCCAGCGTCTTCAACGGCGAAGACCTGAGCTACACGGTCACGCTCGCGTCTCCCCCAGGTGTCGTCTACGACCTGCGCGTCTACCCGGGCCCAGAGGGCGGCTCCGCCAGCTGCACGGTCACCCCCGTGACCGGCACGGGTACGCCCAAGAGCGTGAGCGCCAGCTGGAACGACGACCAGCCGATTGGCGGCGAAGATGACAGCCGTTGGCTGGTGATCGAGATCGCGCACGTGAGCGGCGACCTGTGCAGCTCCCAAGACGTCTGGACGCTCGAGGTGCGGGGCAACACGTAGCGCGCGTTTCGCCCCGCACCCACGAGCAGCTCACATCGAGAGGCCGCCGTCGACGTCGTACGTGCGTGCGGTGGCGTAATCGCACTCGAGGCAGAACTTCACGGCGAGCCAAATGTCCTCCGGCAAGCCGATGCGCCCCGCCGGGATGTTGGCGACGAGCGCGTCACGCGCCGCCTGGTTCATGCCCTGGGTCATGGGCGTCTCGATCATGCCTGGGGCAATGGCGGTGACGCGAATGCCGAAAGGCGAGAACTCACGAGCCCAAGTGACGGTGTTGGCTGCGAGCGCAGCCTTGGCCGCCACGTAGTTGGACTGCCCGCGGTTGCCGTGGCGAGAGATGCTGGAGATGTTGACGATCACGCCGGGACGCGACTCGCTCTTGACCATGGTCGCCACGACCTCACGCACCATCAAAACCGCGCCGGTCAGGTTCACGCCGATGACGGCGTCCCAATCCGCGCGGCTCAGCATCTTCACCTCGCCGGTCTTCTTGTCCTTCTTGACCAGCAGGCCGTCGCGCAAGATGCCCGCGTTGTTGATCAGACCATTGAGGCCGCCCATTTGCTCGGCGGCGTACTTGACGAAGCCGGCGACGTCCTCCTCCTTGGAGACGTCGAGCTTCCTGCGATGAATGCCTGCGGGGAGCTCGGCCAGCGCGGCCTCGTCCACGTCGCCTGCGGTGACGTTCGCCCCCGCGGCGAACAGGCTCTTGGCGAAATGGGCGCCCATTCCACGCCCGGCACCAGTGACGATGATTTTCAGTTGGTCGAGTTGCATGGCACTTTGCTCCTGAAGAACGTGGCGAGCTCGGGGTAGAGCAAGGTCTTTGCTTTGTCCCCGACCACGCCACCGACATGCCCCCCGGGGATGCTGATGGTGCTGGTGTCTTCCGTGCCCACCAGCTCATTGAGCGCCAGCGCCGACTTGGGCGGACAAATGGCGTCTTTGCTGGTCGTGACGGTGAGCACCGGGCAACGGATCGCGCCCAGATCCACCCGCTTGCCGAGGATGCGGTGGTTGCCCGACACGAGCTCGTTGTTCTGGTAGAGGTCACGGATGTACCGCTCGTAGGCCGCCGCCGGGAACGAGATGTTGTCGGATGCCCACTGCTCCAAGCTCATGTGCGCTTCGAGCCGCTCGGGTTGGCCGAGCTTGTCCGCCAAGCTGACCCACTTGCCGATCTGCGCCGTGGGGCGCAGCGCGACGAAGCCCGCCTGCATCTGCGCGGCGCTCATGTTGCCCGCAGACGCAATGGCCGCCGGGTCGAACCAGCGTGGGTTGGTCATGTGACCGAGAAAGCCGGCCTCCGAGAAGTCGATCGGCCCCGCCAGGTTCACCAGCGCGGCCACGCCTTCGGGCTCGAGCGCGGTGGCGATGGTGGCCAACGTGCCACCGATGCAGTACCCCAACACGCCGATCTGCTTCTCACCCGAGATGCGGCGCACCGAGCGCATCGCGCGGTGCAGGCGCGTGACGACGTCGTCCCAGGTGAGGTAGCGGTCCTCGTCGTTGGGCTCACCCCAGTCGAGGCAGAACACGTCCAGGCCGGCGCCGACGAGCGCCTCGACCACGCTCGATCCGCGGCGCAGATCGAGCACGTACCAGCGGTTGATGAGCGACGGCACCAGCAGCACCGTCGGCCCCGCGCTGTCCTTGGCGCGGAACCGATAGAGCGCTGCCGTCCCGTCCCGCACCACCGTGTCTCTCGGTGAGGGTGCGAGCTCCATCTGGGTCATGCCTTGGGAGCCACCATGTCCGCAGCCTTCTTGGTCGCGTCCAGGGTGATTTTGCGCCACTCCGTGGAGAGCTGGGTGGCGTAGGAGAGGCTCTCCTTCATCAGCCGGGCGGTCTCGTCGATCGCCTCGCGGGTGCGCTCCACGGTCTGGCCGTTGAGCTTGTGCAGCTGCTCCGCCATCTGGTCCATGCGAGCGACCTGCTCGTTGGTCATCTTGACCCACACATCCAGGAATTGCTGCGGCTGCACAAACGGGTTGCTAAACATGACGAGGTCTCCTTGGGCCGAAGAATCGGCTCTCTGTGAGCGCGGAACCTAGGGCGCCGCGTCGACCACGTCAAGCAATTTTGTTGCGTCGCAACAATTCCGCAGGCGCCGTCAGCTCTTCGTTTTGGAATTTTTGGGCTTTCCAGCTCTCATTTCGCGCTTCAGCTCCTCGAGCTCGCTTCGCAACGCAGCAACATCGGAGCTCTCTGGCGCTGGAACGGGGGCCGGCGCTTGCGGCGGTGCAGCGTAAGGCGGAGGCGGGAACCCCTGGCCGCCCCCCGAATCGCCCCACAGACCCAGGCCGTTGATGGCGCGGGCGAGCGCGTTGCCAGCCGAGAAGGGGAGCGTCGAGAACGGCACGTACGGGCTCATGGCCTGGGCGCCCTGCTTGGCGGTCAGGTACATCTCGAGCGCCACGGACACGTACTTGCTGAAGAACTCGCCGAGCGCGTCGTCCTGCATGCGGATCAGCCGCGCGAGCAGGTTCACCGGCAGAAATCGCGCCGCGTTCGTCTCGAGCACGATCTGCACGAGCGTCGCCTGCGTGAGGTCCTCGTTGGTCTTCGCGTCCACCACCCGCACGTCGGTGCCGCGCCGGATGCTGTCAGTCAGTTCCTCGAGCGTGATGTAACGGCTCTCGTCCGTGTCATACAGACGGCGGTTCGAGTACTTCTTGATCGTCCTGACCGACATGGCCGACTTGTCCCACGGCCGATGTTGGCCTGCAACATGGAAAGGGCCTTTCCACGTTGCATCGCAACATCGCAATTGACATCGTCACTCACATGGCTCATATGACGCCTCCGCGTCGCATGTTGCGCCGCAACAGAGGTTGACCATGCGCCTCCCTCAGTCACTGCTCCCCATTCTCTCCCTTTTGGCCGCCTGCGCGGCCGGCAGCCCCATCGGCTCTTCCTGCGAAAGCGGCGCCGACTGCGAGAGCGGCGCCTGCAACGACGGCGTGTGTGTCGAGGCCGAGGGCGGCTCCGGCGCCGGCGGGGAGGACGCGGCGGGCGCGGGCAGCAGCAGCGGCGGCCAGGGCGCGCAAGGTGGCGAGACGAGCGGCGGCGGGGGCGAGGGCGGCGGGTTGTGCTCGTTCGGCCACGACGGCGAGATCACCCGGGACGAGGTGCCGATTCAGGCTGGCCTGTCGGCGAAGTTTCGGGTCGCCGAGGGCGTGACGATCAGCACGCAGCCCGAGATCGTGGACGGCACGCCGACCTGGGACTTGTCGGTGGCGCTGAGCGGGGATGAGACCACGCTGCTCGAGACGCTCGCCATGGACGGCACCTGGTACGCGTCGCTCTTCCCCAACGCCAGCTACGCTGCGCGCCTGTCCCAGGGCGCCGATCTCCTGGGCGTGTTCCAGGCCACGAGCACGGAGCTCTTGCTCCTGGGCGTCGTGTCTCCCACCGACGGCGCGTTTCGCACCGAGCTCGAGTACGACCCGCCGGTGCCGGTGCTGCAGTTCCCGCTCGAGGTAGGCGACTCCTGGACGGTGGACAGCACCGTCACCGGCTACGCCAACGGCGTCTTCGGCGTGTACTTCGAGACGTATGACAACGCCGTCGACACCCGTGGCGACGTGATCACACCGTTCGCCTCCTTCGACGCGCTGCGGGTGAAGGTCGACCTCACGCGCACGACAGGCGCGATCATCACGACGCAGACGTCTTTCGCCTTCGTGACCGAATGTTTCGGCACTGTGGCCACCATGGTGTCGCAGTACAACGAGCTCGACGCCGAGTTCGACGACGTGTCCGAGATCCGCCGCCTCACGCCCTGACGCGAGAACCGCCGTGCGCCCGTCGTTCCTCCTCTTGCTGCTTCTGCTCCTGACGAGCTGCATGGAGTTCCATGCTGGCGCCGTGCCGAGGGCACCGAAGGGCGCGTCGTTCGCGACCATCGACGGCACGCGCGTCCATTACGTAGACGAGGGCAAGGGCCCGCCGGTGGTGCTCATCCACGGCTTCGCCTCGTCGCTCAATGCCTGGAACGGCGTGCGCAAAGCGCTGGTCCCGAGTCACCGCGTCATTGCGCTCGACCTCAAAGGCTTCGGGCACACCAGCCGCCCCGACGGTGACTACTCGCCCGCGGCCCAGGCCAAGGTGGTACTGGGCCTGCTCGAAGAGCTCGGCGTCGAGGGCAAAGTGGATCTGGTGGCGCACTCGTGGGGCTCCTCCGTCGCGCTCGCGCTCACCTTGGCCGCCCCCGAGCGCGTGAACAAGATCGCGCTCTACGACGCGTGGGTGTTCGAGGACCAGCTGCCCACCGCGTTCATCTGGTCGCGCGCGCCCGGCATGGGGGAGCTGTTGATCGGCGCGTTCTACGACCAGCGCCCCGACGACAAGATCGCCATGGCGTTCCACGACCAGAAGTACGTCACCGAGGAGCTGATCGAGGTGGTGGAGGACCAGCTCTCGCGCCCCGGCACCAAGGCCGCTGCGCTGGCCGCCATCCGCGGGCAACACTTCGCGGAGCTGGAGCCCAAGTACAAGACCATCAAGCAGCCTGTGCTGCTGCTCTGGGGCCGTGAGGATCGCGTGACGACGCTCGAGTTCGGGGAGCGCCTGAGCAAGGAGCTGCCCGACGCCAAGCTCAACGTCTACCCGCAGTGCGGGCACTTCCCCATGATCGAAGCGGTCCGCCCGTCCACTCGGGATCTGGTCGACTTCCTGAAGAGCACCGCGAGCAAGCCGTCGGAGCCGGAGCCGGCGCCGAAGCCTGCCCCGCCACCTCCCGCACCTTCGTCCACCGAGGCCGCGCCCCCCGCGCCGGAGCCGAAGGAATGAGCGCACGCTTGCTCGCGACGAGCGCACTGTCGCTCGCGTGCCTGTGGCCGAACGACTCGTTCGCGACTGGCCTCACCGATCACGGCGAGGACCTGGAGGCGCCGGTCTCGATCTTCGACTTCAGCGGCTACGTGCGCATGCGCGGATCGCTGTACGGCAACCTGGATCTCGATCGCGGCCCCACTCCGAGCGGCGAGATCTTCTTCCCGGTGTCGCTGTCGGATCCCAGCGCGCAGCTGTTGTCGGCGGCCGACATGCGCGTGCGCACGGACGCGAGCCTGTACGCCCCCTGGGGCGGCATGGCGCTCAAGGTCCGCATCGACTGGTTCGACAACGTGGCGCTCGGCAGCATGCCCGAGGGCATCCCCTCGGCGTCCACCAGCCAACGCTCGGACCTGCCCATGATCCGCCTGCGCCGCGCCTACGCGGAGATCCTCACGCCGTTCGGGCTCCTCTCGCTCGGCCGGATGGGCAATGGCTGGGGCCTGGGCATCGCCGCCAATGGTGGCGATTGCCTGGACTGCGACAGCGGCGACTCCGCCGATCGCATCGCGTTCGTCACGCCGCTGTTCGATCACCTGTGGGCGGTGGCCTACGACCTCACCGCGACCGGCCCCTTCGTGCCTGACACGACCGACAACCGCTGGATCGATGTCGAGCCCACCGCGATGGTGCACACGTTCACGTTCGCGGTGGCCAACTACCGCGGCCCTGACGCGCGCGCTCGTCGCAGCCGCGCCGGCAAGGTCACGCCCGAGTACGGCGCGTTCGTCTCCTATCGCTTCCAGAGCTCGGACATCCCCGCGACCTATCTGCCCACCGCACAACCGGTGCCGCTCGAGGCTGGTCAGGTGCAGGCCCGCGGCTACGAGGCCGTCGCCAGCGATCTGTGGCTGCGCTTCGAGGGCAAACACTTCCGTGTCGAGGCAGAGGCCGCGTACCTTCATGCCTCGGTCGAGCAGCCGAGCCTGATCCCGGGGCTCTCGTTCCGCGAGCCGGTCACCTCGGACCAACTCGGTGTGGCGCTCGAGACCGAGTTCGGCGACGCCGACAAGCGCTTCCGCGCGGGCCTGGACGCCGGCTTCGCCAGCGGCGACTCGGCGCCCGGCTTCGGCGCGTTCGTGAAGCCCGGCGCGCTCGCCGGCAAGCCTGGCGACCTGGATGGTCCGCAGGCGAACCCGCCGTTCGACAACGCGGTGCAGAACTACCGCTTCCACCCGGACTATCGCGTCGATCGCATCCTGTTTCGCGAGATCATCGGCGCGGTCACCGACGCGATCTACCTGCGGCCACACCTCCGCTACCACGTGGTGGACCTCAAGAAGAGCCGCATCACCCTGGGATTGTCCGGGCTGCTCTCGTTCGCAGCGGTGGCCGCGTCCGCGCCCGGCCTAGAGGCGCCGCTCGGCTTCGAGATCGACCCCGACATCACCTACTCGAACGACGTGGGCTTTCAGGCTGCGTTGGAGCAAGCCACGCTGATTCCCATGTCGGGTTTGGACAACGTCGAGCTGGGCCTCCCAGCCAAACCGGCGCAGCTCTGGCGCTTGAGGATGAGCTATGCGTTTTGATCCTTCGAGTGCTTGGCTTTGGCTGCTGCTCCCCGCCCTGGCTGCCTGTGGCGACAACCTCACGTTGCCCCCGGATCGAGACCCCGCGGCCGATCCCGATCCGGAGCCGCTCAGCTGCTTGCCGAACCTGGACCAAGCCATCGAGAAGAGCGAGCTCGCGCCGGCCATCGGCGCGGAGATCTCCTATGTGGTGTCGCCCGCGGGCGTGACCCGCAGCGTGGATCTCGCCGGCGCCGAGGGCGAAGACGGCCTGGAGTGGGACTTCGCGACCGACTTCGCCGACGACCAGTCGCTCAAGGTCACCCCTGCCACGCTCGAGGGTCGCTGGTACGCCGCCTCGTTCCCCGAGGGAGCGTTCGTGACGCCGTTCAACCGGGAGGGCTCGCTCGAGTCGATCGGCCTTGTCCGAGACGATGGGCTCGTGCTCCTGGGCCTGGCCTCACGCGACGAGGCGCCCGAAGAGGGCCAAACGCTCTTGGTGTATAGCACCCCCATCACGGTGCTGGCGTTCCCGGTCGTGGTCGGCGACTCCTTCGTGTCCAGCGGCGAGATCACCAATGGTGTGGCCTTTGGGCTGCCGTACGCTGGACGCGACACCTACGAGGTCAGCGTCGACGGCCTCGGCAGCATCGATTTGATCCAATACACCTTCGACGAGGTGCACCGCGTGCGCACCAAAGTGACCGTCGAGCCCGCCGTGGGCGCGCCGGTCGTCCGCCACCAGACATCGTTCTATGCCGAGTGTTTCGCCGAGGTGGCCCGCGCGACCAGCGCGGACGGCGAGACGGACCCGAACTTCACCGAGGCGGCCGAGCTGCGCCGCCTAGGCTTCTGATTCGAGAGCGAGAGGGATCATGGACAAGCAAATGCCGTTCGGTTGGGACCTGTTCAAGCAGTACTTCAACAGCTGGGAGTCGCTCACCGCCAAGTACGCAGAGGAGTGGCTGAAGAGCCCGCTCCTGCTCGAGCCCGCGGGCGCGTGGCTGAGCGCGATGATGCGCACCAAGGCCGCGACGGACAAAGCGGTGGCTCAGGCCTGGGGCCTGGTCGGCCTGCCGACGAAGCGCGATCAGGAGCGCACGCTGCACGCGCTCAACCAGATCCAGAGCCGCCTCTTCGACCTCGAGGAGCGTCTGGCCGCACAGAAGACCCCCAACGCCTGAGGCAGCGCCATGCTCGACCTAGCCCCCTTCGAGGAGATCAAGCCCGCTCCTCGCGCCGTGTTCGACCGACTCGCGGAGCGACGCACGCGCGTGCGTTTCATGGTCCCCGAGGGGGACGACTATCGGGCCGTGACCTGGGGCCGGTACGCGACGCTGATCCAGCGCCTGGGCTTCTTCTTGATCGGGGCCGGCTTCGAGCCAGGCCAACGGGGGGCCATCTTCGCCCAGAACTCGGTGGAGTGGATGGCCAGCGCGATGGCCATCCAATCGGTGGGCGGCGTCATGGTGCCGATCTACCCCGCGAGCACCGCGGCGCAGGCGGGCTACGTGGCGCGCCATTGCGACGCGGCGGTTCTGTTCGTCGGCGACGCCGAGCTCCTTTCACGCGTCTTGCTGTCGTGGTCCGACTACGAGGCCACCTCACGCATCGTCCTGTTCGACGACACGCTGGACGTGGGGGCGCTCCTGCGCAAGCTGCGTGAGAAGGGGAGCCCAGTGCCCGCGCTGGACGACGTGGAGCAGAAGCTCGTCCGCCTCCCGGGCGCAGTCGAACGCGGCATCTCCCGTGAGGAGCAGTCGCCTGGCGCATTCCTGGATCGTCTGCACGGCATTCGCTTGGAGGCCCCGGCGCTGATGCTCTACACGAGCGGCACGACCGGCAACCCCAAGGGCGTTCCGCTCAGCCACAGCAACGTCGGCCACAACGGCCTCGATTGGCTGCGCTGCTTCGCGCCGCTTCTGTCCGAGGGCTACGTGGACGTGTTGTGGCTGCCCATGAGCCACATCTTCGGCTTCGGCGAAGGCTGCATCGGAGACTCGCTGGGGTTCCTCACCTACCTGGCCGACCCCGCCTCTGCGCTCAGGCGGTTGCCGGAGGTGCGCCCAGACGTGTTCTTCAGCGTGCCGGCTTATTGGGAGAAGATCGCCAGCATCGCCATGTCCGAACCGGACGTGGCCAGGCAGCGGGCCAAGCTGGCAGACGTCACCGGCGGCCGCCTCAAGTTCTGCCTCTCGGGCGGCGCGGGCCTCAAGCGTGAGGTGAAAGACTTCTTCTACCAGCACGGCATCCTGATCATGGAGGGCTACGGTCTGTCCGAGTGCTCACCCACGCTCACGCTCAACCGTCCCAAAGAGTTCCGGTTCGACTCGGTGGGCAAGCCATTGCCCTCGGTGGACCTCAGGTTGGCCGAGGACGGTGAGATCCTGGTGCGCGGGCCCAACGTGTTCGCCGGCTACCACAAGGAGCCAGAGGCCACGAAGGAGGCCTTCACCGACGACGGCTGGTTCAAGACCGGAGACGTCGGCCGCTTCACCGACGACGGCTTCTTGCAGATCATCGATCGCAAAAAGGAGATCCTGGTGACGGCCGGGGGCAAGAACGTGCCTCCCGCCAACATCGAGCTCCGCTTCGCGGACGACCCGTTGATCTCGCAGGCGGTGGTCTTCGGCGAGGGCAAGAAGTACCTCACGCTCGGGGTGTGGCTGGATCAAGAGGCCGTCGCGGCGCGCGTCGCACGCGAAGGGGTCAGCTCCGACGACAGAGCCGCCGCGATCGAGGTCTGGATCGCCGAGGCTGTGGCGCGCACCAACGAGCACCTGGCCAAGTTCGAACAGATCAAGCGTCACCGGGTGATGACGGTGCCCTTGACCGTGGCCGGCGGTCACCTCACCAGCACGCTCAAGGTGCGGCGCAAGAAGGTGTGGGAGGCGTTCCGCGCCGAGTTCGAGGGAATGTACGAGGAGGCGACGTGATCGAGCGCGTGCTCGCCCTCGGACGCCGCCTCGCCAAGCCGATGCCGCGCGTGGGCAGCACCCCCGCGGTGGAGGTGCACCGCGAGAACAAGTGGCGCTTGCTGCGCTACGACCAGCGCCCAGGGGGCGCGGCCTTCGGCACGCCCGTCCTGCTCGTACCGTCGCTCATCAACCGGCACTACGTGCTCGACTTGATGCCGGAAAAGAGCTTCGTCGAGTGGCTGGTGGCGCGCGGGCACGACGTGTACTGCATCGACTGGGGCACCCCCGAGGACGAGGATCGCTTCGTCACGTTCGAGGACATCGCTGACCATTACATCGGGCGGGCGGTCCGCATAGCCGCTCGCACGTCTGGGGCCAGCGGCGTGCACCTGCTCGGCTATTGCCTGGGTGGCACGCTCACCTTGATCCACGCCGCGGTGCGGCCCGACCTGGTCAAGAGCCTCTTGTTGCTCGCCGCGCCGGTGGGCTTTCACGACGAGGGGCTGTTGTCGCGCTGGACGCGCACCAAGAGCTTCGACGTGGAGGCGGTGGTTGCGGGCCTCGGCAACGTACCGTGGCAGCTGATGCAGTCGGCGTTCCACTTGCTGCGGCCGACCATGAGCGCCGCCAAGCTGGTGGGCGCGCTCGACCGGGCCTGGGACGACGAGTTCTTGGACGGGTTCCTCGCCGTCGAGACATGGGGCAACGACAACGTGAGCTTCCCGGGCGCTTGTTATCGCAAGTACATCGAGGATCTGTACCGGAAAGACGCGCTCCAGAAGGGGGAGCTGCGCCTGGCCAACGCGCCCGTGCGCCTGCAAGACGTGCGCTGCCCCTTGCTCGCGGTCACCTTTCAGCACGACACCATCGTGCCGCCCGAAAGCGCCGCGCTCGTGATGGAGCGGGTGGGCTCCGCCGACAAGCGCCACCTTCACCTCTCCGGCGGGCACGTCGGCGCGGTCGTCTCCAAGAAGGCCAAGAGCGGCCTGTGGCCCAAGATGGCCGAGTTCTGGGAGAGCGTCGGGTAAGAGCCCCTCAAAAGCGAAAGTCCTCCGGGACGATGCCATAGCGCCGCAGCCAGCGGTGGACTTGCGCACGGTCTTTGCCGTAATGGCGCGCGACCGCGGCCACATTGCCGGCATGCTCCCCGAGCAAGCGCTTGATCTCGTCAGCGCTGGGCGTGGGGCCGCTGGCCGCCGGCTCCGTCCGCGACGGCGGAACCTCCCCCGGTGCGCGCGCGGCGCCATAGAACTTGGCGTGCTCGCGCACGTCTTCGGGCAGCTCGCGCTCGGTCAGCACGTTGCCTTTGGCCAGAGCCACCGCGCGTCGCACGACCGCTTCGAGCTCGCGCACGTTGTACGGCCAGTCGTAGTGGCACAAGACGACCATGCTGCGAAAATCCGGCGTGAGGTCGGCGCGCTTCTCCCGCGCCAAGAAATGCTTCACCAGGAGCGCGATGTCCTCCTTGCGCGCACGGAGCGGCGGTAGCGCCACGCGGTGCTGCCGAATGCGCGCGAGCAGATCGCCACGGAACCGCCCCAGCGACACGAGCTCGGTGAGATCGCGGTGGGTCGCGCACACCAGACGCGCGTCGCTGCGCTCGGGCGAGGTCGCGCCCAGCGGCAGCACTTCCTTGCTCTCGATCAGGCGCAACATCTTGGCCTGCGCCTCGAGCGGCATGTCGCCGATCTCGTCCAAGAACAGTGTGCCGCGATCGGCGGCCTTGACCAGTCCCTCGCGATCGCGATCGGCCCCGGTAAAGGCACCGCGCTTGGCGCCGAACAGCTCGGCCTCGAGCAACGCCGGCGGGATCGCCGCACAGTTCAGCGCGACGAAGCGCCCCGTGCGCTTGCTCGCACTGTGCAGCGCGCGCGCGAACACCTCCTTGCCCGATCCCGTCTCGCCTCCGAGCAGCACCGAGAGGTCTGTCAGCGCGACGACCGCGAGGTCATGCATGATGCCCGCCATCGACGGACCCGCCACCACTGCCTCGAAGCCGGCCGGCGGCGGCCGGGGGTCGAGGTACGCCGCGATGCCTGCCTCCACGAACCGGAACAAGGCGTTGCCCACGTGCAGAAGATCACCTTCTCGTAACGTCATCTCGGCATCGATGCGAGCGCCGTTGACGATGGTGCCATTGCGGCTGCCTAGGTCTCTGAGCGTGATCCCTTCCGGGGTCGGGCTCAGCACCGCGTGTTGCTTGGAGACCGCCCCCTGTGCGATCCGGAGCCCGGCGGGCGGTGGATCTCGGCCAACAATCAGGGGAAACAGCGGCAACCGCACCACCGGCGCCACACGCTCCACGCCATCGAGGGCCAAGAGAACGAGGCCCGCGTCCGCGGGGGGGAGGCTCCTGCGTGATCGGTCCCCCGGCAGGTCCTGGGTCTCGGTGTCACCCGACATGCTGCCATCCTTGCACCGGAGCGCGCTGCAAACCAGCACACCCGAAGGGCGCCCAGCGACACCTGGAGGCGAGAGCTCGCGCTGCCGCGGGGTCTCTTCGCGGCCTCCACTTGCGAGCGTCAACGAGGGCCGCGACGGACACCGCGACAGGGAGAAACGGGGGACGCCCCAAGGGGCTGTGTTGCCGGCGGCGCCGACCACTGCTAGGCGACCGCCCCATGAAGACCGCTCTGACTCTGATCGCAGCAGCGACCCTGGTGGCCTGCTCCAGCACGCCCGAGGCCACCGAGGCCGAAGCCACCGCCACCGCTGTCGCCACCGCCACCGCTGAGGTCGAGCCCACCGCGACCGCCCCGGCGCCCACCGCCACTGCCACCGCCACCGCCACCGCCTCGGCGCCTCCCCCTCCGGAGCCGGCTGCCGACCTCGCCGTCTTGCCGATGAAGATCGTCGTCAACCCGAAGACCCCGCTCGAGCTCAAGGCCGACAAGGGCGTCTACATGGGTCCGAAGAAGATTGCCTCGTTCGACAAGAACACGATGGCGCTCGAGGGCATGAAGGACAGCATGGTCGTGCTGAAGGACGGCTCGATCGTCACGCAGCCCCCTTCGCCCAAGAAGATGAAGTTCAACGACAAGGACGAGGTCGAGATCGAGGGCGGCGGCAAGATCGCCATCGATGACAAGGGCAAGGTCACGATGGTGCCCCCCGACGGCAAGACACCGCCCAAAGGCCCTGCCCCGGTGATTACCGGCTTCAAGCCGGAGGGCCGCCGCGCGGCCTCGCTCACGCTCGTGCTGGCCATGATGACGATGGGCGCAGAGCCCGTCCCGCCGCCGCCGCCCGCCAAAGGTGGGCCCGCCCCCAAGGACGCCAAGCCCACCAGCGCACCCCCCGCGATGACGGGCAGCGCGCCGACCAAGAAGTAGAGATCGAGCTGCGGCGGGCGCTCAGCCTTTCGGGCTGAAGGCGCTCGGCGAAAGCTCGCGCAAGGCGCGCTCCACGAGCGGCACGTCCTTGGCTTTGAGCCCGAACCAACTGGCAAGCCGCTCGGTCACGGGCTCCTGGGGTTGGGTCTGGTGGTGCTCGGTCACGCGGCCGACGACTCGCTCGAGCACGTCCGCGCGAATGGCGCGCGGGCCGACTACCACGAAGCCCAGGGCAAGCCAGAGCGCGGCCGGGCGCGTGCCGATCGGCAAGGCGCGCTCGTCGCCGCTCGGGAACGGCTGCGGCTCGCCCTCGAATGCCGACACCAGCGCGACACGGAGTCGATGACGGTCACGCTTGTCCGGCTCTCCCTGGTGGACGACCACACGCCCAACGTGCACACCCGCTCGCTCGAACGACGACTTGTCCGCGTCGGTGAGCGCCACCAGCTGGTCTGCCACGTCGCGCACGAGCACCGTGCCCAAGCCGCGTCCCAAGCCGTGCGCGAGCCCGCGCCCCGCCGGCGACAGGTCTGGCAGATCACGGAAACCACCGACCACCATGCTGACGAGGTCGCGCGACCAGGCCACGAGCCGCCGCGACAGCCGCAGCTTGGTGCCGCCATCCCCCTCCCAAGACACCGCCACCTCGGGCTCGAGCAGGTCGCGGCCGCGCACCAAACGTCCCAGCTTCTGGTCGCCATAGCGGATGATGCCACCCGCCTCTGCGCTGAACGCGGAGAACGGCGCCTCCAGCATCTCCTCGACCGCGCGCGTCGGGGATTCAACGCTCGAGGCCAGCGTCATGCGGGACGCGAGCACAGCGAACGGCGACGACGCCACCGGCGCGGGGGCGTCGCCCCTTGGCTTCGAGCGCGCCGCCGGGGGCACCGCCGCCGACACGCGCCCCGAAGCGTGGGCGACGTAGCGAGCGACCAACGCCTGATGCAACGCGTCGCTCAGCTCGTCCTCCAGCGCGCGTGCTCGCTCGCTGATCTGATCCGCGCGCTCCAGCCATCCCTTCTGGTGAGCCACGTAGTTCCAAGTCCGCACTGCGGCGATGTGGGCCATCAGCGTCTCGGGATCGTGCGCAGGGGCGCGCAGCCGCTCGATCTCTCGGTCGACCCATGCCGCGTCGACCGCGCCACGCTCACTGAGCGAGACGAACAGCCTCTCGACCAACGCCACGTGATCCTCGAACAAGAGCTGCCGGTAATCTGGCAGTGCGCTCACCGTCCAGAGCAGCTCCAGTGCGCCTCGAGCAGTGACTAGTCGGCGCACGCTCGGCTTCTCCAACACGGCCTCGAACGTGAGCTGATCCAAGGCGATCTCGGCGCGCATCAGGCGGGACGAGTGGGGCCTCTGGCGGAGCGACGAACGCAAGCTCTCGATGGACTCGAAATCAAGCGGAGCGTGCCGATAGAACAGCCGCCGCACGGGTGAGAACTGGTGTGTCTCCAGATCTCGGACCAGCTCCGGCGGCAACGCGCTCAAGGGCGAGAGTGTGCCGAACGATCCGTTCTTGACGTAGCGACCAGCTCGACCCGCGATCTGCGCAAGCTCGGCGGCCGACAACCCGCGCGCCTCACGACCGTCGAACTTGCGCAGGTCGGCGAAGGCGACGTGGTCGATGTCCAGGTTGAGGCCCATGCCGATGGCGTCGGTGGCAACCAAGAAGTCCACGTCGCCGGCCTGGTACATCGCGACCTGAGCGTTGCGCGCGCGGGGCGAGAGCGCGCCCACCACGACCGCCGCGCCACCTCGCTTCTTGCGCAGCAGCTGTGCCAGCTCGAACACGCGAGGCAGCGAGAACGCCACCACCGCGCTCCGCTTCGGCAACGCTGACAGCGACGACGCCCCCGTCGACGTGAGCGTGCTCAGGCGCGGGCTCTTGTCGATCACGCCGGCCGGCACGAGCTCGAGCAACACCTCACGCATCGTCTCCGCGCCCAGGAACCAAGTCTCTTGCCGCCCACGCGCATGGAGCAGGCGGTTCGTGAACACGTGGCCCCGCTCGGGGTGAGCCGCGAGCTGGATCTCGTCCACCGCCAAGAAGTCCACCTCGACCTCGAGCGGCATGGCCTCGACGGTGGAGACCCAATAGCGCGGCCGCCGAGGGATCCGCTTCTCCTCCCCGGTGACGAGCGCGACCGCGGCCTCGCCACAGCGAGCCGACACCCGATCGTAGACCTCGCGCGCCAAGAGCCGCAGCGGGAGCCCCATCATGCCGGTCGGGTGCTCGAGCATGCGCTCGATCGCGCGGTGGGTCTTGCCGGTGTTGGTAGGCCCGAGCAGCGCCTTGACGGTCACGGTGCTTCAGGCGCGGGCGGCGCCAAGCTTGGCAAACCGCCCAAGCGCCCATAGCGGCATGATGTGCCGATAGTTGTCGTAGTGGATCATGCAGGTCTTGTTGAACACGCCGGTGATGCCCTGCTCGGGGAACGATCCGTCGGCCTGCTGAGCCGACAACAGGTGACGCGCGCCGCGCTCGACCGCAGGGTCGGAGGGCCGCGCAGACATCAGGCCCATCAGCGCCCAGGCGGTGTGCACCACCTGCGAGCCCTGCGGGTGCTCGACCCACGTGCGCTCGACGCACGCCTTGTAGCTCTCCCCCCAGCCGCCGTCGCCGCGCTGCTTCTGGACCAAGAACTCCGCCGCGCTCTGCACCGGTCCGCTGCTCGGCGCATCGCCTGCCGCGAGCAAACCCTCGATGCCGAACCAAGTGCCATAGGTGAAACACACGCCCCAGCTGCCATAAAAGCTCCCATCCGGGCGTTGCTGCGCGAGCAGGTACTGCCTGCCACGCTCGATGGCGGCTCGCACCTCGGAGGCCTTGGCACCCGGAAAGCGGCGCGTAAACGCGGCGAGCGCCTGCACGCAAGCGCTCGTCGTCTCCACGTAGGAGTAGGAGATCATGATGTTGCCGAACACTTCGGCGGCGTTGAGCCGCTCGAGCCAGCGCCCTGCCCTGGCCTTCTCGTACTCCGACCAGCCGCCGTCGGCGTTCTGATCGCGCAGCAATACGTCCACCGCCTGCTCGAGCCGGTGCTGCGGCAGCGGCTCGCGGACGTGAGGGGCGAGCGCCAGCGCCGCGGTGATACCTTTGGCTGTGCAGTCGCTCACCGTCCAGGACTGCTCCACGGTCGAGAATGGGAACGCGCCCTTGGTCTGATCGCGGAAGTAGCGCGCGTAGTCGGGCAGGTTCTCCCGCACCTGGTTCCGCTCGATGAAGGCGTTGGCGCGCTCGAGCGCGGGCTTTTGCTCCGCGGCCAGGCCGCCCTCGACCAAGGCGTGACAGGCGAAGGCGGTGTCCCAGAACTGCGAGCCGTTGTAGCCCTGCATCTTCATGCCGTCGCGTCCGTCCCAGAGATAGTCCTCCATCCGCTCCACGTGACGCTGGAACGCTCGCGAGTCGCGGCCTCCCGCGTCGAACGCACAGACCATGTGCATCGCCTTGCTGACCGGCCCGATGTCCAAGTACCCCGTGGTCTCGTCCTCGTGACGGATGTGGTCCAGAACGAAGGCCAAAGCGCGCTCGCGCAACGCGCGGTTGGGCCGCCTCTCGTAAGCCACGAGCACGCGGTTGATCGAGCGCAAGAGCGCGCTGTGCGGGTGGCTGACGTCCTCCGGGTGAATGTGCTCGCGCTGCGCGGGCCAGTCGATGTGATCGTAGGGCGTGAGGAACAGCTCGCTCCGCAGCGCATCGCGGAGCTCGCCGCCAGGACCGCGAAAGCGGCGGCCGTACAGGTAGCTGACGGGCAGGTGGATCGCGCGCGTGTGGCACCACAGCTTGCTCGGGTGCACCGGCGCCGAAGGTGGCAGCAGCCACAGCTCCGGCGGCACCGGCATGACCCCTTTCCATTCGTAGCAGCCGAGCACGCTGAGCCAGATCTTGCCCCAGGTCGGCACACCTGCCGCGCCGCCGCGGCTGTGCATCCAGGCTCGCGCACGGCTCGCGCGCGCATCGCTCGCTGGCACACCCAACAGGCGCAGCGCCACGTAGTTGAGCGCCGTGCCGAGCATGTACGAGTCGGACTCGATGTGCAGGCCGTAGCCGCCATCCGCGTTCTGCACGTTCGACAGGTACGTGATCATGCGCTCGCGGCGCTGCGCGGAGAGCTCGGTGCCGGTCACGTGGCACGCGATCAAGAGACCGGGCAACAGGAACAGCGGCCCGCCGTAGTCGCCCGGCCAATGGCCGTCGTCGCGCTGGCGCGCCACCAACACGCGGGCCGCGCGTTCGGCAGCGTCACGCGCGGCTTGCTCGATGCTTCCCTCGGCCCTGGGCTCGGCCTGAACTTGCACGCCGAGCGTGTAGCACGGTCAGCGCCGTGTGCTAAGCGTCGGCGCCGAATCGCCCGAGCGCGTCGTAAGCCGCGTACTTGTAGCACTCCGCCAGCGTCGGGTAGTTGAACACCATCTCGATCAGGGTCTCTACCCCGCCACTCAGGGTGATGATCGCCTGACCAATGTGGATCAGCTCGGTGGCGCGATCTCCGATGCAGTGGGCGCCGATCAGCTTGCGCGTGCTCTTCTCGAACACCAGCTTCACCATGCCGTCCATGTCGCCGATGATCTTGGCCCGGGCGTTGAGCTTGTAGGGCGCGCGACCGCACACCACCTCGATGCCCTTGGCCTTGGCGTCCTCCTCCGACAGACCCACGCACGAGATCTCGGGGATGGTGTAGATGCCATAAGGCAGGTGATCGCCGAGCTCGCGCTTGTAGCCGAAGCCGAAGGCGTGGCACACAGCGACGCGCGCCTGCTCCATGGACGTAGACGCCAGCGCCGGGAACCCGATCACGTCGCCCGCCGCGTAGATGGACGGCACGGCCGTGCGGTAGTTCTCGTCCACCTCGATGGTGCCGCGCGCCTTGAGCTTCACTCCCACTTGCTCCAGCCCGAGGCCGGCGGTGGCGCCGCTCCTACCGGCCGCGAACAGCAGCTTGTCGGTCGCGATCGTCTCGCCCGAGCCCAACGTGGTGACGATGTCGTCCCCCACCCGCTCGACCTTGGTCGCGCTCTCTTGCAGGCGAACGTCCACCCCCAAGCGGATCAGCGCGAGCCGGAGCGCCTCGCTCATGTCCGCATCCAGGAATGAGAGCAGCTCGTTGCGCGGCTCGACCAACGTCACCTTCGCGCCCATGGCCGCAAACATGGAGGCGTACTCGCATCCGATCACGCCCGCCCCCATGACGAACAGCGACTTCGGCATGCGATCGATCTGCAAGATCGTGTCGCTGTCGTCGATGTCGGGATCGTCGAACGCGATGTTCGACGGTTGGTGGGGTACGGACCCCGTGGCGATCAGGATCACCTCTGCGCTGAAACGCTGCGCCCCCTCCGGGCCCTGGATCTCGACGGTGTGCGCGTCCACCAGCCGCCCTACGCCTTGCCTGCTCGCGACCTCGTGGCGCTCCAGATTCCAGCGCATGCGCGCGACCTCCTGCGCGCGCACCGCGTCCTTGCGCGAGAGCAGCTTGGGCACCGCCAGCGCAGGATCCACCGAGACGTGGATCCCGTACAGCTCACGCTGCCGATACCCCGACAAGAACAGCGCCGTCTCCCGCAGCGTCTTGGAGGGCAACGTGCCAGTGTGCACCGCCGCGCCTCCCGGCTCCACGCCGCGCTCCACGAGCAGCACCCGCTTCTTGAAGTAGGCCGCTTGCGCCGAACCTTTTTCGCCGGCAGGCCCGGCTCCGAGCACGATCAGATCGTAGTCGTACGCCACGGCGGCGAGGGTAAACCCGTTTCGACCGCCGTGGTCAGGGATCTCACGCCTTGCGCATGGCGGGCACCTCCGGCAACGAGGCGGGCGAGGTGTCGATCTCGAGCGCTTGGAGCAACCCAGCGAACGACTCGGCCTCGGCGGTCGTTCGCCCCGGGTCGGGGTCGCCGCTCTCGAGGTCGAAGCCGTAGGTCATGCCGCTGTCCGGATCGACGCCTCCCAGCACGGTGTTGCCGTTGACGAGAGGAGACACGGTGAGGTGCCCGTTGTTGAGCTCGTGCCCCGTGCCCCAGGAGACCGTGCCCGGCGTTCGTCGCTTGTCGCGGCCGAAGTCGGTGGGAAAGTGCATCATCGTGCGGTCCCAGAACGTTTCGCCCGTGTCTTGATCGAACGTGTTCGCCTTCAAGAAGTCGATCATCTTGTCGGCGACGGTGAGCACCCGGTTCCACATGAAGGCTTGCACGAAGCGGTGGTCGAGGTGCGAGAAGTCGAAGGCCAGCGGCGTGTTCTTGATGCCTAGAACACCGCCGGTCACCGGCGCGAACGAAGGCGAAATCGTCACGGCCACGCTCACCTTTCGTTTGATCAGGAGACATGCGAGCGCCGCCTGCTGCTCCAGCGGATCGAAGCCCATGTCCGGGAACATGGCGAGCAGTTGATCCGCCTCGGGCGCGGAGCCGAGGCCGTAGTCGCTGAGGGGAATGTCCTGGTTCTCCTTGAAGAAGATCAGCTCGTCGATCAGCCCTCGGTCCTCGAGCTCCTGCGCGATCGGCCTCTGCTTCCGCCACAGGTCGAGCTTCTTGCTGCGATAGAACGCCTGGTAGAACTGGCTGTCCGCGTCGAGCTTGTCGTCGCGCAAGCCGCGCGCGAGCTTCATCTTCTCGTCGCTCGGCGCCCCGAGGAACCCTCGACTACCGCTGAAGCTGATCGGCTTGAACAGCGCGTTGGGGATCGGCTCGGCGTACGCCTCGGCCGGCAACGTCGAGTCGCTCCCCCGCTCGAGGAACCCGAGGCTCGACATGTTCACGTTGGGCAACGCGAACCCTGCGCCGTGCTCCGCGGCGACGATCTCTTGGATCGTGCGACCGCTCCACGCCCCACCGCCGCTGAGCGACCGCTTCTGCGCCACCGCGTGGTTGACGCTGGTGCCCAAGGTGGTGGTGATCATCATCTGTTGCTTGTGTTTCTCCGCGAACCAGGAGAGCGGAAGCGGCAGCGGATTGGCGGAGATGTCGATGCCGGCGAACGAGTTGACGATCGCATCTGCCGCGCGGATCGGCGACCCCGAGATCTGCGTCACCTGCGCGTCAGGGAAGCAATCCAGCGTCGCCGGGTCGCCCGCCTCGCTGGCCGCGATGGGCAGGAAGCTGTCGATGATGGCGCCGCCGCCGAACAGCGGGAAGGCAACCAAGAACTTCGTCCCGCTGCCTCCCGCCTGGGAGCGCCGGGTGTAGAGCGACGACGCGGCGGCGCCGCTGCCGGCCGCGAGCAATGCCTGGAGGGCCCTTCTTCGATTCATGAAAGATGCGCTCATGGTCTGCTCCAAGCTCAGTAGAAGATGTTTTCCATGGAGGTCAGCACGGCGTAGCAGCTGAGCGTCGCCCACTCCTTCGCGGGCTCCTCGCTGCCGGTCTGCTCCACTTCACCGGCAAAGTCGATCAGCGCTTGCGTCTCGACCTCGCTGGGGTTGCGCGCCAGGCCCTTGCGGTAGAGCCGGGTGATGCTGGCCTGGACCGCCTCGGACTCCGGGTCGGTCAGCCGGCCCTGCGCGTCGATCGGCAGCTCGATGAAAATCGTGGCGGCCGACGGATCCTCGAAGTCCATGGCGACACGCTCGAGGCAACCAGCCACGGCGACTCGGTCGAACGCCAATGGCGAAGTGGCCGTCGTCTCCGGAAGCGGCTCGTACTGGCCGCTCAGGAAGGCATCTGCGCCGCCCATCACGATGTAGTGAATCGGAGCGCAATCATAGCGACCCAGCTCGAGGCAGAAGTCGTCACCGAGCCCCAGCGCCTGCGCGACATCATTGCGGAACCGGATGCCAGCCTTCAACTTGAGCGCGGCCTTGTCCGAGGTAGGGGGGAGCTCGGGGGGTGCGCCCCCGGTGCCCTCGCCACCTTGACCCCCGCCACCGCTCGGCTGGGTCGTCTCCTCGTCCTCGCAGCCGGTCGCGGCCACACTCAGCGCCAATGCCAAAGCGCCCATCGTCACAAAGCGTTCAAGGAGCACCGTAAGCCTCCGTATCGATCAGGCGGTGAAGCATCGTCTCCACGCGGTGGTTGGGGTCGTCGCGCAGCGACTGCCACACCTCGGTGTATTCGGCGAACGCGTCGGGGTCCTCGGGAGAGGGCGCGTTGCCCACGAACAGCTTCCAATAGTCTTCGGCCACCGCGCGGTAGAACTCGTCGGAGTTGGCGACGACCTGCGCCCATTCGAGCAAGTCGTCGACCTCCTGCCCCAGCACCCAGCCGCTCTCCGGCAACGTGGAGAGTGCGGGCTTGCCCAGCGCGTTGGCCAACCCGTCCATCCGCGCCGGATCGTAGGTGAGCGGAACGCCCTGAAGCCCGTTGTAGCGGGAGAAGGGGCCCGCCAGGGCCTCGATTGTGCGGTGGCAGCCAATGCAGCCTTCGGCCGTCACGCCCGCCCCGTCGTAATCGACAGGCTCGGGATTGTCGTAGGTCAGGCCCTCTTGCAGCGCGATGTCGAAGTTGAGGTAGGCGCGGTAGGCCTGCGCTGCGGTCGAGCGGGGGATGGCCGTGAACATGGTGTTGTAGAACAGCATCCACGAGGTCGTGAGCATGCCGGCTCGCTTGTCCGCCTGCAGCGGCTGGCTCTCGAGGCTCGAGACCTCCGAGTATGTGGTGCCGAGCGGTCCGGTGGTGATCTGCACCAGATATTGCGCCAACAGCACGTCTTGAACGTTGCGATCCCCCGTGTTGGCGTAGACGAACAGGCCATAGTCGGGGACGAAGTCGGCGAAATTCTGGAGCCCCGTCACGGGCCGAATCTTGCGGTGCGCCATCTCCGCGAGCTGACCGCCAGGGCTGATCCAGAACTCGGTCTTCAGGCACTCGTCGAGCTTGTCGTGAATGGCCTGCCGGCGACCCGCCTCGTCCAGCGCCATCATCGCCTCGACCTGCTCGAAGGTGGAGCGACGCCCGCACACATCGATCGACACGCGCTGCAGCGCGAAGTCATGGTCGTAGCTGCAGAAGGTGTACGGGTACGCGCTCGGGTCGTCGGGACACGTGGGCGCAACCGGCGTGCTGGTGCTCACGCCCGGGTAGCTGCCCTGCGCGATCTCTTCACTGTTGCTGAAGCCGTCCTCGTCCGAGTCGATCGCCTCGAGCGCCGCGAGCACGGCGGGCAAGTGTGTGGCGAAGTCCTCGTCGGTCAGCGGTGGGTCGACCTCCGCGCTGAGCCCCACGAGGACGTCGTCGCCAAAGACGTTCAGCTTCGTCGAGCCGCCTGGCTGATGGCACGTCTCACACGCCGCGAGCTGCCCTCCCAAACACGACGGCGCATCAGAGTACGTCTCACAAAGCAGCGCAGGCGCCACCGGTCGCGCATCTGCGGGGAGGGTCGAAAGCAGCAACGCCCCCCCAAGCCCAAACCAACCAAGTCGTCGCATGTAGGTGCACATTGCACCCGGCGTGCCGAACGTCGTCGGGCAGAATCTGCGGATTTTGGGGCCGAGAGCCGCTGTCGCGGGCCCGTGTCACGGGACGTGTCACGTGACAGCTGTCACACCGCGGCGCGTCTCACAGCGCGTCCAGGAACGCGGCTGCGTCGTCTTGCGTGGCGAACAACGCGACGGCCTCCACGACCGCGTCCGAGAGGATGGGCTCGGCACCGTCGCCGAAGCTCACGCACCAGCCGACCGGCGTGCTGAACAGCGCCTTCGTGGGGGTGTAGCGCACCACCCCGTAGTGCCAGGTGCCGGTGAGCTCCGGCCCAAAGAAGTAGCACGCGTGATCCCCGAGGAAATACGCGCGCTCGCCGTCGAGCTCGCGCATGAGCACGTGCTGCCCGCCCGCGCCGCTGCACTCGTCGACCAGGTAGACCTCGACCAACGCCAAGGCTTGACCAGTCTGCACGGCGGACAGCTGCTCGGCAGCGGCGGCGGCGGCGCTCTCGGCGGGGCAGGGGACACCGGAGAGAAATAGGTGGGTGGCGTCGGGCGGCTCGGGCTCGGGCTCCGGCTCAGGCTCTGGAGGCGGCCAAGGGTCGGGCCCCGGATCCGGCTCGGGCGTCGTCTCTTCGGTCTCGTCCCGCTCGAGGTCCGGCGCCGGGCTCCGTGCACCGCATGCGGCGAGCAGCGACAGCCCGATCAGGGAGAGAGCTCGAGCGAGCACCATGCCGCTCGTTCTATCACCGCGCTGCGCTCAGGGAAGCTCGCGACGCCTCAAAACCCCATGTCGGGACCGGAGTCCCAGTGAGGTTGGCCCGCCGTGGGCGGCTTGGCGGGAGCCACCCTCGGTGCCACGCGCTTGCCGCCAGGACGAGCCGGCCGCGCGGGCTCCTTTTCCGGCTCTGGCTCCGTTTCTGGGGATGGCGAGGGAGCAGGCGATTCAACGGGTGCCGGTGCCTCGGCTTTCAGCGGCTGGCTCGTGGGCGTCGCGGTGCTGACGGCGGTTGGCGCTGCCGCAGTCACCGCCGCTGTGGAAGACTCGGGTGGCTGGCTCGGCTCCTTGGCCTGCGCCCACCACGTGCCCGCAGCGGCAGCGCCGAACGCGAAGACGATGGCTGCGGCCCACAGTCCGACGCGGCGCGGCGGCTCGACGGTCTCGGGCGCGACTCCCTGTTCGACGCCGTCCACCAGCAGACCTGCGGGGAGAGCTGCAGGTTGCGGCAACGACGCCACCACATCTCCCGGCGGGGGGTACGCCGAGGCTGGCACTTGGATGATCTCTCCCTGCGCGCGCGCCAGCGACTGCATGCGCTCGAGCACCGCGCGGCAGCGCTTGGGCGCAAAGGGCAGGAGCTGCACGGCGAGCTCGGCCGCGCTGCTGAGCCGCAGCTCGGGCTGCTTGGCCAAGAGCCAATGCACCGTGTCGGCAAGCTCCGGAGGAATGTCCGTACGCAGCTCGGACAAAGGCACAGGATCCGTCTCGAGGATGGCAGCGCACACCTCCGGGGTGGTCTTGCCATTGAATGGGAGCTTGCCGCTCAAGAGCTCGTACAGCACGACGCCGAGCGACCAGAGGTCTGATCGAGCGTCGACGTCTTGAGCGTTTCGAACCTGCTCCGGCGACATGTAATGGGGCGTCCCCAGCAAGTCCGAGGTGTCGAACCGCTTGCGGAGCGAGGTCTCCATGCTGTCCGGATCCAGGATCTTGGAGATGCCAAAGTCGAGCAGCTTCACGGTGCGCCAGCCGTCCGGTCGCACGGTAAGAAACAGGTTCTCTGGCTTCACGTCGCGATGAATGAGTCCCAGCGTGTGCGCCTCGGCCAGCGCCTCACAGGCTTGGATCACGAACTCGAGCGCTTGATCGACCGGCAGCGTCGACTGACGGCGAACGACCGCAGCCAGGTCCTCGCCGCTGAGCAGCTCCATGACGATGTACGGAGCTCCCCCCGGGAGCAGCGCGACATCGAACACGCGGCACGCGAAGTCGCTGCGCAGCTGGGCTGCCGAGCGCGCCTCCTGCAGGAAACGCGACACCACGTTCTTGTCCGCAGCGAAGCCTGGTCGCAGCACCTTGATCGCGTAGCGCTCCGCCAGGTGAATGTGCCGCGCGGAGTACACGACCGCCATGCCGCCCTCGCCGGCCAGCCCGTCGATCTGGTAGCGCCCGGCGACGAAGTCGCCTGGATGCAACGCCGGCATTCCCACGGGTGCCCCGGGAGAGGTCGCTACGTTGCTGTCCATTCGACCTTCTTGCTGCATCGCTAAAACCCCAAGTCGGGCCCAGTTCCCCAGCTCGGATCCGAGGTCTTGGTGGGCTTGGTGGGCCGGAATCCGCCCGGGCGCGGGCGCGGCTGTGCGGTGGCGGCGGACGTGGCCGCAGAGGCCTCCGCCGTGACTGCGGGCGGTGCGGGCACGGCGCTCGGCGCGGCCATCGTGGCAAGCAAAGGCGCGGCAGTCGCCGGCGAAGGGCTCGGTGCGACGGTGCTCGTCGTGCCGGCGGTTGCGCTGCGCACGTCCCCACCCTCGCGCGCAGTCCACACCTTCATCAACGCCACACCCGCCACCGCGGAGACCAACACCAAGGCACCCAACAAGGCCGGCACGCCCCAGCCGCTCTTCTTCCTCGAGTGCAGCGTCCTGCTCGCGGGGCCCATGGCGTGGCTCAAGCCAGTGCTGCTCGGTCCTGTCCTCACGGAGGCTGGACCGCTGGCGATCGACGGTGGCGTGAGGGAGGGATCGATGCTGACGCGCGGGAGCGACTCACTCGTGGCAACCGCCCAGCCGAGCGCCTTGGCAGCGTCGCGCATCGCCTCGCGCCGCTGCTTTCGCACCTCGCCGAGATGTCGCTTCACGAAGGCGCCGAGCTCCTGCTCCGTGGCACCGCCCAGCTGGGGCAGCAGCTGCTCGAGCGCATCCGCAACTTCTTCGATGGTTTGGTAGCGGTGGTCCGGCTCCTTCGCCAAGCAGCGTTCGATGATCTGCTCGAGTGTTTGCGGGAACGACACGTCGATCTTGGTCGGCAGCTCGTGCAGCCCTTGGATCACGTTGTTGAGCGTCGCGGATTGGTTCGCGCCCATGAACGGGTGCTGACCCACGGTGACTCGGTACAGCAGCGTGCCCATGGCGAAGACGTCGGTTCGGCGATCGATCTTGCCGCCGACTGCCTGCTCGGGCGCCATGTACGGGATCTTGCCCTTGAACATGCCCGTCTGCGTGGCGGAGCCCTCGAGCTGGCCCTTGGCCACCCCAAAGTCGAGCACCTTCACCTGTCCGTCGTAGGTCACCATCACGTTCTGAGGAGACACGTCCCGATGGACGATTCCGACCGGTCGATCCTCTTCATCGGTGACCTCGTGCGCGGCGTGCAGCCCCCGGCAAGCGCGTGCACAGACCAACACCCCCAGCTTCAGCGGCAGTGGGGTCTCGGCGTTCTTGGCGGCTTTGAGCAAGGACGACAGCGACTCGCCGTCGATCCATTCCATCACCAAGTAGAGCAGCCCGTTCTCTTCACCGAGGTCGAGCGTCTGCGCCACGTTCGGGTGCGTGACGCGCATGGTGAACTTCGCCTCGGTGAGGAACATCCGCTCGAACTGCGGGTCGTCGCTGAGGTTCGGCAGGATCGTCTTGATGGCGACGGTCTTTCGAAACCCGTGTGAACCAGTCTGGCGCGCGGCCCACACCGAGGCCATTCCGCCCTGGGCGATCTGTGAGAGCAGCTCGTAGCGACCGAGCTTCCCACCGGGCTCTAATGAAGCGCGCCGACTCATGACGAAATGACGAGGTTACGACAGCCATTGTGACGAGCAGGTGACACTTCAGTGACAGCGCGCTGGCGGGGTTCTTGCTGGGCAAGCTCGCTGCATGTTCGCTAGCCTGCGGCAATGCGGACTCTCCTCTTCTTCTTGAGCTCAGTGATGGTGACAGGGCTGCTCGTCGACGCCCACGCCCAGGAGGGAGCCGAGACGGCTGCTGCGCGGACGCTGGGCCAGGAGGGTGTCATCGCCGCCAAGGAGGGCCGCTGCGACGAAGCGATCGACAAGCTGACGCGCGCAAAGAAACTGATCCAAGCACCGACCATTCTCGTGCCGCTCGGCGAGTGCCAGATCGCGCTCGGAAAGATCGTGGCAGGGACGGAGAACCTGCAAGCGGCCGCGCGCGAGCGGCTCCCCGACGACGCACCCAAGGCCTTCGTGGATGCACAGAAGCGCGCACGTGAGGTGCTGCCCGACGCGCTGAAGAAGTTGGCCAAGATCAACCTTGTGATCGCCGCTCCCAGCGGCGTGAAGCTCACCGTCACCGACAACGGCCAGCCAGTGAGCGAAGCGCTGCTCGGCGTCGACAAGCCGTCCGATCCCGGCGCGCACGTGATCACGGTCTCTGCGCCGGGCTACCTCACCGCCAAGGGCGAAGTGACAGTCAACTCGGGCGAGCGCGCCGAGCTCAAGCTCAAGCTCGAGCCAGACCCGAACGCACCCAAGGACGTGCCTCCCGACACCAAGATCGATCCGCCACCAGGTGGCGGGCCAGGACCAGAACCCCTGCCCCCGCCTAAGCCTGCCGGGAGCAGCCCGCTGGTGCCAGCGGGTGGCGTCGCGCTTGGCCTGGGCGGCGCAGGGCTGATTTTGGGCGGCGTGTTCGGTGGGTTGGCCTCGGGCAAGCAAGGCGACCTGGACGAGATCTGTGTCGACAAGGTCTGCCCCGACGGCGCGAGCGACGACATCGACACCATGAAGAGCTTCGCGCACGTCTCCACGGCAGGGTTCGTCGTGGGAGGAGTCGCCGCCGTGCTCGGTGCCACGTTGCTCGGCATCGGCCTGAGTCAGGGCTCTGGCGGCAGCGAATCGGCCCACATCGAGCCGTTGATCGGCCCCGGGTTCTTCGGTGTTCGGGGGAGCTTCTGACCATGACACGCTCCCTCGTCCTCTCCGGGTTCCTATTGCTGTCTGGCTGCGACCTGATCCTGGGCGCCGACGACTACACCACAGGCCTGCAAGGTGGCGGCGGCACCGCCAACCCCAACGGCGGCAACGGCGGCAACGGCGGCAGCGGCGCCCAGGGCCCGGGCGGTGGTCCCCAGGGTGGCGGCGGCATGGAAACAGGCGGAGGAGGATCTGGCGGGGGGCCCGATCTCTGCGATCTGCCCGCCGATCAGAAGCCGCTCGTCACCATCGACGTCGATATCGAGGCCAGCTTCACGATGGAGTGCGAGAACACCTACAAGCTCGTGGGCGAGGTGTTCGTGCAGCCGCCGGCGATCCTCACCATCGAGCCAAACACCACCGTGTTCGGTGACAAGGTCACGGGCGCGGTGCTCGTGGTCCGCCCTGGCGCCCGCATCGTCGCAGACGGCGAGCCTGACCGGCCGATCGTGTTCACGAGCGAGGGCGGCCAGTTCTCGGATCCGGGGGATTGGGGCGGCGTGATCTTGCTGGGCAACGCGCCGATCAACGAAAAGGACATGAACGGCCTGCCCATCCAGGACACCATTGAAGGGATCCTCAGCACCGAGCCGGGCATAGCCCTTTATGGTGGCACGGACGAGGACGACAACAGCGGTTCGATGAGCTACGTGCGCATCGAGTACGGCGGCAAGGCCGTCGCGCCTGGCAACGAGGTCAACGGGCTGACCATGGGTGGGGTCGGCCGAGGCACCAACCTGCACCACATCCAGGTGCGGCAGACCACAGATGATTGCTTCGAGTGGTTCGGCGGCACCGTGGACGCGCACCATTTGATCTGCCAGGCCCCCGGCGACGACGGCTTCGACTGGGACCAGGGCTACGCCGGCCGGTTGCAGTTTTTGGTGTTGCAGCACAACACCGTCACGGCAGACCTGTCGACGGATCCGAACGGTATCGAGGCGGACAACAGCAACGCCAACAACACCTGGACGCCGGTGAGTAACCCGACGCTGTACAACGCCACGATGTGCGGCTTCGTGCACGCGAGCATCCCGAACGGCCACTTCGGTGCAGTGCTTCGCCGAGGAACGCTGGGCACCCTGCGGAACTTCGTGGTCTCTGGCTTCGGGGCGTCGGTCGACGTTCGCAACGCGACCGGCCCGCAGCTGATCTTCACCGACTCGCTGTTCGTCCACGACACCCTGCAAGGGCAGGTGCTGGCCTGGACGGAAACGGGAGCATCCCCCAACAACGACGACGACGCTGGCTTCAACGAGGCCACGTGGATCACCGGCGGCACCAACAACGAGATCCAAGCATCGAACGGTGGGACCTGGCTCGGCTGCAACGACGCGAGCAATTTGGACCTCGCCCCCGCGACCACCGAGCCTGGGGTCGCACCGCCCAACGACGGCTTCTTCGACGAAACCGCCAACTTCAAAGGTGCGTTCCGCGACGCCACGGATGCTTGGGCCAGCGGCGCCTGGGTCAGCTGGCTACCGAACTGAGCGTCACAGGTCCGCAGGCTTGGCGCGCGCCGCGAGGCACAACGCGCGCTTGGCCGCGTCCTCGGGCAACAGCGGCGCCCAGCGCTCTTCGCAAGCCACGTTGACGTCGTAGGGAGCAGCAGCAGCCGCGAGCGTGAGCGCCAGCGGCACGTCACCCAACGCGAGCACCGCGCGCAACGACCACCAACCCGCGTCGCCACCACTGACGTGTTGGTCGGACTCGACCAGCGGCTTGGCGCTGTCGCTTTTGCCTTGGCGGTACAGCGCGCGCGCGTACAAGCCGCGTACTTGCGCCTGCCGTGGCAGCGCCTTGTGTCCCAACGCGAGCTCCTTCTCGGCCGCGGGCAGGTGGCCGCGCGCCATCAAGAGCTCGCCGAGTCGGTATCGCTGCTGCACCTGCTTCAGCTCCTTGGGGGGAGGTGCTCCGGGCCGATCAGCCTCGCTCAACGCAGGCGCGCTGGCGAGCGCCTCGCTCTTCCAACGGGTGGACCAAGCCGCGAACGTGGCGCCGGTGAGCTCCTGAATCAGCGCGTCGAGCGCGCCCGGATCTCGGCTCTCCTTGAGCGCCGCGAGCAGCTTGGGCAACGCATCTTCACCCGCCTTTGCTCCATAGAAGCGCATGAAGCTGTTCACCTTGGCATAGGTGATCTGAGCCTCCAGCGCGCTGGGCAGGAGCGCGATCGAGGGCCCGATCTTGTCGATCTCGGGGCCGATGCCTTGCTTGTCGCCGTACGCGGCGACGGCGTCGGCGCTCGGCCGATCGTCGAACGGCGATGCGCCCCGCCAGCGTGCCTCCTCGGCGCGCGCCACGCCCTCTTGCAGCCACAACGGCGCACGGTCGCGTGAGGCGCGGGTGAGCGCCAGGTGGGTCAGCTCGTGCGCCAGCGTGTCGAGGTACGCGTACCCCTTCTCGGTCGCACGCGGCGAGACCATGATCACTCGGCCCCACTTGGCGATGCCGATCGTGCCTGTCGTCTGCGCGGCCTCGAGTGGCAGGCCGGTCATCGCCGCCAGGCCATGCTGATCGCGCACGAGCTCGACCCGCAGCGGATGGGGCATGGTCACACCCAAGTCCTGCTCGAACACGGGGCGCATCGCCGCGACCACCTGGAACATGTACGGCGCGAGCACCACGTCTGCGTCGTCTTGAAAGCGGATCCACGTGCCCGACGCGGCGTCCTCGAGCGTGACCGAGCCAGCCATCGTGCGCTGGCAGCCACGCGCCACGTTGCCTACGTGCTCACTGGCCTCGGTCTCCGACAAGTCGGGCCGGGACAGAATGCCGGCGGCCTCGTCGCAGCGACCTGCGTAGATGTCGGACAGCGCGCGCTCGATCGCGAGCAGCTGGTCGCCCGCGTCCGCGCTCTTGAGCTCCTGCTCGGCCTCGGCTTGCGAGAGCTCCAGCGTGAGCGCGTGCACCTTGGCGGCGCGCGTGGCGTCGCCCACGAGCTCGCCGTCGGCGCGGGCGCCGAGCGCGAGTGGGAAGGCGAGGAACGTCAGCGCACGCAACATTCGGCTCATTTCAGCAGCCCCTCCGCGTAACGTTTGGCCGCGCCTCGGAGCCGCGCGTCGCCGGCCTTGCCCATGCCGTCGGTGACGCGCTTGCGGAACTCTTCCGGGCCCTTGTGCTCTTCCTCGCCGGGCACTGCCGTGTCTTGGTCGAAGCCCTTCTCTCCACCAGAGCCTCGTGACCCCTCCTCTTCTGCGTCTTCGCCCTTGGCCATCTCCAGCAGACGTTGCGCGGCCTTCTGCTTTGCCTTGCCCGTCTCCACGTCGCCCTCTTTCAGTGCCTCTTCGGCTTGGCGCATGGCCTTGGCCGCACGCTCGAGCTGATCGAGCACGTCTTGCGGCATGGACGCGTCGCCCTTCTCGCCACGATTCTTGAGCGCCTCCGTGCGTTCGGCCAGTCGGCCTTCATTTTTGCCCGCGTCGTCGAGGTCCTTCTTGGCGCGCTCTTTCGCGCTCTTCTCCGCGGCATCCAGCGCCTTCTTGAGATCCTCCAGCGCCTCCTCCACCCGATTGCCCGCCTTGGTGGCGACCTCGGCGACATCCTCGTCGCCTGGGCTCTTGCCCTTCTCGCCCAGCTTCTTGGCCTGCCGCAACGCCTCGAGCGCGTCCTTGCCGACCGTCAGCGCCTCCTTGATGGCGCCCTTGTCGAGATCACCAGCCATGGATGCCGCGCGCTTCTTGCCGAGCGCGCCGAGCTCGTCGGCAGAGCCGGGCAAACCCTGGTCGGGCAAGTCCTTCACCGCCTCGCGAATCGCCTCCGCGTGCTTCTTGGCCAGCTTCTTGAGCGCGTCCTTCTCTTCCTTGGTGGTGGCCTTGTCCAGCGCTTGCTCCACGCGATCCAGCTCCTGCTGGTGACGCTTCACGAGCTCGTCGAGCTCGTTGCCCTGCCCCACCGCTTGCTCGTCGGCCTCGGAGGCTTCTTCGCCCATACCATCACCGTCGCCCACTCCGGACTCGACGCCGTGCCCCCCGCCGCCGCCCTTCATGCTTGATTCGGCGCTGCGTAAGCGCGCCGCAAGGTCCTCCGCCGCGAGCTTGGCGTGGGGCAGGCGATCGGCACCTCGCTCGCGCTCGATGCGGGAAACGCCCGAACGGGTGACGTCACCGAGATCCGAGCCCAGGGTCGAGAGCCGCGCGAGCTGCGCGCCCCCCCGCCCGAGCACCTCGAGCGCGGCCGCCAGTCGAAACAGTCCCCGCTCACGCTGCGCGCCGTCCGCGGCCACCTGAGACGCCAACGCCGCCTCGTCGGCAACGGCCGCCAAGCGCTTCGCAACCGCACGAGCATCCGACGTGGCCGCACGGCGAATGGCCGCGTCGACCGCCAACACCACCTGTTCGGTCGTGGCGATCAGCGCCTCGTAGCTGGTCTGGGTGGGCTTCTTCTCGAAGCCCTCGCGCGCCTCCGACAAGCGCCGCAGCTGACCGGCGATGACCCGCCGCACCCGCCCGCTGATGGTGAGCCCACCGTACGCTTCGGCCAGCACTTTCTCCACCTTGGCAGAGGCTGCGAGCGCGAGCTCCTTGTCCAAGTTGACCCGCGCTTTGGCGTCTTGATCGGAGGTGATGGTCGGTTCGAGCCGCGCCGCCAGGAGATCGACGAGCGCGTCGCGCGCGCGCTTCAGCGCGGCGTAGCGCAGCGCCTCAGGCTCTCCCACCAGCGGCGGCATGATGATCAGCGCTTGACTGGTGCCCCACTTGGGCCCCTGCACGCCGTCGTCGTCCTTGGCTTCGATCGTGACCTCGATGGGCACGAAGCTCTTGAAGAAGAACTGGTCGTCGGAGGACAGCACGTGCGCGCCGCGCACCACCTTGGAGCCCAGAGGTTTGCTCAGCGTGCGGCGATCTTCGTTTTTGCCCGAGCGCAGCACCACGGCCACTTCGCGCAGCGCGTGATCATCCTTGGCTTCGTACTCCAAGTTGATCTGCGGAGTCGCGCTCAGGTTGGTCGTTGCAGGAGCGCCCTTGAGCGTCACCACGGGCGGCAAGTCGGGCAGGCTCTCCACCCACAGCTCGTCGCGCTGCAACACTCGCACCTGCTGTTCGCGACTGCCGAAACGCGCCGCTACCCGCAAGAGCGCGCTCTCACCGAGCGTGTAGCGCGCGACCAACATGCCCTTGCCATCGTCGACGAAGTCGACCTCGGTGATGCCGTCGGTGAGCACGAGCGACCGGCCAGCCTTCACCGGCTTTCCTCGCACCGCGATCACGCTCCCGCGAGGCACCTCCGTGGTGTCGAAGTCAGGCAGCGACCGCGCCGACAAACCCAGGTACGCGGGTGGCGTCACGACGACGTCGACGTCGTCCAGGTAGACCAGCCGCAGCGGCGCCACACCGTCCCGCGCGGCGAGGACGTCGAGGCCTTCGACCACGCGCAGCGGATCGAACATGGTGGCCGCCATGGCCAGCACGGCCAGGCTCAGCGCAGCGCCCGCCGCGCGCACGCCAGTCTTGTCGGCGCGTTGCTCGAGCCTGTCGAGCCGAACCTTGGCGAGCTGACGCGAAAGGTGCAAATCGGCCAGATCGCGCGCCATGGTCGCGGCGCGGTCCGAGTCGTCGTCGGGGCTGCGCTCACTCCTGCGCGACAGGCCGATCGCCCGCGCGATGGAGCGCGAGAGCCCGACATCGTCGCGCGCCACCTCGCGCAGCAGCGCCCGCTCCCGATCGCGAAAGGCCCAAACCTCTCGCAGCGCGAGCAACGTCGCAGCCAGCAACGCCAGCGCGATGAGCGCCACCGTTGCGATGCGCGCCGAATGAGTCCCGAGGCGGGCCAGGTGCGCGGAGCTGACGGTGGTGGCGACGACCAAGAGCACGCCGAGCGCCCGCTTGCTGCCCGTGGCGCGTTCCCGCACGATCGCGCGCGTGCGGTCCACGAGCGCCGCCACGCGCGCGAGCATCAGCGCTTCCCCCCGCGCAAGAGCTCGGTGACCGCTTCGCCCAACCCCTCGAGCGTCAGATCGAACATCGGGAAGATCTGACCAATGGGGTCGATGGTGGTGCCGCGATAGGTTCGCCAATTCTCCGGGTTGAGCCAGACGGCGCGGTGGAAGTGGTCCTTCAGCATCCGCAACCACTCGATGCCGGGCACGCGACCCTCGTCGCCCGAATACCCACTCGACCCGAGCAGCTCGTAGGGGGCCATCAGCGCGTCCCCCACCATCACCAGCTTGGTGTTGGCCGGCTTCTCGCCCAGGAGATCGCGCACGCTCACCGGCTCGAGGAAGCTGTCGGTGCGGTACACCCGCCCATACACGCAGTTGTGGAAGTAGAAGGTGGACAGCTCCTTGAAGTGGCTGGCGCGTTTGGCCGCGCTGAACAGCTGAGACAGCACGTAGGCGTGCGGATCCATCGACCCGCCCACATCCATCATCAAGACGACGCGCGTGTTCGACCTGCGGGGCGGTCGCAGCATGATCTCGAGCTCGCCCGCGTTTTTGGCCGTCTGGGCGATGGTCTCGTCGATATCGAGCTCGTGGTCGGCGCCCTCGTGCGCGAACACCCGCAGCTTGCGCAACGCCACTTCGATCTGCCGCGTGTCGAGCAGCACGTCCGACCGGTAGGGCTTGTACTTGCGGGCATCGGCCGAGACCATGGCTCCGCTGCGACCACCCGAGCCGCCAATCGAGACGCCGCTGGGGTTGAACCCGCCGGTGCCGAACGGAGAGGTCCCCCCCGTTCCGACCCAGCGATTGCCGCCATCGTGTCGCTCTTGCTGCTCGCGCATGCGCTCGTCCAGGCGGCGCAACACCTCTTCCAGGTCGAGCTTCTCGATCGCCTCGCGCTCTTCGTCGGACAGCTCGCGCAGCTTGATCGGGTCCCGCAGGTAAGACAGCAGGTCCTCGGCGATCTCTTTGGCTGCCGCGGGGATGCCTCGGTAGTGGGCGCCGAAGGCGATGTCGAAGTCGTCCAGGTGTTTCTCGTCGTGAACCAGAATCGAGCGCGCCACGTAGTAGAAGCCATCGAGCGAGCAATCGTGGAGGCCCAACGCGACCGCGCGCGCGAGCGCCACCGCCTCTTGGGCGCCGACCGGCACCTTGCGATTGCGCAGCTCGTACAGGAAGTCGACGAACACTGGGCCTCAGGACCGGTAGCGACGGCCGCCCGAGAGCTGGTCGGCGAAGGCGGCGATGTCTTGCTCCTTCTTGAGCAGTGTGCCCAAGAACGGCAGGTTCTTTTCCAGCTTCACCTCGTGGATGCCGGCGCGCTTCAGCACCGCGATCCAGTCGATCAGCTCGCTGGTCGATGGCCTCTTGCGCAAGCGCATGCCGTCGCGAATCTCGTAGAAGACCTTCATCACTTGATCGACCAGCGCGGCCTCGAGCGCCGGGTGGTGCACCGTGACCACGCGGCGCATGAACTCTGCGTCCGGGAAGTCGATGAAGTGGAACACGCAGCGCCGCAGGAACGCGTCTGGTAGCTCCTTCTCGTTGTTGCTGGTGATGATCACCACGGGGCGCTGCTGGGCCGCCACCTCCTCACCCGTCTCCATGATGCGGAAGCGCATGCGGTCGAGCTCGTGCAAGAGGTCGTTCGGGAACTCCAGGTCTGCTTTGTCCACCTCGTCGATGAGCAACACCGAACGCTGCTCCGCGGTGAACGCTCGCCCGAGCGGACCGAGCTTGATGTAGCGCTTGATGTCGCGCACGTCCCCGTCGCCGAAGCGGGAGTCGTACAGACGCTGCACGGTGTCGTACACGTACAGGCCCTCTTGCGCCTTGGTCGTGCTCTTCACGTGCCAGGTGAGCAGCGGCATCTCCAGCGCCTCGGCCACCGCCTCGGCCAGCAGCGTTTTGCCGGTGCCGGGCTCGCCGCGCACGAGCAGCGGCTTCTCCAGCGCCAACGCGCAGTTGACGGCGGCCTCCAGGGCCTCGTTGGTCAGATAGCGGATCGTGCCGGAAAAGCGGCGAAAGTCACTCATCTGGGCGTGCAGCCTAGCACCGCCCACGGCCACCGCGAGGGGCTGTCCCGCCCGAGGCCCCCGAACCACTCGCGCAAGCGGGGTCGGGGCCCCGCGCGCAGCGTCTGGGAGGGGGGCCCGCCGGCGACATGCGCGGCGGCAGGGGGAGGGGCTGGCGACAGACCCGCCGGGCAAATACAGTACGCGCGTTGACCAAGGCTGGGGATGTGGTGGGCCCGTACCGCTTGCTTGCGCCGCTGGCGTCGGGCGGGTTCGGCCAGGTGTTCGTGGGCAAGCGCGACGGTCCCCACGGCTTTTCGCGCGTGGTCGCGCTGAAGAGCTTGGTCGCGAGCAGGAGCGACGACGTCGAGGCCTCCGCCATGATGGTCGACGAAGCGCGCATCGCATCACGCGTGAAGCACCCGAACGTGGTGCCGCTGCTCGACGTGGTGCAGGACGGCCCACGGCTGTGGCTGGTGATGGAGTACGTCCCCGGCGAGTCGCTCGCTCGGTTGCTGGCACGAGGTGCCGGGACCGCCGTCCCGCTGCCGGTCGTGCTGGCCGTCGTCTGCGGAGTCTTGCGCGGACTGCACGCTGCCCACGAGGCCACCGACACGGAGGGCAAGCCGCTCGGCATCGTGCACCGCGACGTAACCCCCCACAACGTGATGATCAGCGAGCACGGGGTCCCTCGCGTGCTCGACTTCGGCATCGCGAAGGCAGCCGGGCGCTTGTCGGTGACCCGTCACGGGCAGGTCAAAGGCAAGTTGGCCTACATGGCTCCGGAGCAGCTCGCGGACCTGCCCGTCGACCGCCGCACCGACCTCTACGCCGCTGCGGTGGTCACGTGCGAGCTGTGTCGCGGACTCCGCACGTCCGAGGCCGAGGCCGGCGGCTCGTGGGACCCCGCCCGTGGCCCTCGTTTGCTCGAGCCTCTCGCGGAGCTGTTGCCCGAGGCGCTGCGTGACGTCCTGGCGCGCGCCCTCTCGCCCGATCCGAGTCAGCGACACGACACAGCCTCGGACATGGCCGACGCGCTCGAGGGCGCCGGCGTGCGCATCGCCTCCGAGCGGGAGGTGGCTGCGTGGCTCATCTCGCTCGTGGGCGAGGAGCTCTTCGAGCGCAGGGCTCGCCTCGAGCGTGCAGACGCGGCCCCCTCGGTCCCCCGCCTCCCTGGCGCCGAGAGCGCGCCCGACGGGACGGTCTCCGCGCTGGCCATCGGCTCCCCAAGCGAACCTGCCACCGGGGCAGGTGCCACGCCCACCGACGCGGCGCCCGCACCAAACAGGTCGCGCTTGCCGGCGGCGTTGCTGATCGGTGCGGCCGCCGGCGCGTTGTTGTGGTGGCGCTGGCCGAGCGAGCGCGCGACGGCGCCCGACGTGGTCGCGACGACGAGCGCGCCGCTGGTTGCCGACAGCGCGAGCGCGAGCCCGACCGGTAGAGCACAGACCTTGGCGCCGAGCGCCCCCAGCGAACCCACCCCGACCGAGCCGCGGAGCAGCTTGCCGCGCGCGAGCGCGACGCTGCCGCGCGCGACCACCGCCCCCCGGTCGAGCACCGACCCCCGCCCGAAGTCCCGAGAGTGCGAGATCCCCTACCGGCTCGACGAACGCGGCGTGAAGGTGCTCAAGATCGAGTGCCTCAAGTAGTGGGGCGTTGCGTGGTAAGGTCGTGACGCTCGTATGCAACGACTCGGGCTTCGTGCGGGGTTGGCAGTGGCCGCGTGTATCGGCGCAGGCACCATCCTGTTCGTGCAGCAGAGCCCGGTCGCGGCGCAGCCTACGTCGCCCAGCGCCTCGCCCACACCAGACGGGGTCTCGCCCGAGCTCTTGGCGTGCGCGCGCGACTACGAGGGCGCACAGGTCGCCGCCAAGGGTGGCAAGCTCAGGCGCGCGGTAGAGCTCGCAACGGCCTGCTCCAGAGAAGCCTGCCCAGCGTACGCGCGCATGGATTGCCTGCGCTTCGTCGAGGAGTACAAGGCGCAGACACCGAGCATCGTCGTGGTGGCCAAGGACGCCACCGGCTGCGACACCACCGACGCACGAGTGAGCGTCGACGGCGCGGTGGTGCTCGAGAGCGTCGACGGCCGGGCGATCGAGATCGATCCGGGGGAGCACACGTTGCGGGTCGAGGTGCCCGGAGTCCCGGCAGAAGAGCAGAAGGTCGTGATCGCGCAGGGCCAGAAGGACCGCGCCATCCGCTTCGGAGAGTCGCGCGGCGAGCTTTGTCGCAAGGGCCCGACGAAGCCGCCGCCACCACCTCCGGCCCCCATGAAGAGCGAGCGCTCGGGCCTCACCATCGCGGGAATGGTGGTGGGAGGAGTGGGCTTGGCCTCGCTCACCGCGGGCGCGGGTTTCGCCATCGCCGGGTTCGTGCAGCGCTCCGATCTCGAGGAGTGCAAACCCTGCAGCCAAACCCGCATCGACGACGTCAGGCAGACCTTCATCGTCGGAGACGTGCTGCTCGGAGCTGGGGCAGCCGCAGTGGGCACCGCGATCGTGCTCCTGGTCGTGGGAGGCAACGAGCAGCCTGCCAAGAAGCCCGCGGTGTCGTTCGGGCTCGCTCCTGCCGCGTGGTCCGTCGGCGTCAGCTTCTGATCAGAGGCTCAGGGCGTGCTGCGCTGCGCCTTGAGCTCGGTCAGGATCGCGTCGAGCTTGTCGATCATCTGGTGTTGGCTCTCGAGCAGCTGCTCATCCAGGCGACTCGAGGAGACGTGCGGCGGATCGAGCGCTTTGGCCGCCAGCGCGGGCCCGATGGTCTGGAGCACCGTCGCGATCAGCTTGCCGCGCTCGGTCTTGGCGAAGATGTCCGAGTAGCCTACCGAGATCGAGGTCGACACGAACACCATGGCGTCCGAGAACGAGTTGACCTTGGGGTTGTGGTCCTTCTCCGCCTCGTAGAACAGGTGGGTGCCGATCAGGACGGTCAGGATCACGCTCTCGAGCGGATCCTCGTTGATGACCGTGCGGACGTCGTTCTTGAAGCCCTCCACGATCGGGTCGCGCAGCGCCACAGCCGCCAACGCCATCAGTACTTCGCCGCGCTTGTCCATGCTCAGGCCTGCTCGAACAGGATGGGGGCCCGCTTGGCCACGAAGTGGTCCACCAGCTGACGAGCATACGTCGGCAGATCGAGGAAGCGTGCACCAAAGCCGGGGGCCCCACCCGGGTGCCCCGCGGGCCTGGTCCACTCCACCGCCGCGCGTGACTCGAGCTCCGCGCCGCCGGGCAACGTGATGCGCACGAGCACTTCTTGGCCGATGTTGGGCGGGCGGCGGCGCGTCGCGATGAACACGCCACCCTCGGTGACCACATCTGCCTTGGGGCCCCACTTGTAGAAATTGGACGGGCTCTGAAAGTCCACCATGGCGTCGAAGCGGACCATGCCGGTGCCGCCGTTGGGAGAAGCAGGCCCTGCGCCTGGAGCTGCCGGTGCACCAGTGCGCGGCTCGGCGCTGGCCACCCCCTGACCGATGCGATGCTGCAGCGCCTGCACCAGCTGGGTGAGCTCGCCCAGCCGATGCTCCACGCGGAACACGGCCGACCCCACCTCGGGGTTGACGCCACCTTGCTGTCGCGCTGCGAGCAGCGCTTGTTGCGCGCGCGCGATGGCCTCGTTCTCTTCGGGGCTCGCGTCGGGGCGTTGCACCAGCGCCTGCGGCCCCGCCGCCTGCGGCATGGCTTGCGCCAGCTGCTGCTGCTGCGCCGCCATCTGCTGCTGGCCGCTGGCCAGCTGCTGCTGCGCTGCCAGCACGTGCTGCGCTTGCTGCGCCATGTGACTCGCAGACTGGGCGGCCTGTTGCTGTTGACCCACGATCTGCCGCTGCATCTCGGAGATCTGCTGCGCCAGCGCGTGCGCTTGCTGCACCTGCTGCTGCTGCGCCGCGGTGGCGTGTCGTGCCTGCTCCAGAATTTGTACCTGCTGCGCCTGCGTCTGCGCCACGTGCTGCTGCGCCGCAGCGATCTCTTTCACCTTGGCTGCCGCCTCGGCGATGGCCGTGCGCAGCGCCTCGGCCTGTTCACGACCGATGGTCTGCGCCGTCTGCCCCGCGAGCAGCAGGCTGTCTGCCACCGCCTTCACGATCGGGGCGAGCGAGCTCTCGACGCCATGGAGCTGTTGCAGCAAGAGCTCCAGGATCGCCGGGTCACGCTCGACTTGGACGGTGAGCTCCTTGCCGCCGAGCACCTCGAGCGCGCCGTGCAATCGGCCGAGCTCGGCCGAGATGATCTTGGCCGGCTCGCCAGAGCGCTCCGACATGATGGCCAGGCTCTTCTGCACGCCGTCGAGCTGCTCCCCGATGCTGCCCAAAGCGCCGGTGACGCGCGCCACCGGGTCGTCCTCTTTGCCGCCCATCACCTTGACGCGCACGAACCCCTTCTTGATCTCCTTCCAGCGCTCGACTTGCTCGGGCTTCATGCGCCCGCGCAGCTCGGCGAGCTTGAGCAGGTTCTGCTCGGCGCCGGTCGTCAGCGTCTGCGACTCGCCGGCGTAGTGATCGTCGATGATGTTCTCCACCTCTTCGTCGGTGTGCACCGCGACGATCTTCTCGGTGACCTTGTTCATGTTGCGGTAGCTGCCCTGCAACTTGAACGGCGGCTCGGTCCGGTAGTTGTCGTCCTGAGAGGCGGACGCGATGTACTCCAGGTTCACCTTGAGCAGCACCTCTTGCACCTTGAACAGCCGCTTGAGCACCTCGATGATCTCGGTCGCCTCGGCGGCCGAGTACGGGTAGGCGAGCTCCGTCATCGGCAGGCTCTCGCCCTTGGCCATGCGAATCAGCTTCTGCGTGTCGGCCGGATCGCGACCAGCGAGCGGCTGCAGCGCCTTGTTCGAGGTGAGCGCGTTCTCCAGGTAGCTCAGCGCGAACAGGTGATCCTTGCCCTCGAGGATGTCACCCAGGTTGTACGTGTCGGCGCGGTTCGCGAGCATGTCCGGGATCTTGAACTTCTCGCCGCTCTCCGTGTACGGGTTGCCCGCCATCACCACGCAGAACTTCTTGCCGCGCATGTCGTAGGTGCGGGTCCGGCCCTTCCACACGCCCTCGATGCGGCGCTGCGCGTCGCACAGCGAGATGAACTTCTGGAGCAGCTCCGGGTTCGTGTGCTGGATGTCATCCAGGTACAGCATCACGTTGTTGCCCATCTCCAGCGCGAGGTTGATCTTGTCGACCTCTTGGCGCGCGGTGGCATTGGGCGCGTCGTTCGGGTCGATCGAGGTCACCTCGTGGCCGAGCGCCGGACCGTTCACCTTCATGAAGATGAGGCCGAGCTTGTTGGCCACGTACTCCATCAAGGTGGTCTTGCCGTAACCGGGCGGCGAGATCAGGAGCAGCAAGCCCATCTGATCCGTGCGCTTGCCCTCGCCGGCCGAGCCCATCTGTTTGGCCAGGTTGGCGCCGACTAGATGCAAGTACACCTCGTCGATCAGGCGGTTGCGCACGAAGCTCGACAGGATCTTGGGCGCGAACTCGTCCAGCCGCAGCCGCTTCTTCTCACGCTCGAGCACCTCGAGCTTCGTCTTGCGGAACTTGCGGAAACGCGGCACCCGCTCGGTCTGGAAGCGATCCAGGCGGCCGAGCCACTCGTCCAAGCGCAAGAGCATGCCGCGGTCTTTCACGTTGGCGTGCTGGCCCAAGAGGCCGGTCACCTGCGCCTCGGTCGACGCGGTGGTCGGCTCGCGATCGAGCTTGCGGTCCGTGGCCACGAGCACCGCGGCCTCGCGCAGCGCATGTTGGTGGTGCGCGAGGTCGGGGTAGCGGGCCACCAGCGCCTTCAGCCAGTTGTGCACCAACCCGAGGCGCTCGGCGGGGTGCTTCTCGAGCGTGCGCAGGTCCTCCTCGAAGTCGCGGCGGCCCTGGATGCTATCCAGCTCCTCGAGTAGCTCGGTGTGCAGGGCGCTGGCCGCGGCGCTGGTAACGAAGCGCGGGCGCTCGGCGGCGAGCTCGTCCACCAGGTAACGCGCGCCGACGCGCACCAGCGCCCCGGTCGCCTCGAAGCGGTACTCCTTGGCGGCCGCCTCGAGCCGCGGCTCGAGCTCCTTGGCCAGCTCGACCTGCGGCAACACCGAGTCGAGCCGCTTGCGCAGGCGCGCGAAGCTGCGCGCGCGTCGGTGTACGACGGTGCGCTCCACGTCGGGCACCTGTGCCCAGGCCAGACATGCGAGCGCGCGTGCGTCGGCGTTGTAGCGGAGCAGCGCTGCGCCCGCTCGCAGCGCCAAGACCTTCTCCAGGATCAACGTGGCATCCACGTCGTGCACGCCGCGCTCGTAGCCCTCGTCGTGCCGGTTCTGCGAGAAGTTGCGCACGATCTCCAAGAGCGCCGCGTTGGGTGTGCCGGCCGCCCCCGCGCCCGCCATCGCGGCCTCCGTGAGCTTGTCGAGCGAGACATTGCCTTCGCCGCGCTCGGCGGTCGAGACCAAGCTCGCGACCAAGTACTCCGCGCGATAGACCTCGGCCGACTCGCTGGCGATCTGTTGGTCCCAGAGATCGCGCGCCTCCTCGAGCGCGGCGTCCTCGATGCGCTCGTAGAAGTCGGTGCCGGTCAGGTGCACGTACAAAACGTCCAGGCCGGTGCCCTCGTCTTTGCGTGGGACCAGCGCCAGCTCGACCGGCTGCGTGTTGACGTTGAAGCGGTGCGCGCCCAGGCGGATGACGTTGTCGCCGCCGTCGAACAGGTCGGTCTTGTCGCGTAGTGAGCGCAGCGCCTCTTGCCGTGCGCTCTTGAGCTTGGACTCGACCTCGTCGCCCTTGACGCTGGCGCCGATGTCGAACAGCTGCTTGGCGAGATCGCGCAGCTTGAGCACCATCGCGTCGGACGCGAAGTAGGTGTTCAGCTCGTCCGCGGACTTGAGCGTGCGCGCCTTGCGCTGGATGCCCGCGATGATGCGCTCGGCGGCGCTGACGATGTTCTGCGCGCGCCGCTGTCGCTCGTCGAGCAGGCCCTGCCGCTTGGAGGCGATGGAGTCGGTGACCTCCTCGCGCTTCTGGGTCAGGTCGCCCAGGAACTCGTCGAACTCGCCGAACCGCCCTTCGAGCTCCTCGAGCGAGAGCAACAGGCGCGACAGCGTCTCGTCGCACTTCTCGGGCGTGTCGCACAGCGCGATCGAGCTCACCACGCTCTGACCGAACAGCTTGAACTGCGCCGCGAACTCGCTGCGACCCTCCGCCCCCGCGAGCTCCTTGCGCCGCGTCGCCAAGGTGGCGCGCGCGCGGTTCAGCTGCGAGTACGCCTCGCTGATGCCCTCCAGGATGCGCGTGCGCTGCGTCGGGTCCTCGATCGCCAGGCCGTTGATGATGTCGCTCAGGACCTGCAGGCCCTCGCCCACCTTGTCCACGTCTTCGGTGATGGGCTTGAGCTCGGTGGCCTTGGCCGCCTCGCCCACCCGCGTGACGACCTCGGACAGGCGGCTCACCAGCGGCTCGAGCGCGGTGGGCTGGAGCAAGAACTCCACGGCGCCCTTGCTGACCTCGTCGAACGACTTGACGACCTGCTGCTCGAGCACGTCGACGCGGGGCAGGTCCATGTAGCGCATCTCGCGCAACGTGATGAGGTGCCCGCGTTGCTTGCGGAGCTCGGTGAGCGAGCCCATGAACTCCTCGACCGACTTGATGTCGTTCGGGCGGAGCCCGTCGATGATGCGCTGCTGCGTCACCTCGGTCTCGGCCAAGGCCTGCGCGCTGCGCTTCTTGATCGCCGCGACCTTCTCGAACTCGTCGATGATCAGCTCGGCGGTGCCGAGCAGCGCTTGCACCGCCTCGGCCAGGTTGCAGGCCTCGGCTTCGGGCAGCCAGTAGAAGCCGTCCACTAGGCGCTTGCACGAAGTGACCACGTCCTCGTAGCTCTGGCGGGTCGGGTGCTCAGCGCTCGCGATGCGCTGCAACGTGAGCGCCTCGGAGATGCCGCGCACGAGCTCGGCGTTGCCCACCTTGGCCAGGTACGAGCCGTCGGTCGGGGCGGCCGCCGCGTGCTCCTGCGTGCAGAACGGGGTCTGCCACACCTGCATCGGGTGGACTTTGGTCGGCTCGTCGCTCAGCGCCTTGAACACGACCATCTTGCCGTCGTCGAACACGCTGTAGCCGTGCACCGTCATCGGGTTCGCGACCTCTTTGCGGATCACGTTGTACGGCAGGAGCTGGTACACGCCGTCGGCGACGCGGTCGTACACGTACAGGATGTCTTCGCCGTTGGGCGCCTTGAACTGCCGGCGGAACACCATGTCGGTGGGGTCGCCCTCGAATACTTTGTACTCGCCGGTGCGCAGGTAGAACCCACCCGGAAAGATGATGCCCTGTTCTTCGGGCAGCTGCTGGCAGGCCGCCCCGATGGCGTCGATGCGCACCACCGCCTGCGTGCGGGTGTTGTAGACCAGGTAGCGGTACGAAGGCTCGCGGTAGGGCTTGATCTTCAGCAAGATCAGCGCGCCGAGCGAGGCGTAGTAGATCTCGGCGTCGTCCAGCGTCTGGTTCGCGTCTTCCACCGGCTCGCGGTAGACGCCCTTGCCGTCCTTGGTGTTGTTTTCGATCTTGATCGTGAGGTCGCCGCCGATGCACTCCACGAAGAGCTGATCTTCGATCGCGATGTGCGGAAAATCTCCGGACACCTGGTCTTCGCGGCGCACCGCTGTCCACTCGAAGTCGTGCTGCCGCGGCAGCTGGTTGTCCTCGTCACCGCGCGCGTCGATGAACTTGATCGCGCCCGCTTTGTCGATGCCCCAGCGAAAGACCTTGGCGTCGGTCACGCGCGAGCCCACCTGGAAGATGGCCAGCACACGCGTGTCCGTCGTGCGCAACATGAGCAGCTTGGTCTCGCGGTTGTAGCGATAGAGGTCGGCGAACTCCTTGACGAAGTTGGGGTCCGCCAAGAAGTGCCCGTCGCTCAACGGGATGGACGCGATTTCGAACGCGGCCTCCTTGGGCGTGAAGGTGTAGGCGCCGAACACGTCCGCGACCACCGTCTCGGACTTCAGCCCGACGAAGACGTTGTAGGCAAAAATCAGCTGACCCGCGACGTTGCGGATGTCGCGCGGGACGCAGTTGTTCTCGGTGCGCACGCGCTCGGTCGAGAGCAGCGAGAGCTGCGAGCCCCCGAAGGTGCCGATGCGCTTCTGGTTCAGCGCCTCGGCACGCCGCCCCAGCTCCGCGGCCTGATCGAGCAGGCGCTTGCGGATGACGTCGTAACTGCCGCCCTCGAGCTGGGCCGCGCCCTCTTCCGGCGCGGCCGCAGCAGCTTTCGCATCCTCAGCCATGCTTTGCGTGCTTCAGCGCAGGTCGTCGATGCCCATCTCTTTGGCGCGCGCCTGGAGCTTGGCGATCTTGTCTCGCGCGTCACCGTCGGCGCCCGACATCAGTCGGCCCAGCAACGAGCTCAGCGTGGGCCCCTCTCCGCCGCCGCCCCCGCCCTTGCCGGACAGGTAGTCGCCGAACACGGTGCGCAACGTGTCGCTCTGATCGAGCGCCGTGTCGAACTGCTGGCCCAGGCTCACGGCCTTGATGAAGCGGTCGAAGAACTGACCGTCGCCACCGACGATCTGGATCTTCGCGTGCTCGAACGCCTTAGCCAGGATCTCGCCCTGGTGCTCGGCGATCGACAGGCGCGTGGCCAAGGACTGCATGGCGATGTCCTTGTTCACGGCCAGCTTGATGCGGAACTCCTCGTGCGCTCGGCTCTCGGGGTCGAGCGCCTTCATGGCCGCCGCCTTCTCCGTGATGCCAGCTGCCTCTGCGCTGTACTTCTGGCGCGAAGCGTCCGCCTCCGCGGCGCCCTTCTTCTGGATCGCGGCGGCGTCCGCTTCGGCCACGCGCACCTTGGCCAAGCCCTTCTGCTCTTCGCCGCTCGCCTCGGCGGTGAGGCGCTCCTTGATCACGAGCGCATCCGCCAGGCCCTTCTTCTCGATCGCTGCGGCCTCTGCCTCGGCCACCTTGACCTTGGCCAAGCCTTGCTTCTCTTCGCCCATGGCGACCGACTGCATCTTCTCGAGCGCGACGCGGGCCTCGACCATGCCCACCTTCTCCACCGCAGCGGCATCGGCCTCCTTCACGCGCACCTTGGCCAGGCCCTCCGCAGCGGCCTCTGCCTGGATGCCCTCGGCCAGGCGGATCTTCGCGCGCGCCTGCTTGTCCGCGGCCTCGAGCTCGGCCTCGGCAATGGCCAGCTGCTCGCGGCCCTTGTGTTTGGCTGCCTCTGCGCCAGCCTCGGCCGCCTTGACCGTGCCCACGAACGCCTCGGCCGCCTGCGCTTCGGCGGCGATCTTCACGGCCTCGCGGTTGCGGTTGGCGTCGGCCAGGACGCGCACGTCCTTGATGCGCTCCTCCTCCTCGGCCACCGTCTTGTCCACGGCGACGCGAGTGCGGATGATGTCGGCGATCTCCTTCTTCTTGCCTTCGATCTCCTTGTCCTTGTTGATGCGCTGGATCTCCACCTCACGCTCGCGGCTCAAGGCCTCGAGCTGCTGCGCCTTCTTGACGCGCTCGATCTCGATGGCGACCTCGCGCTCCTTGGCTTGACGGGCCACCAGCACGCCGCGCTCCTTGGCCTCGTTGGCGACGAGCGTCTCTTCCTCGTTCTTGTGGCGAGCGAGCAAGGTCTGCTTGTGCTCGAGCTCCGCGACGCGGCGCGCCTCGTTTTCTTCTCGCGCCTGGGCGACGGCGATCTCCTTGGCCTTCTTGGCCTCGGCCTCGGCGCGGCGCTGATCGAAGCGGAAGATGGCCTCGTCCGAGGCCAGGTTCTGGCTGCCGATCTCCATGCGCTCCTTCTGGCGCAGCTCGTTGGTCTTCACGTTCTGGATCACGGTGAGGTCGGTGATCTTCTTGATGCCCTCGGCGTCCATGATGTTGTCCTTGTCCAAGGACTCGATCGGGGTCTGCTCCAGGTAGTCGATCGCGCAGTCGTCCAGCGTGAAGCCGTTCAGGTCGGTGCCGATGACCTTGAGGATCTCGTCTTTGAAGATCTGGCGCTTGGTGTAGAGATCCTCGAAGTTCATGTTCTTGCCGACGGTCTTCAGGGCCTCGGAGAACTTGGCGGAGAACAGGTCCGCGATGATGCGCGGGTTGGAGGCGTGCGCGCAGCCGATGGCCTGCGCCACGTGCAGCACGCCGTCGGCGCTCTTGTTCACCCGCACGAAGAAGGTGACCTTGATGTCCGCGCGGATGTTGTCCTTGCAGATCAGGCCTTCTTTCCCGCGACGATCGATCTCGATCGTCTTGACCGAGATATCCATCATCTCGGCGCGGTTGATGATGGGCCACACCGTCGCGCCGGTGAAGGTCACCTCTGGGCCGCTGGTCCTACGGTTGACGATCAAGGCCGTGCCCTGATCCACCATCCGGTAGAACTTCGACAGAATGACGACGACGCCGAAGACGACGACGCCAAAAATCGCCAACCCGATGAGCAGAAACAAGAGCTGACTCGGCATGAACGCAGGCTCCTTCGATCAACCTGCCCGACAGGGGAGAAGAGCGTCGCGCTCCCCCACCCACGAGGCCGCGGGATGGTACACGACCAGAGCGCGTTGTCGTCCAGCCGAACCGAACACTCGCGCTTCTGGCACTGCACGCACGTCACGAGGCGGACGGTTGAGCGTCGGGCAGGCTGCAAGCGTCGACCGCGGCCACCTGCTGGTCGTTCGCGGCTGTGCACGAGCTCGGCACCATCCGCGCCTGGCGCCCGAGGCTGACGTACCATCCGATGGGTGAATCCGCGGGTGTGTTTCGCTGGGTCGTTCCTCGCGTTGCTGGCGGCGTGTCCGAGCGCGCCAGAGCAGCCCGCGATACCGGTGGTGACGGCGTCGGCGACGGTGCAGAGCGCGGCACCGGTGACGGCCCCCGAGCAGCCGCCGACGGACTATGCGGGCGTGGCGAAGCTCCTCGAGCGCGCCCGTGGTGAGCCAGAGGCCGCGAAGCGGGCGACGTACGAGCTGGTGCGCCGCGCACTGGCTGCGCTGACGGGAGCGGCAGGCGAGCCTCGGGTGCTGGCGGAGGTGAAGGCACCGCGAGGAGACCGCGAACAGGTACTGCTCCCGGAGCGCGAACGAGTGCAGGTAGCAGCCTGGGGGTCGACAGGACTGCGCGTCGTGGGTCGCAGCGCGGTGCGAGTGGGCGAGCGTGCCGTCGCGCTCGACGACCGTGCCATCACCGTCTGGAGCGCCGGACCGAAGCGCCTCTTGGCCGACGACGTGCTGCGCTTGGAAGCGGTGCAAGGAGAGCCGCGCTTCCTGCTCGCGCGAGGTGGCGTGCGTTCGTTCTTGGTCGACACCGACACAGGCGAGTCGCTGCTCGAGGGGCCTTCGCGCGCGGCGTTGTTCGCGCCATCGGGACGAGGCACGACGCGACTCACCCACTACGCGCCCGCCACTGGCTTCCGTTTGCTCGAGCTGCCCAAGGCCGAGGCGGTGCAGACCTTCGCAGCGATGATCGCGGCGGACCCGGCGCGGGGGCTGGTGCTGACGAGTCGCGTGAACCTGTTGGCGTCGCTGAAGAAGGAGCTCTCGATCGCGCTGGTGCGCGTCGCGGATGGCGCGGTCGAGACCCAGCTGAGCCTGCCCGCGGACAAGTGGGAGAGCCGCGTGTTCGCGATGGGCACGCTCAGCCCCGACGGCAAGAGCCTGTTCAGCCTCGACGTCGACGCGCGCGCGACGCGCATCTCGCTGATCTCCGGCAAGGAGGAGGTCCTCGCGAAGTCTCCGGCGGGGCAGCCCTTCCAACGCGGAGTGTTCACAGCGGACAGCGCCCATGTCTGCCTCGACCCGCCAGGGTTGGCATACCCGAAAGCCAAGCTGGTGCCCGGGACCACCCAGCGTTGTTATGAGCACGGTGACGTCGCGCACATCGCGCATCTGGCGGCGCCACCGGCGGGGTTTCGCCGCGCAGCGCGTGAAGAGCTGGTGCGCGAGGGCTTTGGGCACCACCTCAGCTACGAGACCATCAGCAAGGATGGCAACTTGGTGGCGGCCGTGCTCTACGACGGCAAGCCCACACCGACGACCGTGCAGCGCATCACCATTGCGGTGTACGACGCCAAGACAGGCAGGCAGCTGTGGAACCAGTTCCTCCCCGGGACACGCACGCTGTCGGAACAGATCGATCTGGTGTTCACGGACGACAACGAGCACCTGTGGGTGGACGGCGTGCGCGTGGCGGCGCGTACCGGCGAGCAAGTGGACGGCATCCCCCAACCGCTCGGCGCGTTCGCCGCACCACTGACGCGCTTCGGCGTGGCGCTCGACCCGATCACGCTGCAGCTGGCACGGCTCGGCTTTGCGATCCCGGCGTTCCCATCGTCGGCGATGGTGCTCGAGGGTGAGGCCAAGCCTCTGGCGCTCTCCATCTTCGTCGACCCGGTAAGTGGCACGGTGGCGCTCCGCTCGAAGCGCAGCAAGAAGACGGTGCTGCTCGTGCCCGCGCAGAACGGTGCCCTGGCGCTCTTGCCGGACGGCAAGCTCAGTGTGCGGGGCAACGGGGACGATCTCGTGTGCAGGTTCGGGCAGCTACTCGCGCCCATCGGCGCATGCCTGGGGCAGGCAGAGGTGCCGGCCTCGCAGCTGAAGAGGGTTGTCGCAGAGCTCGGGAGCCCGTAGCCCACCAGCATGGCCGACGCTCATGAGCTGCTGCGCGCGCTTGCGCTCTCCTTCGACGGTGTGGACGAGTCCGTCGCCTGCAGAGGCACCGCGCTGGAGCAGAGCTCCTTCAAGGTGGCGGGCAAGGCGTTCCTCTTCGCCCAGCGCAAAGCGGGCCTGCTGGTCGTGCGGCTCAAGCCCGAGAGCGCGCTGGCCGCAGACGCCGTGCAGGGAGAAGGTGTCGCCGTCGGGAAGAATGGCTGGGTCACGGTGCAAGCGCCACTCGAGCGAGCCTTGTCGGCCACGCTCAAGCGCTGGACCAAAGACAGCTACCAAACCTTCGCCAAGGCCGCGGCTGGCACCAGACGAGAAGCCCCCCAAGCGAAGCGCCGCCGATGAGCGTCGTCGGTCGCTTCCATAAGTACCTATCGAATTGAAATCATTGGCCTTGCGCTTGCAGAAACGGGTGCGCACGAGGATAGACATGAGGCCGCACACCACTTCGACCGACAAACGCACCATTCTGAATGATGTGCTCGCGATCCACGTGATGCGCGAGCTGACCAGGGCCCAGGGAGAGGGCGAGGTGCTCTCGCTCGAGGAGCTGGCGAACAAGCTCGAGGTCCGCAAGGCGGACGTTCGCACCGTGGTCTCCGCGCTCCACCAAGCCGGCTTCGTCGACGCGCTCCGTTTGCGCGTGACGATGATGGGGCTGGCCATCGGGGCCACCACCAGCGCAGCGACGCTCCGCGCGGCGCGCCAAGAGCGAGCCGTGCGCGCCCCCATGCCACTGCGTCGCGCCGCCTGACACGCACCGCATTTGCTGTAGGCTCGGGCCATGTCCGCGACGCCCAGCCGCGCCTCCCTGCGAGCCTGGCTCGTGTATGCGCTCATGCTCGCGGGCGCGGTGGGCGTGTTCGCCTTCTTGCGCATCCCCGGCGAGCAGCTGGCTGCGCCACCGCCTGAGCCGGGCGCCCCGGGTTTCGACGCGAGCGGCGTGGCCAGCAAGCCCCACGTGCTCCTGCACGTACTGCTGGCGCTGATCGTCGTGATCGTGGTGGCGCGCGCGTTCGGAGCGCTGTTCAAGCGCTTCCACCAGCCCGCGGTGATCGGCGAGGTGGTCGCCGGTATCGTGCTCGGGCCATCGATCCTCGGCCGTGTCGCGCCCGATACTCTCGGCTACCTGATGCCCAGCCACGTCGCGCCGTTTCTCGGCGTGATCGCGCAGGTCGGCGTGGTGCTGTTCATGTTCCTGATCGGGCTCGAGCTCGACAGCGGGTTGTTGAAGAAGCGCACCGCACCATCGGTGGCGGTGTCTCACGCCAGCATCGTGACGCCGTTCGTGCTCGGCGGGCTGTTGTCCTTGTACCTCTACCCCCGCCTCTCTCACAGCGACGTGCCGTTCTTCGTGTTCGCCCTGTTCATCGGCGTGTCGATGTCAGTCACGGCGTTCCCGGTTCTGGCGCGCATCCTCACCGACCGGCGCATGCACCGCACGGAGCTCGGAACCATGGCGCTGACCTGCGCGGCGGTCGACGACGTCTCGGCCTGGTGCCTGCTCGCGTTGGTCGTCTCGGTCGCGCGCGCTCACGTCAGCGAAGCGGCGGTCACCATCGGACTCTCTCTGATCTTTGCGGGTTTCATGATCTTCGTGGCCCGCCCGCTGCTCCTGAAGGCACTCGCCAAACACCGCGGCAAGCTGCGCCAAGATCACATGGCCTTCGTGCTCGTGGGGCTCTTGAGCAGCGCGCTCGCCACCGAGGCGATCGGCATCCATGCGCTGTTCGGCGCCTTCTTGTTCGGCGCTATCATTCCGCACGACTCCGACTTCGCTGCCGAGGTACGTGAGAAGCTGACCGACGTCGTGGTGGTGCTGCTGCTGCCCGCGTTCTTCGCGTTCACGGGGTTGCGCACCCAGATCGGGCTGGTCAGCGGCGCCGAGCACTGGTTGATCGTGGGCCTCATCGTCGCCACCGCCACGGTCGGCAAGTTTGGCGGCAGCTTCGTCGCGGGGCGGCTGGTGGGCCTCGGCACCCGCGAGGCCGCCGCGCTCGGCGTGCTGATGAACACGCGCGGCCTCATGGAGCTGATCGTGCTCAACGTGGGCTTGGATCTGCACGTCATCTCGCCGACGTTGTTCGCCATGCTGGTGATCATGGCGGTGGTCACGACGTTCGTGACGGCACCACTCTTGTCGTTGATCATGGGCGCCCCGGCCCAGGAGCGCGGAGGGAGCCCCAGCGACCCAGCTACACCAGCTTCAGCGAGCGGTTGAACATCCAGTGCTGCACGTCGGGCCGGCCCAGGCACCAGATCATGTAGCCGCACTGCATGAAGCCCCACGCCGCTGCGTAGAACACGATTCCCGCCAGACCGCTCCAGGCGGCCATGGCGATGAAGGCCAGGACGGCGCCGATGCCGTTCAGCACGAGGCCAAGCCACGACACCATGATCAAGAGCTTCCGCACCGACTCGTTGCCGCGCCACACGCCGAACATCAGCGCCGCGTTCACCGCCACGCTCAGCCAGCGCTCGCCGAGCACCGCCAACAGGACGCCGAATGCCATGAACCCGAGGGCGATCTTGAGCGTGGAAGGCATGGGCGTGGTACGGCGGGCGGCGTCCCACCTTCCCTCGCCCCGCCGATCAGCGTTTGGTGACCCCGCGGTTTGCGATTAGCCTCGCTCGGTAGTGGGCGAGCTGCTGACGGCCATCCTGTCGTTTCCGACCATCCTGTTCACGGGTTTGGTCGGGCTCTCGCTGTTCTACTGGCTGTTCGTGATCGTCGGGGCCATCGACCTGGACGGCGCCGACGGCGCGGTCGATGGCGCGGTGAAGGGTGCGCTCGAGGGCTCGGTGAAGGGCGCGCTCGAAGGTGCGGCAGACGGCGCCGCCGAGGGGGTCGGCCACGCCGGCCACGGTCACGGCGACGTGGACTTGGACGTAGACGTAGAGGGAGCAGACGCCGGCCTGTTGGCCGCGCTGCGCTTGCGTGACGCACCTGTCACGGTGGTCTTCAGCCTGTTCGCGTTGTTCGCTTGGCTCCTGACCGGCCTGTACGCGCTCACCTTCGGGGCCCCGGGTTGGCTGGTGGGTACGGGCCTCCTGCTGGGATCGTCGGTGGTGTCCTTGATCCTCACGTCGTTCGCGATCCGCCCGCTCGCCCCAGCCTTCAAGACCCATGGCGCCCAGAAGCACAACGACCTGGTGGGCAAGATCGCGGAGGTGAGCACCGGAGAGGTGACCGCCAAGTTCGGACAAGCCACCGTCAACGATGGGGGCGCTCCGTTTATTCTCCAAATTCGCGACACGACTGGCACGCTCAAGCGCGGCGACAAGGTCGTGTTGGTCCACTTCGACGCCGCCGACAACGCGTTCCACGTCGAGAAGATGCCAGACTCGCTCGACACCAAGCGACTGTTGGCAGAGGCAGAAGCAGAGGCAGAGGCCGCACTGCACGAGGGCTCGAGCGGGGGCGCGGAGGCGAACAAGCGTTGATCCCGTTCCTGTTGCCTGGCGCGATCGCCATGTTCGTGATCGTCGGGTCGATGCTGTTCATGATCGTCGCCGGCTACCAGTTCGTTCGGCCCGGCACCGCGATCGTCATCCAGCGACGCAAGGGCGAGCCTGTCGTTCTCCTCGAGGGGGGCGGCTTCGCCTGGCCCGGCTTCGCCAAGGCCCGCGTCGTCGACACCTCCGAGCACCAGCTCGACATCGGCACCGGTGCGGACGGCTTTCGCATCCGCTTCGCCGCGCGCCCGTCGAGCGGTGACGTGCTGGCGCTCGCCGCCGCTGTCGGGCCCGAGGCCGGAGAGCCGGAAGCCATCGACCGCTGGGCCCGACCGCTGTTGGAGAGGATCGTGGCCGAGGTCGTCGCGCAGGGGACCAGCGCCGACGAGCGCGGCGAACGCATCCAAGAGCGTGCGAGCAAAGCGCTCACGGGCTGCGAGGTGCGCGCGGTCGAGCGCGCGAGCTGAGCGCGTCAGGCTCCGCGCCGAGCACCGTCTCTGGCGGCCAAGGAGAGCCGTCGATGCCCGACCTTGAGATTCGCCAAGCCGTTCTCGGAGACGAACCGCGCCTTCAGGCCCTCCGACGAGCCGCCTTCGCGCCTGTCTTCGCCTCGTTTCGCGCGATCCTCGGAGACGAGATCTACGAGCTCGCGCAGCGCCGGGACGACGACGCACAAGAAGGGCTCCTCACCTCCCTCATCCGCGGCGAGCCGGGCTGGACCGTGTACGTCGCCGAGCAGGCGGGGCAACCCGTCGGGTTCGTGTCCGTCCGCCTCGACTTCGAGCGAGCGCTGGGCGAGGTCGGCCTCAACGCGGTCGATCCGGAGCACGCTGGCCGCGGGATCGGCACCGCCATGTACGACTTCGCGCTCGATCGCATGATCCGAGCCGGGATGAAGGTCGCCACGGTGGGCACCGGCGGTGACCCGAGCCACGCACCTGCCCGGCGCGCCTACGAGAAGGTTGGCTTCACCGCGGGTGTGCCCAGCGTGTGGATGTGCCGCAAGCTGCCGTGAGCCTCTGGTAGCCTGCTTGCGTGGTGCAGGAAGCGGACGGCGCGCTCCCGCGATGGCTGTGGCCGCTCGCGTCCGCGCGGCTCCTGCTGCAAGCAGCGAGTGTCGAGCACGCAGAAATGTATGCGGACGCCGCCACGGAGTCTGACCGCGAGATCTCCCGCTGGTCCAGGCCGACCAACAGGGGGCGCGATCGTGCCCGCCAACGCGCCTTGGCGCTCGAGCACGCGGAGTCGACGCTGCGCGGGACGTTCGTGCACCGCTGCCTGCTCACACGGGAGCAGCCCGCGCGCTTCGCTGGCAACGTCGCCATTCACCCGTGGATCGACCCGCGCTCTCCTCCCGTGCCCAGCGACCAGCGAGAGCTTCGCGTCGACGAAGCGCCGGAGCTCGAGGTCGGTTACTGGTGCCGGACCAGCTTGGCCGGCCGCGGCTACACGTCTGAGGCCGTCGCCGTCGTCGTCGAGCACGCGTTCGACCAGCTGGGCGCGCGCGCCATCCGGCTGCGCGTCTCCGAACACAACCTCGCGAGCCGGCGGATCGCTGAACGCCTCGGCTTCACCGAGGTGGAGCGTGTATCGTTTCCCGCCTCGCCAGAATGGGGCGACGCCGCCACGGTGTTGTTCATGATGCGCCGCGCGGCGCGCCTCTGAGCGTCGCGCTTCAACCGCCCTTGCCCGCCCGTGCCACCGCGTCCACGAACGCGTCACCGCGGTGCTTGTAGTCGCGGAACATGTCGAAGCTGGAGCACGCGGGGGAGAGCAACACCGCATCACCCGGTTGGGCGAGCTTGGCCGCGAGCTCCACGGCCTGCTCCATGCTGCTGGCACGTTCGGTGGGCACGGCGTCGCCGACGGCTTGGGCAATGCGATCGGCGGCCTCGCCGATCAACACCAGACCGCGTCCGCGCTCCCGCAGAGCGTCCGTGAGCGGACCATAGGATCCCAGCTTGTCTCGCCCTCCGGCGATGAGGACGATCTTCTGCTCGGGCAGGCCGCGGACGGCAGCGACGGTAGCGCCGACGTTGGTGCCTTTGGAGTCGTCGTAGTAGCTGACGCCGCCGTGAGCACCGACGCGAACGATGCGGTGGGGCAGGCCCTCGAAGCGCGCGAGCAGCGAACGTACAGCGTCGACATCGAGCGCCGGCGTGGCGAGGAGCGCGAGCGCGGCGCAGATGTTGAGCGCGTTGTGGTCCCCCGGCAGGAAGATGTCCTTGCGTGCGAAGCTGTGCCCGGTGCGGCGGTCGGCGATGACCTCGCGATCGAAGACGAAACGCGCCTCTTGGCTGGCAGCAGGTCCAAACAAGACGAGCTCCGCGGAGCCGCGCTGCGCCTGGCGGACGCAGCGCGCATCGTCTGCTGGGGCGACGGCGCGATCCTGCGGGCGTTGGTGCACGAACAGGTTGCCTTTGGCTCGCACGTAATGGTCGAAGCCGTCGTAGCGATCCAGATGGTTCTCGCTGACGTTGAGCAACGCGGCCGCCGAGGGACGAAAGCTCGGCAGACGTTCGGCCTGGAAGCTCGAGATCTCGAGCACCACCACGTCGTGATCGAAGCGCTCGGGGCCACCGGGCTGCGGCACGAACGCGCACGGAGGGTCCCCGAGGTTGCCACCCACGAAGGGCTTCTTGCCCAGGGCGGACAAGAGCTCCCCCAGCAACGTGACGGTGGTGCTCTTACCATTCGATCCAGTGACGGCGATCACGGGCACCTCGGGCATGAAGCGCCACGCCAGCTCGATCTCGCCGATCACGGGGACACCCGCGCGCTCCGCGACGAGCAACGCCTCGAAGTTGGGCACGCCTGGCGAAATCACCACCAGGTCAGCGGTGAGGAAATCCACAGCGGCGTGACCACCCACCGACAGCTTGGCGCCGAGCGCCTCGAGCGCGAGCGCCTCGGGCGAGAGGCGCTCCCGACCCGCGCTGTCCGTGCCCGTCACCTGGGCTCCGGCCCGCAGACACAGGGTGGCAGCCGCCACGCCGCTCTTGCCCAACCCGACGACGACGACCTTGGCCCCCGCGAGCGCAGCCTTCAAGCGACCTCCATCAAGCGACGCGCCACGCGCCCGAGCCCCACCGAGTTCGAGGCCTTGATCAGGCAGAGCTCGCGCGGCACCAGCTGCTCGAGCACGATCCGCTCCGCATCGGCGGCATCAGGGGCGCGCACCACCTTGGCACCCGCTGCCTCGGCGGAGTGCGCCATGGCCTCGGACGCGACGACCACGACCAGGCGCGGCTTCGCCGCCGCGGCCAAACGCCCCACGTGCTCGTGGAGCTCGTCGGACCGCTCGCCCAGCTCGAACATGGGGCCGAGCACGAGCACCAACGGTCGCTCCAGCGCGCTGGCGATCTCGCTGGCCACCTCGATGCTGGAGCGCATCGACGCCGGGTTTGCGTTGTACGCGTCGTCGATCACGATCGTCCCGTCGGCGCGCTCCTTAGGCGTCAGCCGCCCCGCCACGTTGCCGGACAGGGCGGCGAAGCGCGCCGGCAGGTCCAGATCGAAGTCGCTGAGCGAGAGCGGCGCCAGGCCGAGCAGCACCGCGGTCGCCGCCAAGGAGGCGAGCGCGCCCGCGCGGCCGAGCAGCGGCACCCGCGCCTCGATCTCCACCAGCTCCTCACCCTGACGCACGGCGATCCGCACGTCCGAGCCCTCGAGCCCACGCACGTGGCGCTCGACCAAGCGCACGTCTGCGTCCGCGCACTCTCCGTAGATCACGAAGCGCCCTGCGGTCGCACGGGCGAGCGTCGCACGTGTGAGATCGCTGTCGCCATTGACGACGGCCGCCCCAGCAGTCGGCAACCCCTCGAGCAAGGCGGCCTTTTCTCTCGCAACCCCCCACACCGAGCCGACCCCCTCCGTGTGCGCCTCTGCCACCAGCGTGACCACGCCGACGTCGGGCTTCACCATGTTCGCGAGCGCCGCGATCTCGCCTGGCTGGTTCATGCCGAGCTCCACCACGGCGAGGTCGTGCGCAGGCTCGAGGCCGAGCAGCGTCATCGGAACGCCGACACGGTTGTTGAGGTTGCCCTCGGACGAGAACACGCGCGGGCCACCAGCCGCCAAGAAGCGGGCGACCGCGTGGCGCGTGGTGGTCTTGCCTGCCGACCCGGTGATGCCCACCACGCCACGTTGCGGCTCGTCCAGGCCGCGCCGCTCCCAGCGCAGGCGGTGGTAGCGCGCGAGCGCGCCCAGCGCGTCGAGCGTGTCTGCGACCTGGACGATCGAGACGCCGGTGACGCCGGACACCGCACGGTCGACGATCAGTGCGCGAGCACCATGCTCCACGGCGCTCGCGACGTGGTCGTGTCCGTCGAAGTGCTCGCCCCGCAGCGCGACGAACACCTCACCGTGGCCCAGGTTGCGCGAGTCGGTGGCGACCCCCACGAGCGGCCCCGGCCCCTCGCAGGCCACGGCGCCACCCGTGGCGAGGCACAGCTCCGCCAGTGAGAACGGCGCGCGATTCTTGGGGATGGGCGTGGCCATGCGAGACGCAAGCCATGCGTAGCCATGACGGCTCCCGAAAGCAAAGCGAGACGTGGTACCAGAGGGGATCATGCTGGTCGGAATCGTCCGCGAGGTCGGGCTCGGCGAGCGCCGCGTCGCCGCCACCCCGGAAACGACGAAGCGGCTCTTGAAGCTGGGCTTTGAGGTCGTGATCGAGGCGGGCGCGGGCGAGCTCGCCTCGTTCCAGGACACTGACTATGAAGCGTCCGGCGCGCGCATCGAGGCCTCCGCCGAAGCGGTGTGGTCCGCCGCCGACATCATCCTCAAGGTGCGCCCCCCAGGGCCCACCGCCGACGGCAAACACGAGGCGGACCTGCTCAAGCAGGGCGCGACGTTGATCAGTTTCATTTGGCCCAGCAAGAGCCCGGAGCTGATCGCGCAGCTGACGCACCGCAAGGTCACCGTGCTGGCGATGGATCAGATCCCGCGCATCACCCGCGCGCAGAAGATGGACGCGCTCTCCAGCATGGCGAACATCGCCGGCTACCGGGCGGTGATCGAGGCCGCCAGCTTCTTCGGCCGCTTCTTCACCGGCCAGATGACGGCCGCAGGCAAGGTGCCGCCCGCCAAGGTGCTGGTGATCGGCGCTGGGGTCGCTGGCCTGGCGGCGATCGGCGCGGCCCGCAGCCTGGGCGCGATCGTGCGCGCGTTCGACACGCGCCCTGGCGTGCGGGAGCAGATCGAGAGCTTGGGCGCCGAGTTCTTGGTGCTCGACTACGAGGAGGATGGCGCAGGCGAGGGCGGCTACGCCAAAGAGATGAGCCCGGCGTTCATCGCCGCAGAGATGGCACTGTTCGGCGAGCAAGCGCGTGAGGTCGACATCATCATCACCACCGCGCTCATCCCCGGGCGACCTGCGCCAGTGCTGATCACGCCCGAGATGGTCGAGAGCATGCGCAAGGGCTCGGTCATCGTCGACCTCGCAGCGGAGAACGGGGGCAACTGTGCGCTCACGCAGCCAGAGAAAGTGATCACTCACCGCGGCGTGACGGTGATCGGCTTCGTGGACTTGCCGAGCCGGCTCGCGCCGACCGCGAGCCAGCTGTACGGCGCGAACCTGTGCCACCTGCTCGCCGACATGGGCGGCGCAAAGACCTGGCACATCGACCTCGAGGACGAGGTCGTGCGCGGCGCGCTGATCATGCAAGACGGCGAGGTGTGCTGGCCCCCTCCCCGGCAGCCCAAGAAGGAGGAGGCCGTCCCTCCGCCCAAGAGCTCGCGCCCGGGCGCCCGCCCGAGCCAACGCCCGCAAGCACCCAAGCCCAAAGAGAAGGCGCACGGCCATGGCCACGCGGCGCCCGCGCTGCCGAGCCCGCTGTGGCCCATGGTCGTGGCGGCTCTGGCGATCGCGACCGCCAGCCAGTTCGCGCCCGCCGCCTTCGTCGGTCATCTCACTGTCTTCGTGTTGGCCTGCTTCGTCGGCTGGCAGGTGGTGTGGAACGTCACGCCTGCCTTGCACACACCGCTGATGAGCGTCACCAACGCCATCAGCGGGATCATCCTGGTCGGCGGCATGCTCAGCGCAGGGGCGGCCAGCACCTCGGCCGCCACGATCTTGGGCGCCGTGGCCCTGTTCCTCGCGGCCATCAACGTCGCAGGCGGCTTCCTCGTCACCGAGCGCATGCTGAAGATGTTCGCGCGCTCGCCCGAAGACGAGAGCAAGGGTGGGCGCTGAGATGAGCCCCAACCTCGTCACGGGTCTGTACCTGGTCGCTGGCATCTTGTTCATCCGCAGCTTGGGCGGCCTCTCCGCGCAGACCACGGCCAAGCGCGGCAACTGGTACGGCATCGCCGGGATGGCGTTGGCCATTGCGGCCACGCTGTCGCTGCTCGCGGGTGGCTATGGCGCCGTGGCCATGGCGCTCTTGGCCGGCGGTGCGGTCGGCGCGATGCTCGCCCAGCGGGTGGGCATGACCAGCATGCCTGAGCTGGTCGCGGTGCTGCACTCGTTCGTGGGCGCGGCCGCGGTGCTGGTCGGCTTTGCGGCGTACTTGGCGCCTGGCCATCCGCTCGCCGGGGCGGAGAAGATCATCCACGAGGTGGAGATCTTCCTGGGGGTGCTGGTGGGCGCGGTCACCTTCACCGGCAGCGTCATCGCCTTCGGCAAGCTGCGCGGGAGCATCTCGTCCAAGCCACTGCTCTTGCCCGGCCGCCATTTGATCAACCTGACCATGTTCGGCGGCTCGCTCGCCTTGATGGCACCCTTCCTGGCTGCCCACGGCAGCGGAGGCCTGTGGGCGCTGGCCGCGATGACGGCCATTGCCTCGGTGCTCGGCGCGCACCTGGTCATGGCCATCGGCGGCGCCGACATGCCGGTCGTGGTATCGATGCTCAACAGCTACTCGGGGTGGGCTGCGGCTGCGGCTGGATTCATGCTGGGCAATGATCTCTTGATCATCACCGGTGCGCTGGTCGGCTCGAGCGGGGCCATCCTCAGCATCATCATGTGCCGTGCCATGAACCGCTCGATCGTGAGCGTGATTTTCGGTGGCTTTGGCGCCGCCGAGGGCGCCGCTCCCGCGGCGGGAGCGCAGGCGCCACAAGGCGAGGTGAAGTCCACGGACGCCAAGGCGGTGGCCGAAGCGCTGCGCGAAGCCAAGTCGGTGATCGTCGTGCCGGGCTACGGCATGGCGGTCGCCCAAGCGCAGCACCCGCTGTACGAGGTGGCGCGCATTCTGCGGAAGAAGGGCGCCAGCGTCCGGTTCGCCATTCACCCCGTCGCGGGCCGCCTCCCGGGGCACATGAACGTGCTCTTGGCCGAGGCCAAGGTGCCCTACGACATCGTGCTGGAGATGGACGAGATCAACGCTGACTTCCCCGAGACCGACGTGGTGCTCGTGATCGGCGCCAATGACATCGTGAACCCCAGCGCGCTCACCGACACCTCCAGCCCCATCTACGGCATGCCCGTGCTCGAGTGTTGGCACGCCAAAAGCGTGATCGTCACCAAACGGGGTATGGCTGCTGGTTATGCAGGCATCGAAAATCCGCTGTTCTATCGGGAGAACACGCTCATGCTGTTCGGCGACGCCAAGAAGAGCGTCGATGGGATCCTGGCCGCGCTGAACGCGGAGTAGGCGAAGGCCCCTGCTCCGCGGCCAAAGCATCCTCGTCGAGGGCAGCTTGTTCGCGGCCCCATGGAGCCATCAGGTACAGCACCGCCGCAGCGAGGCTCACCAAGAGCGCGCCGCCCCACAACAGGTCCGCGCGACCTTGCTCGAGGAAGGCGCCGCCTACGAGCGGAGCCAAGCACGCGCCGCCGCTCATGGCGAACGAGAAGGCGCCTTGGTAGGTGCCGCGCAGATGGGCGGGAGCGAGCTCCGACACCACCGCAGGGTTCACCGGCGCCATCGCGATCTCGCCCAGCGTCAGCACGGTGATCGCCAGCGCGAAGCCCAGCGTGCTTTGTGCGAACGCCATGCTGCCGAAGCCCACGCCGGTGAGCAGCGCCGCGATGGCCAGCGCGCGCCCTCTGGCGAGCCGCAACATGATCGACGTCGAGAGCGGCGTGAGCACCACCACGAGCACACCGTTCAGCGCTACGAGCGCGCCGTACGCCGCCGTCGAAATGCCCTTCTCGCGCATGTCGAGCGGCATGGCCACGTGAAACTGGAAGAACACCAAGGCCACCAGCACGCTCACGCCGAAGAAGCCCAAGAACGCGCGGTCGCGGAAGGGCTGGCTCAAGTCCGCGAGCCAACGAGCAGGCTTGGGCGCAGCCGGCCGCGTCTCGGGCAACGCCGCAAGCACGATGACCGCGGTGGCCAAGCAGCTGAGCGCGTCGAGCGCGAAGAGCAGCTCGAACGCAGCGCTGGCCAGGAGCCCGGCCACCACGCTGGCGAAGGCGAAGCCCAGGTTGTGCGCCCAGTACAACGCGGCGTAGGCGCGCGTACGATCGGCGAGCGGCACCAGGTCGGCCACCATCGCGCTGGTCGCCGGTCGCGCGAGGTCGAGCGTGAGCCCGAGCCCGAACGCGCCCAGCGAGAGCGCAGCATGCGAGCGCGCGAGCGTCACCGCGCCCATCACCGCCGCCCCCAGGAGCAAAGACAGCACCAACGTCGCTCTGCGGCCCAGACGATCCGTGAGCGCGCCGCCGAGCGGCCCGGCCACGAGCGATCCCGCGCCGAAGAACGCCACAATCGCGCCCACCTGAGCCGCCGGCACCCCGCGCTGCTGGCTGAGGAACAGAGCCAAGAACGGCACGACGAAGCCGCCGATGCGGTTCACGAGCGTGGCGCCAAACAGGATCCAGAACGGTCTCGGCAGACCCGCGAAGGGGTGGCGCATGGGTTGGCAGACGGTCGTCGGGCTCGGGTCCTGACCGGCGGGTCAGTCGATCACGATCAACGTGTGACGGCGATCTCCTCTGTGTGCGCCTCGAGGTGCTGGTGACCGAGCCGCACCTGCATGTTCGGGTGCTCGTCCGCCAGACGACGGAGGCGCGCCAGGCTCTCCCGGTTCAGCGCCTGATCTCGCGTGAAAGCACCTGGCTCCACACCGTGGCGCCAGCCCCAGCTGGTGTGCGACGTGTCGCCCACGTACAACACCGGGCCGGTCGGTGTGCGCGCCACGTACGCGGTGCTGCCGGCCGTGTGGCCGGGCACCCACAGCGCGAACAGGCTCTGGTCGCCGAACACGTCCAAGATGCCTGCGAAGCGACCGTCTGCGTCGGGCTCGAACTGCCACTCGGAGATGGGCTCATGGCCGGCGAGCGCGCGCTCGGTCGTGGGCTTGGCGAACGCGTTCAAGAAGAAGCGCTGCGAAGTCTCTCCCGGACCCGCGAAGATGGGGGTGCCCGTGGGCACGTCGGGCATGCCGGAGATGTGGTCGTAGTGCAGGTGCGTCAGCAACACGCCGGCGATCCCGCCCTCTCGCTCGATCACCGTGGCAGTGTCGTTCTTCACCTGAAGCAGCTCGAGATGCATCGCCTTGGCGATCAGCCCCTGCGCCGCCGCCTTCGACGGATCGTCGCGAAGCGCTCGCTCGACACCGGTGTCGATCAGATAGGCGCCGCGGTTGGGGTGCCGAAGCACATGCAGGAAGATCTGAATCGGCTCGAGCCCGTCTTTTAGCCCGGCCGCCTTGGCCTGCTCGTGGTCGAGGTTGATGAGACCGCTCCGGTCCACTTGCCACTCGGCGCCGACGAGGGTCGTCGCCTCGATCGGACCCGGCTGGTCGATGACCGCCGCCAGCTGCGAGAAGCTTCTCGGCTCACCGAGCGCCGCGGCCTGCACAGGGTGGTCGCTCGCGCGTACGCCGATCGCGATGAACGCGCCGAGCGCCAGGGCCAACAGCGCCAAGCCGATCCCCAGGATCCTCAGAGCTCTTCTGGTTCGTGTCGCCATGGGCCCAATCTGGGGCATGCGCAGTCACATGGCTAGACCACGTGTTGGCATACACCCATACGGCATTGGATACCGCACCCTGGTGGCCGACCACTGGCCGACCACCCTGTCGCCCAGGTCAAATCGCCGAAAAAGTGAGGGTTCCGGCTGGCACAGCGGCTGCACCATGGCCGGGCATGTCGAACCTCGAGCAGCAGCGGCGCGCACCAGCCACGCCGACCCGTGACGAAGAGCGAACGGAGGCCATCCGCCGCGGCGTCGAGGCGCTGAAGCGCCGCCAGGAGGCAGATGGCTGCTGGAAGAGCACGCCCGACATGGGTCCGCTCGGGCTCGCCATCACCGCGCTGACGGAGGCTTGGTTCGATGCGCTGTCGCCGGCAGACGCCCAACGCTTCGCCGCTGCGCTCAAGCGCGCACAGCTCCCGGACGGAGGCTTCGAGGTCCACCCGGGCGCAAGGCAAGGCTCGCTCGGCGCCACCGCGGTCTGTCGCGCCGCGCTCAAGGCGTGTGGCGTTCCCGACGCCTCGCCGGTCGCGCGCCGCGCAGAGGCGCTGATTGCGAGCTTGGGGGGATACTCGCGGGTACGCGAGCGGCTGATGTGGCATGGCGAGCCGGCCGCGCTGTTCTGCGTGATGGTGGGCTTGCTCCCGGCGGACGCATTGCCGCCCGTCTCCCCAGACATGGCTGCACTGCCATGGAGCGAGCGCATGCTGGATGGCCGCATGCACGGCGGCGTGCCGATGGTGATCTACGCTTGCGCCGCGGTGCGAGAGCGCTTCCAACGGAGGAGCGTGCTGCCGAGCTTTTTGCGCGCACCGGCACGCCTGCTCGCGCGCTCGCGCCTCGCGAGCTACATCGGTCAGTTCCAGAACCAAGACGGGTCGTGGAACGCCGCCGTGTACTGCACCGTCTTCAACCTGATCGCGCTCGAAGGAGTGGGCCTCGACAAGTCAGACCCCATGATTCGCCGCGGCCTCGCCTGGCTGGATTCGCGCAAACGAAGCTCGCCGGAGGGGCTCTCGATCTCGATCTTCGATGGCGAGATCTGGGAGACGGCCTTCTCCGTGATGGCGCTCAGCGCCTGCGGAGTCCCCGCGACGGACCGCTCGATCGCGCTGGGCGTGCGCTACTTGGAGGACACGCAGTGCACCACCCCGCAGCCGCGGGTGAACCAACCCAAGCCAGGCGCGCCCAGGACCGGAGGCTGGGCGTTTCAGGCCCACAACGAGACCATGCCAGACTGCGACGACACGGGTATCGCGCTTGCGGCGCTCGGGCGCTGCGGGCGCCTGGTGCGGCGCCAGCCGAGCGCGTCGGTGCAAGCAGGCATCGCCTGGCTCAAAGGTATGCAGAACGAAGGAGGCGGCTTCGGCTCGTACGTTCACGGCCTGCCAGACAAGCCCGCCGGAGAACCGCTGTTCGTGAACAAGAAGCCCATGCTGGCAGATCTTGCCGGCATCATGGAGACGCTCACCCACCCTCCGCCGGAGCTGGGCGACGCCGCCATCGCAGACGTGGTGGGGCGCGTGTTGTGGGGGCTCGGAGAGTGCGGGCTCGACACCACGGATCCGTCGGTCGCGCGCGCGGTCGCGTTCTTGGAGCGCGACGTTTGCCGTGACGGCTCTTGGTGGGGCATCTGGAACCCTGCGTACGTAGCGGGGACGTCTTTCGCACTGCTGGGCCTCGCGAGCGTGCGCGCCAACCTCAAGGCCAAGCACGTGGAGCGCGCCGCGCGGTGGTTGGTCGACGCCCAGAACGAGGACGGCGGGTTCGGCGAGCAGCCTGGATCCTTTCTGGAGCCGTCGCTCGCCGGGACCGGCCCGAGCCTGCCCTCGCTCACGGGAATCGCGCTGCGCGCCTTGAGCGAGCTGGTGGCCGCCAAGGTGGCGTCACCCGAGGTGAAAGCGGCCGCCTCGCGTGCCGCCTCCTACTTGGTCGCGACTCAGCAACGCGACGGGAGCTGGCCAGACGGTGGCTACCTGTTCACCATCATCCCACCGACGTTCTACAGCTGGGAGCACCACCGCCTGTACTACCCTCTGCTCGGTCTGGGTCGCTGGCACGAGGTGTCGAGCAAGCGACCGGCGAAGGGGCGCTCCTCGTGAGCGAACACGCGGTCGTCGCGGCGCGCGGGCGGGCGAAGGAAGCGAGAGCGGAGCAGGGCAGGAGCGATCTGCCCGCCCGCGTACGGGCCGCCGTGGATCGCGGCGCCGAGGCGCTGCTCGCGTTGCAAGAGAGCGATGGTCGTTGGCAGAGCCCAGTGGAGATGGGGCCCACCTGCCTCGCCATCACGGCGCTGACGGAGGCGTGGCTCGGTGTGCTCACCCGCGAAGACGCCGCGCTTTACGCCAAGGCGTTGAGGGCCGCACAGCTCGCCGACGGCGGCTTCGAGATCCGCCCCTTTGCGGGCCGCGGGACGCTCGGTGCAACCGCGGTGTGCCGGGCGGCGCTCAAGGTGTGCGGCGTGTCGGACGCTGCGCATATGGTCCGCCGCGCGGAGACGTGCTTGGCGGCGCTCGGTGGAAACGTTGCGCTCCGTGAGCGACTGTACTCCCACGGCGAGCCGGGCCTGTTGTTCGCGGTGATGGCGGGTCTGGCCCCCGCCGAGTTGCTGCCGCCACTCTCGCCCGAAATGGCGGCGCTACCTTGGAGCGAGCGCATGCTCGAGGGGCGAGTGCACGGCGGCGTACCTGTGGTCGTATTCGCCTGCGCCGCGGTGCGGGACCGCTTCCAGCACCATTCGGGTCTAGCGAACTGGGTGCGCTCTCCCGCGAGGCTCCTCGCGCGAACGCGGCTCTCCTCCTTCCTCGGCAGCTTCCAGAACCCGAATGGCTCCTGGAATGGAATGGTGTTCTCGACAGTGTTCAATCTGATCGCGCTGTCGGGGCTGGGCCTGGGGTTCGCGGACCCGCCCGTGGCGAGAGCCCTCCGCTGGATCGAGTCGAGGAAGGTGCGTACACCGGGGGGGATCGCGGTATCGGCGTTCGACGGCGAGAACTGGGAGACGGCCTTCGCGCTGGCGGCGTTGGTCGACTGTGGTGTGGGGCGCGAAGATCCTCGGCTTCAGCGCGGGCAGCGCTTCCTCCGCGGCCGGCAGTGCACCCAGCCGCAGGCAGCCCTCAACCAACCGAACCGCGCCGCCCCGCGCACGGGCGGCTGGGGGTTCATGGCTGGCAACGACCTCATGGCCGACTGTGATGACAGTGCGGTCGTGCTGGCCGGCCTCGGCAGCACCCAGCGTGGCGGGAGCAGCGACAGCGCGATTCGCGACGGCATCGCGTGGATGCGCGGAATGCAGAACGAGAGCGGCGGCTTCGCGAGCTACGTGCATGGGTTTCCCGACAAGCCGCCTGGCGAGCCGATGTTCGTCAAGCCACTGCCGAGGTTGGACGATGTGCTCGGCCTGCTGCGCAGCGCGCGCACGCCGCCGCCCGAGATGGGAGATCCGGCCACCAGCGATCTGGCAGCCCGCGCCCTGTGGGGCTTCGGCGAGTGTGGCCTCACCACCAAAGACCCGATGGTGGCCCGCGCCATTGCGTTCCTGGAAAGAGACCAGCGGGCCGACGGGTCGTGGTGGGGCATGTGGAACCCCGCTTACCTCGCCACCACCGCGTTCGTGCTTCTGGGTCTGGCCAGTGTGGGCCACAACATGAAGGCCCCGGTCGTGAAGCGCGCGGTCGCCTGGTTGCTGTCGGTGCAGAACCCCGACGGCGGCTTCGGGGAGGCAGCGGAAGCGTTCGAGAAGCCCGAGCTCGCTGGCAAGGGTCCGAGCAACCCGCCGCTCACTGGCTTGGCGCTGCGGGCTCTGGCCGAGTGCGCGCACGCTCGGGCGCTCCACAGTGACGGGCTGGCCGCTGCCGAGCGGGCTGCGCGCTACCTGGTCGACGCCCAAACCGCGGACGGCAGCTGGCCCAACGGCGACTACCTGTTCACCATCGTTCCACCGACGTTCTACAGCTGGGGACACCATCGGCTCTACTACGTGCTGCTCGGACTGGGACGTTATGCAGAGCTCCACGTCGGCCAGTCGCGGGAGCGGTGATGCTCGCTCAGTCCGCTTCGCGTCGACCCAAACGCGCACCGAGTCGCCTCGCCCAGGCTCGGTACCTGGGAGACCCGACCGCCGACGTGTTGGTCGCAAAGCTCCTGCGGAGCCCGAGCGCCAAGATCGACGAGGCATTCGCAGCGCTGTGCCGAGGTGACGCGCGAGCGATCGAGCGTCTGCCCGAGAACGTTCGCCGCTTCTTGGAATCAGAGGCGCTCCCGTCGTCGGTCGACCGGGCGCGCCTGATAGCGGCGCAGCGCTTCGCACACAAGCACGCCGTCGCGATCGCCACGGCCCTGTTCTGCGCGGCGCTGCCGGCGGCGTTCACGGGGGCCAAAGGGGTCGCCGTGCTCTACAACACCGGTCGCCTCCACGAAGACATGGACCGTCGCGTGAACGAGACCGGCCGGTTCGTATTCGACGTGCTGACACCCAAGAGCTTCGAGTCTGGCCGTGCGGTGCTCTCGATCCAGTGTGTGAGGCTGATGCATGCCGCCGTTCGGGTGCGCGTGTCGCAATCCGCCGCCGGCAGCCACGCGGCCGGCAGCCAAACGGCCGAGAGAGAGGTGCCCATCAACCAAGAGGATCTGCTGGGCACGCTGGCGTGCTTCTCGGTGGTCGTGCTGGACGCGATGCGCAAGATGGGCGTCGAGGTGACCCCCACGGAGGCCGAAGACTTCTTCTACCTGTGGCGCACCGTCGGACTCCTGCTCGGCATTCGCCCGAGCCTGCTGCCGCGCGACGTGGCCAGCGCGGAGCGGCAACGAGATCGCATCTTCGCACGGCAAGGGGTGTCCTCGCGCGACGGCCGCGAGCTCGCGGCCATCCTCGTCGCGGGCATCGAGCAGCACCTGCCAGCGCGTGGCGGGAACGTGCTGGCGCCCAGCTTGATCCGCCTCTTCCTGGGCGACGCCAGCGCCTCGATCCTGGGCGTGCGCGACGCCTTGCGACCGAGCGATCTCGAGCGGCTGCTGCCCGCTGCAGGGACGTGGCTGGGACGAGCCGGTCGTGGCTTGTTGGGGGCAGCCTTGCCGTCGCTCGGTCGCACCGCGCTCGAAGCCATGATCGCCATCAAGCTGGGCGGAGCAGATCCGTCCTTCTTCCGCCCGCTCGAGGCGGCGCGCTGCCCGGTGCGAGGCGGGAGCCCCAAAGCTTCCTGCCCTTTCCGCGGCTGAGTAGCAAGCGGAGCCGAGAGCGGGTACGCCTGGATGGTGGACTTGAGTTGGGACGACGTGAAGCTGTTCCTGGCCGTGGCCGAGGGCGGCAGCATCTCGGCGGGCGCGCGACGGCTGAACACGACGCAGCCCACTGTCAGCAGGCGCCTCGCTGAGCTCGAGCATGCGCTCTCGGAGCCGCTGTTCGCGCGCGGCCTCTCGGGCACGGTGCTGACGCCGTTCGGCGAGCGCCTGGTCGGTCCAGCCCGCAGAATGGCCGAGTCGATGGGCGAGCTCACGCGCGCCGCCGAGCAGAGCGACGCCCGACCGCAAGGCGTGGTGCGCATCACGGCAGCGCCGGGCGTAGCCTACGAGCTGGTGGTTCCGTTCGCCGGCTGGCTGCGCGGAGAGCTGCCCGACATCCAGCTCGAGCTCGTGTCCACCCTGCAGTACTTGGACTTGGTGCGTCGCGAGGCAGACCTGGCGCTCCGCATGCAGAGGCCGACCCAGAAGGACCTGGTGTGTCTCGCCGAGCTCGAGACCGACGTGGCCGCCTACGCGTCACCCGATTACGCGAGGAAGCTGAAGCGAGGCTTCACTGCGGCAGATGTGAGCTGGATCGTGTGGGCGCCTCCACTCGATCACCTCGCTCCCAACCCGCAGCTCTCCAAACTGATTCCAGGCTTTCGACCAGCCTTCGCCTCAGACGACTTCGTGATGCAGCTGCGCGCTGCGAGCGAGGGCCTGGGCGCGGTGGTGTTGGGCCGCGCCTCGCACCGGCTGCAGCGTCGCGAGTTGGTCGAGCTCGACTTGGATCTCGGTCCTTACCGCGGCGGGCTCTACTTGGTGTGCGCCCGGAGCGCGCTGGCCATCCCGCGGGTGAAGGCAGTTGCAGACTTGCTCGCGGCCGAGCTCAAGACCGCACGCACGCCTCGACGAAAGCACCGAGCGGCGTAAGCTTGGGCGTGGTCAGCGAGTCGCCGCCAGAAGCTCGCCCGGCAGAGCCCATGCTCGCCGCGCTGGCCGTGGCGTGCGCCTCCGCACTGCTGTCGGGCGTCTGCACGGCGCTAACGTTGTCCGAACGCCACCCCGGCCTCGACCTGGAGCTCTCCGTCGCGGGGATGTTCCTGGCATCCGCCGTCTTGGCCCTGCGCTTCAGAGGCCCCGGCGTCGCGCGCGCACTGGCGCTCGCGTTCATCCCCAATCTGTTGTGGCTGACGCCAGCGGCCGCCGGCGCTGCGAATGAGCTGCTCTTGGGCATGGGCGAATGGTGTGGCACCGGTCGCCTCCAAGAGGCGCAGATGAGCGGATTGGTGGCGGCGGCCGTCTCTGGCCTCGTCGCTTTCGGTCTCATGGTCTGGCGGCGCTCGCCCAGCGAACCACGCATGCCCAGGACCGCCCCAGCCTTGGTGGCGGCGCTCGCGCTGCTCGCGCTCGCGCTCGTGAGCCTCGTTCGTTCGGCGCGGCTCCCGACCACCTCCGAGCTGGGCAAGAGTCTGCTCCCGTTCGTCGAGCTGGAGGTGCCGGGTGAGCTCCGCGACGCCGCGGGCTCATCGCTGCATCACGGCGAGGGGCTGACGGTGAAGCTGGATTGCACAGCGACTGGCTCGAACCGCTCGCGAGATTGTGCGCTCCTCTTCAGTCTGGATGACCAGCTCGGCCCCGAGGCACCGCGCAACCTGTACGTCCACGGCGGAGAGACGATCGTGGTGCTGAGTGACCCGGCGCGGCGGGTCTTCGAGGTGGAGCTCACCGAGCCGGGCGCCACGCACCCGCGCTCCGGCGGCGGCTTCGCTCGCGATCGGGCGGGCAGCGTGGGCAACCTGTACGCCTACGACGTGCGCGAGTGGGTGTCTGCGCGCTGGACGACGGCGGTACTCGCGATCCTGGCGGCCACTTCGCTGCTTGCCGCAGCCTCGCACGCGCGCGGGCAGCGCGCTCGGATCCGCGCGATTCTCGCCGCTCGGCAAGGGTTCCTCAGCGCCGACGGGCAGCTCGTGATCGACGAGCAGCGACACCGAGTCGAAGCCATGACCGAGCTGCGTCCCGGACCGGTGGTGGTGCTCCAGCCGGCAACCACCGCGAGCTACCGAGGCGCGTCGACGATCGACGGGAGCTCGCTCCTTTCAGGCGCTGCGCACGATCTGGCACGCGAGATCTCGCTCGAGAGCGCGGCTTGGGCCAGCGCGGTGTGGGTCACCGCTGCGCTCCTGGCGCTGCCCCTCCTGGGAGCCTCGCTGGTCGGCTTGGTGGTGTGACTGGCCATTTCCGAGGCGGCGCCCTTGGCCTGGCAAGCCCTGCGCAGAGGAGGTCCCATCGCAGCACTCTCGCCGCACGAGCGCTCGGCGGCTTTCGGGGTGGTGAGGAGGCTCACCGCACGTCATAACGTTTGATCCAGCGGTGCAACGTCACCCGACTCACGCCGAGCGACTTGGCCGCCCTCGTGCGGTTGCCGCGGCACGCGGCCAACGCCTGCTCGATCAGCGCGCGATCGAAATGCTGGATCTCGTCTCGCCGAGTGCTGACCGGACGCTGGAGATCGAGGGCAGCGGCGCTGATGAGGCCGCCCTCGCTGAGCAGCGCCCCCCGCGTCAGGGTCTGCTCGAGCTCGCGCACGTTGCCCGGCCAATCATGGCGCAACAGTGCAGCTTCGGCCTCCTTCGAGAGACGCGGCTCACACTGGTAGCGCGCGCCCACACGACTCAGAACTACGCGCGCGATCTCCAGAATGTCCTCGCGGCGTTCGCGCAGCGCAGGGAGCACTACGCGCGCTCCGAGCAAGCGATAGAACAGATCTTCGCGGAAGGTTCCGTTCGCCGTCGCCTCCTCGAGATTGCGGTGCGAGGCGGCGACGATGCGCACGTCGACGCGGACGTTTTTGCCTCCGCCGACGGGCCGCACCTCTCCCTCCTGCAACACGCGAAGCAGCCGAGTCTGCATGCGCAGCGGCATCTCGCCGATCTCGTCCAGGAACAGCGTGCCACCGTCCGCCTCGCGGAAGAGCCCGGGATGATCGCTGATCGCTCCGGTGAACGCCCCACGTTTGTGCCCGAACAGCTCGCTCTCGAGCAGCGGCTCGGGCACGGCGCCGCAGTTGATGGCGACGAAGGGCTGACGCGCGCGCGGGCTCTCGCCGTGCACGAAGCGCGCGAACAGCTCCTTGCCAGTGCCGCTCTCACCGCGGATCAACACCGGCAGGTCGCTGGCAGCAACACGGCGCGCCACGTCGATGGCAAGGCGCAGCTTGTGCGAGCGACCCACGATGCCACCTTGCTCCTCGGGGTCACCGCGAGTCGTGGCGAGGAGGTGGGCCAACCGAGCAACCTCGGCGGCCCGTCGAGCGCTCTCGACCGCCATTCGTTCGGCCTGCAGCTCCAAGGCATCAGCGCGCTTCTCCGCCGCGGCCAGCAGCCGCGTCTTCTCGAGCGCGACTCCGGCCACGTCGGCGAGAGCGCTCAGGAGCTCGCGCTCACGCTCTCCGAAGCGGCCGCGCTCCAACCGGTGATCGAGGTACAGCGCGCCCAGTGTGCCTCGCGGGCCACGAATGGGAACCGCCAGAATGGACCGCAAGCCCAAGTCCAAGATGCTGCGTGAGCGGTCGAGCGCCGGGTCCTCCGCGGCGCTCGCTGTCACGACGGCCTGTCCGGCCTCGATCACGCGCTCGACGACCGAGCGGCTGAAGCGGAACGGCGCCGTCCGCAGCGCGTTGCTGTCGACGTTGTGCGCCACCACCACATCGAGGCTCTTGCGCTCACCCGCCATCACCAAGAGCGCACGCTCCGCGCCGGTCGCGGCGACCGCCTCCTCCAGCGTCGCGGAGAGGACGCGCGACTCCTCGCCTTCGAGGAGCAAGCGCCTGACCAACGACAGCACGCGTTGTACTTCGTGTGACAGCCCCGTGCGATCTCGCGCCTGGGCAGGCGCGATGCCGTCGAGGACGGCCTTGCGATCGGCGCGCCGCAAGAATGGCTCGCGCAGGTTGGTGGGGAGCGATTGCCCCAGCTCGAGCAGCGTGGCTCGGGCGGCCTGAGCCACCTCCCCGCCGCTGCCTGGCACCGCGCGCTCCCGAGCCTTGGCCTGCTCGAACAGCGCCAACGCCCGAGTCTCCCGATCGCCAGCCTCCTGGGCATGTCGCTCGGCGAGCTCGGCCCACGTCAGGGCGGCGCCGAGCCGACCGAGCGCGAGCTCCGCACGCGCGGCGAGCAGCGCCGCCCTCCCCCCGAGGCCCGCACGCTGCAGCGCCGCCTCTTCGCGCGCGACGAAGGAGCCTGCGCGTTCGCTCGCTCCCGCGGCGAGACCAAGCTCGGCGACGAGCAGCTCCGCCTCGAGCGCTTGACGCAGCGCGCCCGCGGCGCCGAACGCGCGCTCCGCTGCACGCGCCAGCTCGAGCGCGAGCGGGAGATCTCGCGCGCTCATGAGCTCGGCACGCAGCATGGTGCACTGCGCGGCATACACCTCGTCCCCCAGCGCCGCGGCCAACTCGGTGGCGGCGTCCAACAGCTGCGAGGCCTCTCGTTCAGCGCCCAGCTGAATCCAAGCGCCGGCCAGATTGGTGGTGGCGGCCAGCGCATTGGCACGTCGGCCCAAGCGCTCGGCCAGCGACTTGGCCTCCTGGTAGTGTTCGATGGCTGGACCGAGCTCGAACAGCGCGTGTTCGGTGGTGGCGAGGTTCATGATGAACGCTGGCAGGCGCCCCACGTCCGCGGCGCGCTCCGCGTGCGCGAGCGCCTGGGCGTAGTCGAGCTTGGCTTGTTGGGGGTCGCCACCGAGCGCCCGGGCTGCCGCCACGCGGGCGAGGGCTTGGGCCAAGAGGGATGGGTCCTCGCCCTGCGAGGCGAGCTCGAGCCCGCGTCGCGCGAGGTCGAGCGCGCGCTCCACCTGACCGAGCCGCAGCGCCGCATCGCTCTGCAAGGCCCAGGCGCGTACGAGCAAGCCCGCTTGTGTGCCGGTGAGCCCCACACGCACGTCGGCGGACAGCTCCGCGGCCTCACGCCCACCCTCCTCTGCCCAGCGGGCGGCTTGTTCGGGGTGGCCCAGGGCGAGCACTGCGTGCGCGCCGAGCACGCGGGCCAGCGCACGAACGGCGGGCCTGGCCGAAGCGTGCAACGTCGTCGCCACGTCCCGCGTCACGCGGTGATCGCCGAGCCGCTCCAGACACTCCAGCAACCAGGCGCGGTCCTCGTCGCCCAGCTCGTCGCTCAGGGGCTCGAGCAGAGATCGCGCACGTGCGTAGTCACCGCCTCGAGCACAGGCCTGCGCCCACAGCCGCACCACTTCGAGTCGATCCGGTGTCGGCAATGCGCCTGCGGCGAGCAACCGCTCCGCGCATGGCGTCACGCTGGAAGGGTCGCGGCCCGAAAGCTCACGCAGCAGCTCGATCGAGACGGAGGCGAGCTTGGGTGGCGCCGACGGGGGAGGGTCGATCGCCTGCAGCCAAGCGCGCAGCTCCTCGGGTGTGCCCAGGGGGTGATGACCCGCGCGGCGCGCAATCCGCGCCACGTCTCCCATGCGCCCCTGCGCAACGTCCAGGATCGCAGGCGCGAGCCGAGGGTCCAGGCGTGCCCCGGCGGCGCTGAACAACGCCGCCAGCTCCGCCGGACCTGCCACGGGCAGCTGCACGCGCTCCACGTCGAACGGCAGCGCAGGCGCGGTGTCGGGGGGCGCGAGCACGATCACACCTCCACGACGCGCGCGTTGGGTGGCCGCCACCATGGCCACCGCCACAGCCAGCTCCTCGCGGGCGCGCAGCTGAAACACCAGCAGGAGCCCCTCGCGCGCCACCCGCGTGGCGATGTGAGCGGCATCGACCACGCGATCTCCGCTGAGCGTTGCTCGATGCAGCGCGGCCCAGCGCGAGAGCCAACCGTGGTCGCCGTCGCTGCCCGCGACGACCACGCGAAAGGAACGCGACAGACTGCTTGCGCAGAGCGCGCGCGTGAACCTGCTCCAGCCGGACCCGAGCGCGGACGAGACCCAAAGCGAGTGGCCACCACACGTCTCGCCGACCGTGACCGCACGCGCGAGCGCCATCGAATCGCCGACCCACTCGAAGTGTCCCACCACGTCCAGCCGACGGCGCTGCTGCCCGAGCGCGTGGATCATCGCCAGCGCGGAGCTCGGGCGGTCTTCGCGGCGTGGCGCGCTGCAAGCCTTCAGGATCGCTTCGAGGCGGGCCTCGGGCGTGCCGACCGCTTCGCGCACCGCCGCACCGAACGCGAACAGATCGCTCGCCACCGAGCACGGCCCTCCGTCGCTGAGCTCCGGCGCCATGTAGCGGGGCGTGCCTCCGCGAACCACCTCACCGATCGGCCACGCAAGCCCAAGGTCAATCAAGCGCCCGCGGCCACGCTCGTCGACGCGAAGGTGCTCTGGCTTCAGATCCCCGTGCACGAAGCCGAGCTCGTGCAGACGCTCGAGGGCGCACAGCTGGTCGGCCAACACCAGCGCAAGCTGGGTCGGCGACAGCGATGGTCCAAGCGCGGCGCCAGCCACGTGCTCCAGCACGAGCGCATCCGGGGCCGACAACGCGCCATGGACGTCGAGCAATCGTGGCAGCCCCGGGTGATCGCTGGAGAGCAGCAGCGCCTCGCGGGCGAGCGCGAGCTGCTCGAGCTCGGAATCGGCGCTCTTCTCGACCACCTCACGCCCCGCGAACGCGTCCCAAACGCACCAGACGCGCGGGCCGAGCGCGCGTGTGCGAAGGTATCTTCTGTGCCAGGCAAGTGTATCGATATCGATACACATAGATACATCTGAAACAGCTCACCTTCAACAATCGCTGCGGATCCTGGCCTTCCGTGGGGTGGCATGGACCGTGGAAGAGATGGGGCATCCCAACAGGAGCTCCCCATGACCCTTTCTCACCGTGTCTGTGCTTGGTCCTTGTCTCTGATCCTCGCCGCTTGCGGCTCCGTCGAAGGTGACGGCCGGGAGCCCACGCCCGAGCCGAGCTGCGAAGACACCGGCGATTGCGAGCAGACGTGCGAGAGCGAGGGCTCGAACTGCGCCGAGCCCTCGCCGGAGCCGGAGTGCCCCGACGCGGCAGATCCGACCGTGCACTACATCTCGGACGACCCGGCACAGTGCGGCCTCACCGATTGCGGCGGCCCCGAAACCGACTGCGTGCCGTGCGCCGGAGATCAAGAGTACTTCCAGGACGAGTGCGGCTGCGGCTGCATCGACCTGCCTCCCGCTCCTCTGGAGTGCCCGTCCGAGACGGATCCGACGGTGCACTACATCTCCACCGACCCGGCCGAGTGTGGGCAAACCGATTGTGGCCCAGACGTAGACTGCATCCCGTGCGAGGCTTCGCAGGAATATTTCGAGAACGAGTGCGGCTGCGGCTGCATCGACGCGAGCACCTGACATGAACGTGTGGAAGCGGCTGCGATCCCTGATGGTGGTGTGCACGTGGACCGTCTCGGCCTGCGTCTCTACGCCGCTTCCACAACCCCCCTCGTACGAGCTCGACATCAGCAAGGTCTCGATCGCCGGCACGGGCGAAGGCCTGACCATCAGCGGCGCGCCCGGCGCGGTCAGCCCTACCGGCGTCGAGCTGCGGATCACGCCAGGCGTGCCCAACACGGATCCGGTGCTGGAGCTGGGCTCCGGCCAGGTCGGTCCGGATGGCTCGTTCGACATCCTGGTCGTCTCCCCGATCGAGAACCAGTTCTTCTTCGAGGTGATCGAGGCTGACGAAGACATCTTCATCGGCGTCATCCGCGGCGCAGCGGATGGGACGGTCACTGAGGGCGACCCGGGCCCCGACTCCGACGGTGACGGTTCCCCAGACGAGATCGACTGCGCGCCCGACGACGACACGCTCGGCGGACAGCGCTGCCCGTGACGCGCTACTTGGCCTTCTTCAAAGCCTCGCGCAGCACGTTGCAGGGCTCCGCCACGCTGGGCCGCCTGCAGTCGTCGAGGTGGGGGCGGTCGGCGCCGTAGCTCGCCTCACCCATGGCGACCATCCGCGCTTGATGCGCGTTGTCGCCGCCGGAGGCGATCGGGCGCGTGGCCCAGAGCATGCCCAAGCGCACGCACGGCGCGTGATCGATCTCGTAGCCGGGCGTGCGACAAGCCGCGAGCAAGTAGTGCTTCGCAAGCGATCGGTTCTTGCCCGGGAACGACTCGCCGATCGCCATCTCGCCCAAGCGGTCACAGGCGTGGGCCGAGTAATCGCCGGAGGACATGACCGGGTCGGGGCACGCGGCGTGATAGAGCTCGAGCGCTTTGGCGGCGTCCTTCTCGACGCCGATGCCAAGCTCGTAGGCGCGGCCCAGCGCGTAGCACCCCTCGGCCTCGCCGTTCTCGCAGCCGAGCGCACCGAGGTCGAACCAGCGCGTGTCGGTCGGCTCGAGATAGCGGGTCGCATCGCCGCAGGTGCAGTCGCCCTCCAAGCACCCCTCGATGAGCGTCTTCGCAAACGACGCTCGCAGGGGCGCAAGCTCTGCCGGCGCGTAGCCGGATCTGTCGAGCGCGACGTAGACGTCGTTGCAGTCGCGGGTGCGCTCGCAGGCCCGCTCAGCCCGCGTCCGCAGCTCGGCGGGCAGCTTGCCGTCCTGGTCTGGTTTCTCTCGCTGGAACAGCAGTGGCTTCGGAGGGTCACAGGAGCTCGCGGTCGGCTCGAGCAGACAGGCATCGCGGCTCTTCTCGATCGCCGCCTTCCACTCCGGTTTGCCGCTGGCGCGGAAGACGCGAAGCCCTACCTCGTCCGAGGAGGAGAGCATGCCACCCCAGCGCGCCGAGGACGCGTCGATGTCGTCATGGGCCACCAGAGCGACCCGCGACACGGCGCAAGCGTCCTGGTCGCCAGCCCTGCAGGCCTTGCGTACGGCCAGTGTGAACGCGTCACGGTCGACAGCCACGTCGCCTGGGGTTCGGTTGAGCGCCGGGAAGCTACGACCGCGTGGCACACCACAACCAGCGCGAGGCCCGCTGCGGCTGTGACGATCGGCGAGCGCCCGACACGCGCCCTTGTCGCCCGCTTCGCAGCCAGTCTTCGCGGCGGCGTAGCGCTGCACGGGCGAGGTCTTGCGCGTCAGCGCCTTCGGAGCAGGCGCCGCCGCGACGGGCGCGCTCGAGACCTCGACCACCGCCGACGAAGCGATGGCCGGTGCGCTGCTGGAGGGCATCCCCTGGGCGTCATCGGCCGGCGCGGACGGCTCACACCCCACCGTCAACAGGCCGAGCGCGAGGGCGCCCCTCCTCACCACACCACCACCGTCGGCGCGTTGCGACTCGTGGGCCAAGACACATCCACCATCGCGCCTTCGCCGATGCCCCAGCCCTCGTAGCCCTCGACGATCTCGAAGAACTGAAAGAGGAAGCTCTCGCCCTTGCGCAGTGGGAAGACCACGTCACCGCCGTGCGGAGGCTTCCACACCTCGGTGTAGCCGCTCTTGTCTTTGGGCTTCGTCGTGACCAACACCTCGACGTCGGCGGTGGAGCCCAAGAGCTGCCGCACCGCACCCACGTTCTGCGGGCAGCGCACGCGCATGTACTCACGCAGCAAGTACGCTTCGCATCTTCGCCCGCGCGCGCCGCGCGCTTCGACGCGCACCAACCGGGCTGCGCCCCACTCGTCGCGTTTGGGCTTGTCGGACTTGATCGTGGGCAGGTCGATGGTCGAAAGCGCCGGAGAATCGACCGGATCGGGTCGCATGGTCAGCGCGGGTGGGGACACTGCGGCGGAGGAGGAGGGCTGCTGGCCCTCCGCTGGGAGGCCGCCGAGCGCCGCCACGAGCGAGCCCACGGCCGCGAAGCCGAGCCCGAGCGCACGAGCCTTCGCGCGGGTCACAGGCGCCTCAGGTACGCCACCAAGGCCTTCCTCTCCGTGTCGCTCAAATGGCTGGTCTTGCCCATTTGGTCTCCATTCTTCTCGATCACCTGCTCCAGCGTGGCAAAGCGACCGTCGTGGAAGTACGGGGCGCTGCCCCCCACGAACAACAGCGAGGGCGTCTTGAACAACGCACCCTTCTCCTCGGCGTAGCCGCGTTGCGGGAACGGCGCGAACGAGGCGACGCCGCGGTTGGTGTAATCGCTCTCGGGCGTGTGACACGTGGCGCAACCGGTCTTGTCGCTGAGGAAGATGGCCTTGCCCTGCTCCTCTTCCGCGCTGAGCGGCGAGGGATCGATCGGCGGCGGCACCAACCCGGTGCGCACGAAGGTCGCCAAGCTCCGGGACTTGCCGCTCAAGTAGTTGCTCTCCTCGCCCTCGCGCCAGCGATGCAGGGCGAACCCCGCCAGCACCCGGCTCTCGAGGTCCTTGTTCTCGGCGCGCCACCCGTAGGGGCCCTTGGCCTTGACCCGCCCGGCCAACATGGGCGTTTGGCGGGCGAAGCCGACGCCGGCCGGAGTGGCGTTGCGCTCCGCCAACTTCTGCTTCCAGATGCTCGACATCGTGCGCGCGGAGCTGGCCGACCCGAAGAAGTTCGTGAACTTCCCCTGCTCGGAGTCGAACTCCACCTCATGCCACACGAAGCCGTCGTCGCGGCCCTCGGGGTGGCAGGCAGCACAGCCGAGCCCTCCGCTCAAGTGCCCGTCGTGCGCGTCGAAGAACAGCTCACGCCCGGCCGCGTAGTCCTTGTCTGCCGGTGGATCCGCGAAGCGCACGAACTTGCTCGGCGCGGGGCGGCCCTTCCCCTCTCCTTCCTCGAGCGCCATCGCCACGACCTGGTCGCTGGCGCGACACATCACGTACGCCGTCCGCTCGTCGGGCGAGAGGGCGATGCCGCTCGGTGCACGGCAACGTGCAGACTCCTCCTTCTCTTGGTCGCTGCCCGCGGCGTAGTGGCCGCGCACGGGGCGCAGCATCGGATCGCTCAGCGTCGCGTCGAGCTCCAACAACGTGCCGCCGCCCTCCGAGGCGACCAACAGCGTGCGCTGCGACTTGCGATACACGGCGGCTCTCGGCTGCGTGAATGAAGAAAACGATAGCCGCACGAAGTCGAACGACGCGGCCCACGCGAAGTTGAACATGCGCGCGCCATCGTCCGCCTGGAGCTCCTTGGCCACCGGCTCGATGTAGCTCTGCCGCGTGTTGACCTGGCGCGCCTGGACCACCGGCGTGGAGCCCTCGACGTCGATCGCGTCCACGCTGGCGGTGCCGAACCACACGTCGCTGCCGATCGCGCCCAGCGCGTGTCGGGGAGCGAACAATCGATCTCGCTCGGGGTTCGGCACCAGCGCATAGCCGAGCGACGCGGTGAGCTTCTCTGCCGCCGGCGAGCGGTTGGGCGCCGCTGGCAGCTCCACCCGCGTCACCTTGGGGTCGCGCAGCTGGTCGATGCGAGTGAGCGGGGCGCCGATCAGGTGCGAGATGAACACGCTCTGCCCGTCGGCGGTGAACACCGCCGCCCTCGGCTCGCGCGCCACCTCCAGCGTGGAGGTGACCTTGCGTGTCGCCAGATCGACGAGGCTCACCTTGGCCGTCCACGCGCTGGTCACCGCCGCCATGGTGCCGTCGGGCGACGTGCCGATGCCCCACGCGTCCGCGGGCAGCTCCAGGCTCGCCTCCTCGTTCAGCTGGCCGTCGGCGCCCTGCTTGAAGAACAGCAGCCCGCCCTTGCCCGAGGGCAGCTGCCTCACCGTCACCAGCACCTGATCCCCGAGCACCGCCACTTGTGCAGGTCGCCCAGCAAGATCTTTTTTCTGCGCCGGCGAGCCGCCAAGCGGCAACGGAATGGTCACCAGCTTGGAGTGGTCTTCGTCTGCGACGAACAGCTCCTTGCCCGAGCCTGACAGCGCGATCGCGGAGCCTTCGCGCGCCAGATCCTGTCTCGCGCCCGGCGCAGGCCCCGCGCTCGCGCTCGGTATCGCGAGCGGTCCGGACGCGGACCCAGACGGCGCGGGCGGTCCGGCTGAGTCAGGACCATCACACGCGACGCCCAGCCATGCGGCGAAGGCGATCCAAGGGAGGAGTCTCGGCACGGGAGCTGAGGAGGGTAACGTCTGCGCACGCGCTCGTCATTCCTGGCCTCTCCGAAGCCGGGCCGATCAGTGCCACAGCATTCCCCCGAAGCCGCGCACCCCAACGACCAGCGATCCTTCGGGGATCGACCCTTTGAACACGTACCCCAGCTGCCCTTCCAGCCCGAAGACGAGGTCGATGTCGGTGCCCGGGTAGGTCTGGGGCAGGCGGCCCTCGAGCCGCACGACGCCCGATCCAAAATCGGCAGAAGGACTGTGGAAGAAGATGTTGGCGATGAACATCGTCCCCACACCGCCTCCGAGCGCGAAGGCAAACTGAGGGATGGGCGCGATCTCGAACAGCAGGCCGGCACGCATGTCCCCCGCGAGCAGCATGCTCTCGCCGAGCAGCTGGAGATCGATGGCGACGTGGGGGCCGAGCTGCACACCCAGGCGCCCGTCGATGCCGATCCCACCCGCGAAGAAGTCTTGTTCTTCGCCGGCTGGGTTCGTCACCGAGCCGTTGCCCGGCGCCACCAGCAAGCCGAGTCCACCGCTCATACCGAGCCGCAGCCCGACACCTTCGTCCGCGCGGGCCTCGCTGTCCACGCCGAGGCCAGCCGCGCAGGCGGCGAGAACAGCCCAGGTGGCCGCGCGCCTGGAAGCTCTCGTATGATCTGGGCGCCCTACCTGCGCGGCTCCTTGACCACTGCACCTCGCTCGATCGCCTTGCACGCAGTCCCGTAAGCAATTCGAGTGCCTTGCCTGGTGTTAGGCTCGCGGCGCATGCGGCGCGTCCAAGGTCCCCGTCCACGTGAGCACGCGCTGTGGGCCGCCTTCGCGCTGCTCCTCGGCTGCGGGGCACGCACCGCGCTCGACAACGCTGCGGGCGACGGTGGCGGAGGAGAGGCGGACGGAGGCGGCGGAAGCTCCGCTGGAGGCGGCGGCGCGGGCGGAGCAGGTGGCGGCGCGGAGGAGTGCGCGCAGCTCCTGTGGGCAGGCGACCCCGTCATCCTGACCTTGCCCTTCGGCAGCGTCTCCAAGCCCCGCCTGATCGCAGTCGACGGCACGGACTGGGCCCTCACGTTCGCGGCCAGCGACGGAGCCGGGGGACTGGTGGCGTCGGCGCACGTCGCGGCGCCCCTCGGAGCTTGGCCACCCGCCGTCACGCTGGTGGATGCGCACTTCCCGACCAACCAGCCCTTCGCGGTCGCGGCCGGTGATCCCGGCCGCTTCGCCTTCACGCTCGCTGAGCCCGGGAGCCCCGAGCGCGTGCTCGGACAAACCGAGCCGGGTGAGAACGGTTCGACCTTCGTCACCTACTTCCAGGGCGACGGCGCGGCGCTCGGGCTCGCGCGCGACCCCCTCGGGCGCTACGCGGCGGGACGGCGTGCTCTCGGTGGAGGGTTGGAAGTCGACGTCATCGACTCCTTCGCACCGGACGCGTTCGTCTCTTCCACTGGCATTCTCGGCTGCTCCGATCCTGCGCCCGAGTTGGCGCTCGCGCCCACGCCTGCCGGTGGCTTTCTCGTCGCTAGCACAGCGGACCAGGCGTTCGACGCGTGCCTGGACCCTGATCAGCCAGGGCCACCGACAGCCGTGCAAGTGCATCATCTCTCCTTCGAGGGCGCGGCACAGGGGAGCGCGTTCTCCGCGCTCGGAACGGTTCGCTCGTTGCGCTTGGCTCCGCGGCCAACTGGCGCATGGCTGCTCTTCGCGCGCGCGGATTCATTCGCGCTCGAGGTCCACGCGGTGGACGAGAGTGGCTTCGTCGCGGGTGAGCCGTGGACCTTCAACGACACGTGGATGGACGCGCGCCACGATGTGGCGCCGTTCCTCGACGGCGTCGTGGCCGCCACGAACGCCGGCGGCCCCGGCGATCTGCCCCGCTCCATCGACGTCGTCGCACGCCCTGACGTCGAGACCGACTACGTCGCCGGTGCCTCCACGCTCGAGTTTCTGTTCGAGATCAGCGCCGAGACCGAGCTCTCGCTCGGCACCTCCCCTGGCGTGGCCTCCGTGTTGCTCGCTTTCGTCGACCGGGCCGCCGAAGTGCCCACGCTGGTGCTGCTCCGTGCAGATTGTGCCGGCGCGTTCGAAGGGTGAGCCCGCTCAGGCGGCGAACAGCACCGTCTCGGGATCTCGCCGCCCGAACAGCGCGAGCCGCTCGCGCAGCTGTTCCCGCGCGCCGGGCTCACCCACCGCCGCGACCAGGAACAACCCGCTCGCGAGCCCTTCGCGAGGATCGACCACCGGCCGCTGCCGAGCTGTCCCTCCGATCTTGCGCAGGTCGATGTCGATGAACAGCTCGGGACGTAGGCCATGTTGCTCGAGCGCGCGAGCCAACCGCTTGCCGGTCTTCCCCGCGCCCCAGATCGCGAACTGCCCTTGGGCGCGCAGCACCGGCGCCAAGTAGTGCGCCCGCGCATCGACCAGACGATCCCGCGCGCTGGTGGGCGCCGTGAAGGTGACTCGGCCAGGGCGGTGGCGCCACGAGAGCAGCACCTGGGGCACCTTGGCGATGCCGAACCCCAGCTGATGGAAGCGGAGCCACAGATCGTAGTCCTGTGGCCACGACCGCTCCACGTAGCCGCCGGCTTGTGCCAGACAAGCGCGACGCATGACCGTCGAGGGGTGGCAAAGCGTCGCCTCGACGAAGCGGTCGCGCAGATGATCCGCCGCATCGAGCAGGCTGTTCTGCCAAGCAACGTAACGACCCAATCCGTCGCCCGCCTCGCTGTCCACCGTCACTTGTGTGCCCACGACCGCGAGCGTCTCGTCGCGCGCGAGCAGCGACCGCGCCGCCGAGAGCCGCCCGGGCAGCGACACATCGTCCGCGTCCATGCGACCGATCAGCTCACCCCGCGCCAGCTCCACCCCCAGCGCGAGACTCTTGGCGACGCCGCTCGGCTCGGTGCGGTGGAGCTTCACCCTGGCGTCGCGCATCGCCCAGCGCTCCGCCACCGCAGTGCCGCCATCGCGCGACCCGTCATCGACGGTGATGAGCTCCTCGCAAGCAGGGTCCGCCAGCACGCTCGCGATCGCCTCGTCCAACGTGTGGACGGCGTCGCGAAACGGAAGCACGACCGAGAGCAATGACCAGCGACCTCAGCAGCCCGAGCCGGCCCCGTCACAGCTCTGGGAGCAATCGCCGCAGATCACGCAGTCCACCAGCTCGCTGTACAGCTGCACGCCTTGCGGGTGGTCCTCGACGCAGCCTGCGTAGCAGTCGTCGCTGCCGTTGCAATCGTCGGCGCACACCAGAAAGTCGTAGCAGTCCTCATTCGCCTGTGGACCGAAGCACGCGTCGTAGGCCACGACACATGTGCCGGTCGTCGTGGAGCAGCTGATGCACGCGTCGCAGTCGCCCAAATCGCAAACCTGCGGCCCGCTGCTGGTCGACGGTCCGGGGCCGTTGCTGGTCGACGGTCCGGGGCCGTTGCTGGTCGACGGTCCGGGGCCGTTGCCGGAGCTCACCGTGGTGCCCGCACCGACGGTCACGCCAGCCGGGTTGAACCCCCCGACTCCGCTGGCACCACCTTGGGCGCTCGAGGCGCCTTCGCCCGAGCTGCCACCTGCGCCGCCCTCGCTCGTCGGCCCGAACAGGCCGTTCACTTCCGTGCTGCACCCGAGGCCCCAACACCCCACCAGCGCGATCGAAACCAAAAGTTTGCGAGTCATGGACCACTCCTGCAAGAAGGCAAGCTTGGGGTGCGCGGTCAGGGAGCGACATTCGCGCCGGCGGCGCGAGCGATCATAGGCCGTAGTCGACTTCGATCCCTACGGCTTTCATGAGCCGGATCGCGTTCGTCGACTGCACCACACCACTCTTCAGTTTGTAGTCGAACAACATTTTTCCGTCCTCGACTCGATCCGAGAAGTGGACGGTCTCGATGCGGCCACCGCTCTCGTCGGCGATGGAGATCAGCGCATAGTCGTGGGTGGACACCGCGCCGATGGCCCCTCCGCGCACCAGATCCAAGACCACGCCGCGCGCGCCGATGGTGCGCTCGCGCGAGTTCGTGCCATGCAGGATCTCGTCCAACAGGAACAGCACGGTGCCCTTCTTGGCGGCGTCCACGATCGCCCGCAAGCGGACGAGCTCGGCGTAGAAGTGGCTCATGCCCTGGCTGAGCGCATCAGCGATGCGCATGCTCGTCCAGGTGGTCATCGGCGTGAGCGAAGCGCTCTTGGCGCACACGGGCAGCCCACCGTTGGCCATGACCGCCAGCAGACCCAGCGACCGCAGGTAGGTGCTCTTGCCAGACATGTTCGACCCCGTCACCAGCATGGCCCTGCCAGGCTCGGGCAGGTCGACCGCGTTTTCGACCCGGCGGGCAGCCGGGATCAGCGGGTGGCCG
>CAZXMG010000009.1:0-190203 GCA_964641275.1 uncultured Polyangiaceae bacterium
TCGCGGTACTTTGCCCACGTCTACGCTGTCGCGCGATTCTTCGTGTACCGGAAGGTACGGGTGCACCATGCCGCCTTGAATGGGCCCTGGGCGCACGATCGCCACCTCGATCACCAGGTCGTAGAACGAGCGCGGCCGCAGGCGCGGGAGCATGGCCATCTGGGCGCGGCTCTCGATCTGGAACACGCCCACCGTGTCGGCGTGACAGATCGCGTCGTACACCAGCGGATCTTCCGGGGGGATCTGGGCCAACGCCTCGATCGGATCGAAGCTCGCGAGCTCGGCCACGGGCCCAATCCCGTTCTGGAACAACAGCTCGAGGCTCTTGCGCACACACGTGAGCATGCCGAGCCCGAGCACGTCGACCTTGAAGAAGCCGAGCGTGTCGAGATCGTCCTTGTCCCAAGGGATGACGGTACGCCCCTCCATCCGCGCGGGCTCGACGGGGGCGACATTGTCGAGCGGCTCGCACGAGAGCACGAAGCCGCCGACGTGGATCGACAGGTGCCTGGGCGCGCCCTCCATCTGCCGCGCGACGGCGACGGCCTTGAGCAAGCGCTCGTCCTGAGGATCCAGCCCCACCTCTTGGACCGTCTTCTGGCTGACGTCGCCGAGATCGTAATGGAACACGACGCTGCTCAGTCGATCGATCTGATCGAGCGCGAGCCCGAAGGCCTTGCCCACCTCGCGCAGCGCGCTGCGCCCGCGGTAGCTGATCACCTCGCTCACCATGGCGGCGCGGCCGCGCCCGTACTTGGCGTAGATGTCTTGAATCACCTCTTCGCGGCGCTCGTGCTCGAAGTCGACGTCGATGTCGGGCGGCTCGGCCCGCTCGGCCGAGAGGAAGCGCTCGAACAGCAGATTGGATCGCGCCGGATCGACCGCGGTGACACCCAGCGCATAACACACGGCGCTGTTGGCTGCGCTGCCCCTGCCCTGGCATAAGATGCGGCGCTTCCGCGCCATCTCCACCACCTCGCTCACGCTCAAAAAATAGGGAGAGACGCCGAGCTTGGCGATCAAGGCCAGCTCCTTCTCGCATTGGGCGCGGACCGAGGTGGGCGTACCACCGGGGTAACGCAGGCTGAGCCCGCGCTCGGTCAAACGGCGCAGCGCCTCGTCGGCCGACTCGCCAGGCTCGCACAGCTCCTCGCACGGGAAGCGATAGCGGAGCTCGGCAAAAGAGAAGGTGAGCCGCTCGGCGACCTCTGCCGAGCGCTCCACCCACTCGGGGTGGTCGCGGAACAGGGCTGCCATCTCCCGTGGGGAGCGGAGCTTTGCCTCGCCATTGGCGGCCAGCGCCCGACCGGCGCGGTCGAGCGTGGTCTTGTGCCGGATGCAATGCACCACGTCCGCCAAGGGCTTGCGCGAGGCGTGGTGAAAGAGCGCGCGCGAGCTCGCGAACACACCCGCCCCCAGCGCGCTCGCGAGCCGCTGCGCCAGCTCGCCGCGGCGCGCATCGAGCCCGTCGAGCGCGCGGTGGGTGGCCACGTGGATGCGCCCCGAGAAGGCAGAGAGCACCTCGCGCCAATCGTGGCCCCAGGTCTCTACCCGGATGGATCGCGCCGAGGCGAGCAGGCTGCCCTCGGTGGCGATCACGATCTCGAGCCCCTCTTGCTCGCGCGCGAGATCTTGGAGCCGAAGCCGCGCGACCCCCTTCTCGTAGCCGAGGTGCGCTTGCGTGAGCAGCCGGCACAAGCTGCGATAGCCGGCGTGGTTCTGGACCAACACCACGATCGAGGCGGGCACGCCGCTGGGCGCGGGAGTGAGGCTCCCCACCTCTCCATATTCGAAGGTGAGCTCGGCGCAGCTGACCAGCTTGACGCCGCGGTCTTTGGACTCGCGATAGGCGCGCACCAGACCGTAGATGCCGTCGCGATCGGCGATGCCCATGGCGGAGAGCCCCAGCTCTTGGGCAGCCGCCACCAGCTCCTCGGGGTGGGAGGCCCCCTCGAGGAAGGAGAAATTGCTCTTGGCGCACAGCTCTGCGAACGGGATCACTCCCACCACCCGTGCAAGAAGACCTCTCCCGTGTGCCGATCGAGGAAGACCCAAGCGTCTGCAATGGCGGCAGAAGGCGGAGCAGGCGGTGACACGGCCAACCGCTGCGGCCCCAAACGAGCTGAGCAGGCCAGTCGAACCCTAAAATAGTCACGCCGAACGACGCCCTTGGACCACCAGGCGACGCCATCCAGGCGGCGATCGAAGCGCACCTCTCGAATGGTGAAGGCGTCTTTGCCCACGAACAGCGCCGTACCCGGTTGAAAGGCCGAGAGCCGCCGCCCACCCTCTTGGGTACAGCCCAAGGGAATGGGGCGTGGCAGCACGCGCGCAGGCTCGGATGGCCCGCGCTCTTGAAACAATGGGAGCTGTGCGCGCGCGCGAGACTTGGCCGCTGCCCGGCTGCGCAAGGCAGCTCGCTCCGCGGCCTCGTGGATGCCGACCAACGCCGAGCGCAGCTCGGGGCGGTGATCGTCGACGAGCTCGAGCACCCCCACGCGCTCCGTGCCGATCTCGGCCGAGAGCTCCGACAAGAGAGCGGGCAAGGCGTCTGGGTGCACCGCGACGTCGCGCGACAGATCGAGCTGCACCTCGGGCGCGGCGACGATGCGGGTGAGCGTGATGGAGAGGCGCACCACGGGCGCCGCGAGCTCCAAGCTCTCGAGCTTGGCTTTGACGGCGCGGAACAGATCGTCGGTGTGCGAGAGAGGAGACGGTAGATCGATGCCGAGCTCGAGCTGCGGGCTCTCTTGTCGCGCGCTGGAGCGCAGCGCGAGGATGGCGCGGTCGTAGCCGAGACAGACATCGATGCGGTTCGTGGCTTGGCGCCGGCCCACGAGCCGGCTGGACTGCCGCGAGATCAGCCCCCTCGCGGCGAACACCAGCTGCGGCGCAGACTCCACGCCGTCCTCGAACGGCATGGCCTCGACCAGCGAGAGCGGCGGCTCATAGGGGACGAGCGGCCGAGGATCGCGGCCGGCGAGCCAGCCGAGCACCTCTTCGAGGCCTGGGTTGCCGCGGCAGAAGGGCTCGAGGCGCGCGCTCAGCTGCGCGCGATCGATGCGCATCAGGTCGGCGAGGGTGAGCACCCCGAGCCGGCCAAAGAAGGCGACGCTGTCAGCGCCGAGCCCGAGCGCGGCGACCGGCAAAGGCGACAACGCGCGCAGGGCGCCCCCCGCGGGGCACAGGCGCGGCACCCCCGCGACCACGCTGGCGTAACGCGCGAGTGATTGCGCGAAGAACGGCCCGTCGGAAAGCGCGACCTCGACCTGATGGCCGAACGGCGCCAAGCGCTCGCGCACGGCCTCGCACAGAGAGGCCTCACCGCCGAACAAGTGCTCGACCCCGGTCACGTCGATCCAGATCGTGTCTCGCTCGGGACCGCCCGCCTCGATCTCGACGATGGGGCTGAAGCCGAGCGCGACCTCTGCCAACGCCGCGAGCGTGGCCCGCACCGTGCGGGGGGAGAGGTTGGCGAAGCGCACCTCGGCGCTGCGGGCCATGGCCTCTGACACTCGCATGCCGGGGCGCACCCCGAGCCGAAGCGCGTGCGCGTCGACCGCACCGACGATCGAGGCGCCCGAGCTGGCCTCGACGGCGTCTTCTGCGAAGACCACTGCCAGCGGCGCGCCCGCCGTGGTGGGTGATGCTTGGCGCACGAGCTCGCTCGCCAGAAATGGCAGCACCACGGCAGCGATGCGACGAGCCCCCCGGACCATGCCTCTACCCTGCGGCGCGGACGGCGATCGGCGCGCCCACGCGCCCGTGACGCTCTTTGGCGACGCGCAGGAGCCAGCGCTCGCCCTCTTGGCCGGGCCCTTCTTGGGAGACTTGCACGGACAGCTCGAGCCGCATGGACACGGGCAGGGGCAAGGTGCGCGGCGCGCTCTGATCAGTGAGCAGCAGCACCGAGGTGTCTGTGCGCTCGATGGCGATGGCCAAGCGACGCACGACCGTGGGCCAGCGATCGAGGCGCACCGAGTCGTAGAGGTGAGAAGAGGCCAGCGCGGCGCCGGGTGGGCCCACCGTGTCGATCGCGAGCAGGCCGAACGCCCGGCTCTCTGCGATGCGCACGGCCACCCGCGCGATCGCGTCGAGCGGCGGACGAACGACCAGCAAGCGCGAGAGATCGACGCCCTGCTCGACCACGGCGGGGCCGTGCAACGTGCTCCACGGATCGACGAAGGCGCACCAGGCGCCGGTGGTGCGCGGGTTGCCGCTCTTCAGGCGAGCGTCTTGTTGCGCGGCGGCACACGCGAGCAGCGCGAACGTAGTGGAGCGGCCGAGGCCCTGGTGCGACGCCACCTCGACCACGGCGCCGCGCGGGAGCCCGCCATCGGGCAGCACCCGATCGATCTCGATCGCTTGCATCTCGATGGCTTGCGTCTCCTCTTTCGAGGTGGCGAGCCGCGCGAAGGGCAGCGTCTTGGCGCGCTCGACCGGGGCGCGCAGATCAGCCTTGAGCGCTGCCAAAGACAGGTCACGGGCGGCCGACATACTGAACACATTAGCAGCCACATTCGGGCCGCAAAGGATCAAACTCTGTCCATCGGACATTGTTTGGCGTAGGTCGGGAGATGGCTCCCGTGGCGTAGCATCCGGGGCCGATGACCGACCCCTACCACAAGCGCCTGCTCATCTTCCTGAGCGTGGCTTCGTTCTTCGAGGGGTACGACTTCCTCGCGCTCGCGCAGCTGTTGCCCAACATCCGCGCGCACTATGGGCTGAGCGCCAGCGAGGGAGGCCTGTTGGTGGCGGTGGTGAACGCCGGCACGATGATCGCGTACCTGTTGGTGCGGCAGGCCGATCGCTGGGGCCGCAAGCGGGTGCTCAACCTCACCATCTTGGGCTACGCGGTCACCTCGTTCTTGTCGGGCCTGATGCCGAACGCGTGGAGCTTCGCCATCCTGCAGCTGCTCTCGCGCGTGTTCTTGATCGGCGAGTGGGCGGTGGCGCTGGTGGTGGCGGCCGAAGAGTTCCCCGCCAAGAGCCGGGGCAGCGCCATGGGCATCATCCAAGGAGCTTCGAGCTTGGGCGCGATCGCGTGCGCAGGGCTCGTGCCGCTGCTCGTGAAGCTGCCCTGGGGCTGGCGTACGGTGTACTTCGTGGGCGCGATCCCGCTGGTGCTGCTGGCCTTCGCCAGACGCAGCATGCGCGAGACCAAGCGCTTCGAGGATCGCGCCGCGAGCGGCCAAGAGACCAGCTCCGGCTTCTTCGACATCATCAAGAGCCACCACCGGCGGCGCGTGCTGCTCGTGGCGTTGGTGTGGGCCTTGGCCTACGTGTGCACGCAGAACGCGGTCACCTTCTGGAAGGAGTTCGCCGTCGGCGAGCGCGCCATGACCGACGGTGATGTCGGCCTCATCATCTCGGTCGCGGCGGTCGGCTCGCTGCCGCTGGTGTTCTTGGGCGGCAAGCTGCTGGACAAGATCGGCCGTCGCAAGGGCGCGGTGATCATCTTCCTCGCCACCAGCTTGAGCACGGTGGGCGCGTACACGTTCGCGTCCAAGGTGCCGCTGGCGCTGTCTTTGGTGGTGGCCATCTTCGGCACCACCGCCGTGCTGCAGGTGCTCAACGCCTTCACCGCGGAGCTGTTTCCCACCGAGCGGCGCGCAGACGCGTTCGCCTGGTGCAACAACTTGCTCGGCCGCTTGGGCTACGTGCTCTCGCCGCTGCTGGTCGGCATCGTCGCCGAGCAACACGGCTTCGGCCTGGCGGTGTCGCTCACCGCGGTCTTCCCGGTGATCGCGCTCGCGCTCATCCTGCTCTATTTCCCCGAGACGAAGGGCAAAGAGCTGGAGGAGACCGCGCTCGCAGAGTGACGGTGCCGTGCCCATCTACGAGCTGGTCTTTCTGGTCTGCAACTACGGTGTGATCCCGTGCTGGCTGCTGCTGGTGCTGGCGCCGACCTCGGTGTGGGCCCACCGCTTGGTGCACTCGGGCGCGTTCGCGTGGGCGCTGGTGCCAGCCTACGCGCTGATGTTGTGGACCGACGTGCCTGGCCCACAAGGCGCGTCGTTCTTCACGCTCGACGGCGTGATGCGCATCTTCGAATCGCGGCAGACCGTGGTGGCCTGTTGGATCCACTACCTGGTCTTCGATCTGTTCGTCGGCGCGTGGATCGCGCGCGACGCTGCGCGCAGACAGCTGCCGCGCCTGCCCGTGATCCCGTGCCTGCTGGCCACGCTGATGTTCGGGCCCGTGGGCTTCGGCGCCTACCTCTTGCTTCGAGCCGCTCGCGCCAAGGTGGTCACGCTGCGCGAAGACTCGTAGATTGGGGCCGTGGGAACCGCCGCGCCGGAAATCGCCGAGGGCTCCGTCGTGCTCGACAAGTACCAGATCGAGGCGCCGCTCGGCGCTGGCGACGTAGGCCAGGTCTACAAGGCGGTGCACCAAGCGGTGGGCTCGCACGTAGCGCTCAAGCTGCTGTTGCCCGAGCACCGCGCGCAGCCGAGTTTGGCCCACACCTTCGCCACCGAGACGAAAAAGGCACAGAGCATCGTCAGCGATCACTTGATCCGCATCTTCGAGAGCGGCAGCTCCGAAGCGCTGGGCCCCTATTTGGTGTGTGAGCACTTCGAGCTGGGCGACCTCGACGCCACGGTCCGCAAGCGAGGTCCGCTCTCGGTCGAGGAAGCGATCGACGCGGTGGTGCAGGCCTCGCTGGCACTGGCTGAGATCCACGCGGCAGGCTCGGTGCACCGCGGGGTCAAGCCGAGCAACCTGATGTTGGGCAAGCTCGACGACGCCCGTGTGATCAAGCTCGCGGACGTGGGCCACTCGCGCGTGCTCAAGCGCCCACCGCTCACGAGCGCGTGGTTCTGGTCCCCCGAGCGACTCGAAGCGGCCGCCGATCTCGATCACACCGAAGACATCTTCGCGTTGGGCGTCACTTTGTATTGGCTGCTCACCAAGCTCTACCCCTACGAAGCCACCTCGATCGAGGAGCTACAGGCGGTGCTGCGCCATGGGGCGCCACGGGATCTCATGCTGCTGAGGCCAGATCTGCCCGAGAAGCTCGCTCGCGCGGTGCCCGTGGCCTTCTCCGCCAGCCCGGACGCCCGCTACCAAACGGTGGGGGAGCTGTGCGCCTCGTTGGCCCCGTTCGCGGGCCCGCGCACGCTGAAAGACATCGAAGCGCTCGCGCGCCGCGAGCTTCGCCGCAGCATCGGCGCCTTGCCGCGCTCGCGGAACCCGAGCAACCCACCGCCCTCGTTGCGCACGCTGAAGGTGAAGCCAGACGCCCCGCCGATCGACTCCACGCCCAAGCCAGTGGTGCCGGCCGCGCCCGAGGAGAGCTCGGGCACGACGCTCATCTGGGTGGGCGTCGCCGCGTTCTTGCTGCTGATCGGCGCGGCGATCGTGTACGCCGCCCTGCTGCGTTAGCGACAGGCGCTGGGCGGGGCTAGACCTTGCCGCGCGACAAGATGTTCTGCAGGTTCTGTCGGCTGACTCCTAGCAGCGCGGCGGCCTGGGACTTGTTGCCCTGGGTGCGGCGAAGCGCCTCGAACACCATCGAGCGCCGAACGGCGTCGAGCACGTCGGGCATGCCCCAGTCGCCAACGAAGCGCCGCACCATCTGATCGAGCTCGACGTTGCGTGGAGCCTGGATGCCCTCCACCACCTCGAGGATGTCGCTCTTGGTGAAGGGCTTGGGCACGAACGCTGCGATGCCTGCCTGGGTCAGCGCGACGTGATCGCCGTCGGAGAAGCTGCTGATGGCGATGACCGGCGGAGGAGGGCGCTGCCCCGCGGCGGCAAGCGCCACCTCTACGCCGTTGCGATCACCCAACATCACATCGGTGATGACCAGATCGAACCCCGTCTCCAGGGCAGAGAGCGCGTCCTCCACCGAGCCTACCGCCACGACCTCGCCGGCGATGGACGCCAGGATGCGCCTGAGCACGCCGTGAATGAGCGGCTCGTCATCGACGACCAAGACGCGCGAAAATAATGGCACGGTGCCCTCTCCGCGGATACGCGTACACAAGATCGCGCGGTTTGCGCCACGCAACAGTTGTTGCAGGCGCGCGGCGCAGATTCTGCGACCTGGCCGAAGATTACTCGGCCGCCACGTTCGCGCGCCGCACTTCGTCGATCAGGTCGTTGCGCTCTTTGTGCCGAGACTCGAAGGCCGCGAGCGCAAGGACGGGAAAGTAGCTCCTGTACATGCTGTACTCGAGCAGCGCGGTGTGGAAAAACACGCCGAGAGGCGCCTGCCGGGGCCACTCGCCGCTGCCGAGCTGCGAGCGTGCGATGAAGCGCGCCGCCCGCTCCAGCGCGTCCCAGTCGGGCTCTTTGGCCTCGAGCAGCGCGAACAGCGCCCAGGCCGTCTGCACCACCTGGCCTTCCTGGTGCTCGACATAGCTCGTGGCGTGGGCGTGATGGCGCTCCCCCCAGCTGCCGTCGGGTCGCTGATGGGCCTTGAGCCAAGCCGTGGCGCGGCGGATCGACGGATCGGTGGGAGGCACCCCCCCCGCGAGCAGGCCGCGGATGCCGAACATCGTCCCGTAGATGAGATGCACACCCCACGCACCAGCCCACGAGCCCTCGGGGCGCTGCGTGTTGCGCAGGTGTTTGGTGGCGCGCTCGATCGCTTGCGGCACCGAGGCGAGCTCGGGCCGGCGCAGGACCCGCGGCCGCTGGCGTGCGATGGCAGTCAGCGCAACGAGGCAAGAAGCCGTGCACTCGACATGCGCGTGCTCGGTCATGGCGTCGCCGAACATCTCTGCCGGGTTGAGCCACTCGAGCGGCACCTTGGACCGCTCTGGCTCGTAGCTCGCGAAGCCTCCACTCTTGCTCTGGGTGCGCAGCATGAACGAGACCGCCTGCGCCACGTCGTCGTCACTCATGCGCAGAAGGCCCTCGACCTCACGTCCGGAGGCTAGGCGCGCGAGCAGCGCCTCTGCGGTGCAGTCGCTGACCGGCCAGCCGTGGAAGCCGCGTGAGAACGGGAAGCCGCCCTTGGGATCCACGCGGTGATGCTGCTCGAAGCCCTCGGGGCTCACGCGGATCTGCTGCGCGTCCAGGAACGCATCGGCCCGCGCCAGCGTGTCGGTGACGTCGGCGTGTGGTGCTGCCGCCGCCAACGCCTGCATCGCGAAGCTCGTGTCCCACACCGCCGAGCGCGCGCCCGCGACGCGTGTGCCCTCGCGATCGTCCTCCCACATCCAGCCTTCGAAGTGTTCGACGGCTTGAGCCAGATCTGCGTCGTTCGGATCGGCGGCGTACAACGCCAGCATGTCGAGCAGGCCGCTGACTGGCGAGATCGAGCTGTGGGCAGTGTTGCGCAGCTCCCAGCGGATGTTCTCGCGCAGCTTCTCCAGCACGCGGCGTCGGCCTCCGTCGGTCTGCGCGCGATCGATCAGGCGAGCAGCCTCGAAGCCCAGAGACAGCGCGGCGCTGGGCTCGGTGTACAGGTCCTCCTTGCGCAGCGTGCGACGCGCCGCCTCGAAGTCGACGCGCTCGAATCCGAGCGGGAAGAGCTCGCGGCGCAGCTCTTCGATCACGGGGGTGATGGGAGCCTGGAAGCGCTCGCCATAGAGCACGGCCATGGCCATGTAGATCAAGCGCGTGTGGCAGTAGTAGTGCGACGGGTGGATGGGCAGGTCCTTGGGCATGGACCACACCTCGGGCAGCACCGGGCTCACGCCCTCCCACCGATACAAACCGAGCACGCTGAGCCACAGCTTGCCCCACGACGGAATGGCGACCACCCCCCCTTCGCGCTCGAAGAACGCCCGAGCACCGGCGAGCAGCGGCGCGTCCGCGGCTACCCCGAGCAGGCGCGAGGCGACGTACACCGTCGCGGTCACGAACATGTTGGGCTCCGAGCCCTCCGACAGACCCCACACGCCGTCGCTCGTCCGCGTGCGCTCGAAGTGCTGGAGCAGCCGGCGCAAGCGCCGCGGATCGACCGGGCGATCCATCACGTGCCACGCGAGCACGTACTGCGCAGCCAAGAGCGGGCACCACACCACCTCGCCCTCGAACGATCCATCCACGTCTTGCAGCGCCTCGAGCGCGCGCACCCCGCGCGAGAGCGCCAGACCGGGATCCCAGCGGTCCAGCCCGGTGCGTGCGGCGTGGCCCGCGACGCTGGGCAGCTCGACCACGTCGGCCTTGGCCGCAGAGGCCTTGAGCGCGCCGGCGTAGCGATCCTCTCCGTTGCGCGGGAGCTCCTTGCTGGGGCGCGCCTCGGTCAGGTGGAGCGCGCCGGTGAGCAACCAGCGCGTGCGCGAGCCGAGCTCCTCCGTGATGGTGCGCACGTGGTGCCAGTGCGAGCTGTCGAGGCCGTAGCTCACCAGCTTGCGCGAGGCGATCATCATCGCCTTCAGGAACGAGCTGGCAAACCGCGAGGGCCGCGTCTCTTGCCCTGCCAGGTAGCGCATCGTCCGACAGCGCTCGGTGGCGCTCGTGCGCCACAGCTCGTAGATCGCCTTGCGCGTCTCGATCACCTCGTCGTGGGTGTCGGCGAACACCTCGTACAAGGCGACCGCCAACATCTCGGGCACGCGGCTGTCGAGCGAGCGCTCCCGGCGATAGGCGTTGAAGCTCGCCGCCTCGGTCAGCGAGATCGCGTCCTGGAAACCGAGCGTCATGCCCAGCGCGGTGAGCGGGTGGTGGTGGCCCACCGCGTCGCCCACGAGCGCCAACCCTGGCCGACCGAACATGGTGCGGGCGCGCGTCTGGTTGGTGGCCCACGCGATGTCGCCGCGCAAGAGCGCCTTGCGGAAGGGAATGCGTAGCGACTCAGGCATGGCGTGCACGTAGGTCTCATGCAGCACGGCCTCCTTGTCGCGGGTGATGCGCACGCTGAGCGGCACGTCGATGCACACGCGCACGTGCCGCGGCGAGATGCGATAGATCAGGATCGGGCCGAGCGCGCCGAGCACCACGTGCCCGTAGCCCTCGAAGGGCAGCTCGGTGTCCTCGAGCAGGATGCCCGCCATGCGCGAGTAGGTGCCGGAGCTGCCCGCCACACCGAGCGCCGCGTGCGCCACGCTGGCCCGCCCCGCGGCGCCCACCAGCTGATTCGCGTAGATGGTGCGCATGGCGCCGCTCTTCAGCTGGTAGGTCAGGTTCTGGCCGACGATGCGGGTGGCCTTCGCCGGCTCGACGTACTCGATGTTGGGATTGGCGCTGGCCTTGGCCCTGAGCAGGTCGACGAGACGCTCGTGGTGCAGGCTGTAGCCCAGCGAGCTCGAGTCGTAGGGCAGCGCGATCGGCTTGGTGCCGTCGTCCGGGTAGACCACGAAGCCTTGACCGGTGGGGTACGCGTCCGCGGGCCCGAGCTCCACGCCCACCTGCTTCAGGATCTCCACGGCGCGGGGGTGAAGCCACTCGCCCGCAAGCCGCCCGCAGGCCTTCGGGTTCGCTTCGAGCATCAAGACATCGGCGCCCTTCTGGGCGTACGCCAGCGCCGCGACGCACCCCACGGGCCCGGCACCGATCACAGCGACGTCGTATGACTTGGTGTCTTTCCGCATCGACCTGTCTTCCTATTACCCGTTGCTGAAAAAATCAGAAAGTTCTGTTCTCGCGTCCCCACCCCGCCCCTGTGTGGCGGCCGCCGGACGTGGGCTGGCTACTCGGCGTCCGCCGCTGCTTCGCGCTTCTTGGCGTTCAGCTGCGAGGCGGCCACGCCCTTCTTGAGCGCCTCGCGCTCCAAGTAGCGCTCCCACTTCTTGATCGTGAGCGTCTGGAACGCGTGCACCGCCGGGTTGACTTCAGCGATGGGCTGATCCCAGTGGCGCTCCCAGCCCGCCTGCTCTGCCTCGCACGCAACCGCGTCTTGCGACAAGAGCGGCTTCAGGTGGAGCGGGTGCGCCGCGCGCAGAAGCGGCGTCATCAAGCTCCTCGGCATTCGCAGCGGGAGGAACGGCACCTTGAACGCCTTGAAGTGGAACAAGTAGAAGGTGCGCGTCGTGCGCTCGTCGATGGGAAGCACGAACAACCAGTGTTTGATGGCGTTGTCGGTGTTCGACCACTGGTACGGGTACTGGTACGCCAGGCTCATCTGGTTCATGTTGATGCCGGCGCGATCCACGAACAGGCCGGTGATCTTCCCGCCCCCGACCTTGGTGTCGTAGTTGACGAACACCGCGTCCTCGGTGGCGTTCATGCTGGTGAGCTTGGCGTCGTCGAACGGCTTGTACTTGCGGTGCAGGAAGGCGTGCGTGAAGTCGCTCACGTTGTCGATGATCATCGAGTGGTGCGCCTTGACGGTGAAGTCCACCGGCGCGAGCGCCCACGGGTTCGGTCCCTCGAGATCAGGGATGTGAGGCAGTGGCACGTTGTCTGCGTTCTCGGCGTCGCCGAAGAAGATCCAGATCAGGCCGTAGCGGACCTTGACCGGGTAGGTGCGCAGGCGGCACTGCGGCATCTTCATGCCGAACAGATCGTGGGGGATGCCAGCCAGCTTGCCCTCCGCGTCGTACTCCCAGCCATGGTACTGGCACACGATTCGCTCGCCCTTCACCTCGCCGATCGACAAAGGCACGTGGCGATGGGCGCAGCGGTCCTCGACGGCGCGCAGCTTGCCGCGTTCGTCGCGGTAGAGCGCGACGTGGGTGCCCCAGAAGGTCACGCGCTTGACCTGCTTCTTGGCTACGTCGGCATCCCACTCGACGGCGTACCAGTAGTTGGGGTCGAGCCCCGCGGCGCGGGCCTTCTGGCGCTTCTGGGTGGCTTCACTGAAGCTCGGGGGCGGGGTCATGCCGCGGCTCCCTCTCGAGACTTGGGCGAGCGGGGCTGATCTGCGCTGACGGCAGGCAGCGCGGCGCCACGCGACCGCGTCGGGTTCTGGGGCACCAGGCCGCGCTCGGCGAAGTGTGCGTACGCCTCGTGGATGGCGCTGCGCACGTCGGTGGGCTGGTAGCCGAGCTCCGCCTGCGCCTTGGAGGTGTCCGCCTTGCGCTCCATGCGCAGGAGCCGGACGGCCGCGGGCGTGAAGCGCTGCGGCTTGTTGGGGAACAGGCTCGACATCACGAACGAGCTCACATGCGCCACACCGGCCATCACGCCCGGCGGCAACCGAAGCTTGGGCCGCGGCCGACCCGCTGCCTCCTCGAAGATGTCCATCAGTCCGTCGACGGTGCAGAACTCGGTGCTCAAGATGTAGCGCTGGCCGCTGCGACCCCGCTCCATGGCCAGGACGTGGCCGTCGATCAGGTCCTTGGCGTTCACGAAGTCGAAGCCGCCAGGCAGGTACGCGTTGAGCTTGCCGTGGGCGAAGTCGAGCAACGTGCGACCCATGCGCGAGGGCTTGAAGTCCCAGGGACCCAGCACCGCGCACGACGTCGCCACCAGCGCGTCCACGCCCTCGACCACCGCCTTCAACACCTCGTGCTCCACCAGCGACTTGGTGCGGCCGTAGGGCAGGTGCTCGCTGAACGGGTAGAACGGCATCGACTCGTTGCAGGGCTTGCTGGGATCGTCCGGATCGAAGCCCACCGCCGACAGCGAGCCGGTCACCACCGTGCGCTGCACCCCGGTGTCTCCGGCCGCGCGCAGCACGTGCGCCGTGCCGCGCACGTTGCAGTCGTAGAGGTCGCGCAGGTCGCGCTCGCTGCCGCCCAAGGTCGACACGCGCGCCGCCACGTGGAACACGTTGCTGCAGCCGCGCACCGCGCCGAGCGTCTCTTCGTAGCTGCGCAGGTCGCCGAACACGCGCTCGACCTTCTTGCCCAGCGCGGCCTCGATCGCGTCGATCGCGTCGTTGTTGCTGCCCGGGCGCAGGAACACGCGCACGTCGTAGCCGTCGGACAAGAGCCGGTGCGTGAGGTTCGCGCCCACGTGCCCGGCGGCGCCGGTCACCAGCACCTTGCCGCTGATCTCGCGTCGCGGTTGGAGCCCGATCTTGCGTGCGCTCGACTCTTGGTTCATCTCATTTCCCTCTGCGCTCACTTGCGAAACCGATGGCGAGGCAGGCGCCCCGCCTTTTCCCACGGCGGGATCTTCTGCGCTCGGCGTCAGCGTGGGTCTGGGCGGGCGCCCGACGACGCCGGTGCGCGCGCGGTCGAACAGCGCGGCCAGCGCCTTCTCGCTGCCCGCGACCTCGGGACGGGTAGCAGCGAGCGCGTCCTCGAACACCTTCATCACCAGCGCGCGCGTCACCGTCGGGGCCCGACCAGGTTGCAGCGCGTCGTCGCCGAGCTCCACCTCGCGCAACGTCGCCAGCGCCAAGGCCAGCGGCACCGCGCAGAACATCCGCACCTCGCCTGCGCTGCCACCCGGCCAGAGCAGCGTGTACTCCTCGGCGCGGTCCAGGTGCTGGCGCGCGCGGGCCGACAGGGTGCGCAGGAGCGCCAGCCCCTTCGGCCGGTCCTGCGGCGTGAGCAGCGTTTCGAGCGAGACGCCGTGCTCGGCGGCCTCTTTCACGGGCAAGAAGCAGTCTCCTCGCAGCGCGTCCTCGGCCACGTCCTTGAGGATGTTCACCAACTGCAGGCCCAGGCCGAAGCTGACGCTGCGGGCCTCGAGCTCGCGCTGGGTGGCGGGGTCGACCGGGAACGAGATGCGGAACAGGTCGGTGAGCAGCTCGCCCACGGTGCCGGCCACGTAGTAGCAGTACTTCTCGAGGTCCTCGACGTTGCGCAGCCTGAGACCGTTTTCTTGGTCTGCGCGCTCGGAGTAGGCGCGCATGCCGCGTGACATTTCGGCCACGCGCGGCTCGATCGCGCGCCGCTGCACGTCTGGCAGCGAGGAGAAGGTGCGGAACACCGCACCGGCCTGCGTGCACAGCGTTCGCTCGTGGTCGCTCACGCCCAAACCCTCGCTCTTGGCGAGCTCCTCGAACACGGTGCCGAGCGAGCCGTCGCCCGCGAAGGCGTTGGCGAGCGCCTGATCGAAGGCGTCGAACAGGCTGCCCCGCGCGCTCGGGGGTAGACGGCGGTCGTCCTCGACGGTGTCGACCACGCGGCACAGCAGGTACGCCACGCAAATCGCTTCGCGCAGCTCGGCAGGCAGAGCCTGGATCGAGAGCGCAAAGGTGCGGGATACGCCCGGCAACGCGTTCTCGCAGAAGCTTTTGTCTGCGGCCGACGCCACCGCGGCCCCGCCATCGGCCAGGCTGCCGGGCGGGTAGGAGTCCAGGCGCGAGCCCCCGGTTGCGCTCCAGACCCCGCTGGGAAGCGACCCTTGCTGCGCGGTGGCTTGCTCTTGACGAAGCTCGGCCAGCGCGGCCCTCGCCGCCTCCATGTGGACCTGACCTTGGTCGGCGATCAGGTCCGCCACGCGTTGGATCTCGTCTCCAGAGGCGCCTGCCTCGGTGGCGACGTTGCGCGCGTGCAGGCGCATGTGGCCGCGCTGGATGCCCTCTGCCGCGAGCGCGCGGATGGCAGCAAGGTTCTGTGCGAGCCCGATCGCCGCGACCACCGCCCCGAGCTCGGCGGCGGAGCGCACGCCCGACAGGGCGCGGTTGGCCTTCACCACCGGGTGCACCTCGGCGATGCCGCCCACCGTGCCCACCGCCATGGGCAGCGTCATGCGCCCCACCAGGCTGTCGCCCTCGACGCGCCAGGTCGACAGCGCGGTGTAGCGCCCGTCTCGCGCAGCGTAGGCGTGCGCACCTGCCTCGACTGCGCGCCAGTCTTGGCCGAGCGCGATCAGCGCCGCGTCGATGCCATTCATCACGCCCTTGTTGTGCGTGGCCGCGCGGTACGGGTCGCGCTCCGCGAAGACGCTGGCCTCCTCGATCGCCTTGGCCAGCGCCAAGGGTCCGCCCGCGCCGCGCCCCTCGAGGGAAGAGAGCGGCACCGACCCCTCGACCGTGACCAAGCGCCGATCGGCCAGGTTGGACAAGATGCGCAAGCCCACGCGGCCCCCGCTCAGCTCCGCGACGCGTGGCGCAAGCGCCTCGCACATGGTGTTGATCGCGTTGGCACCCATCGCGTCGCGCACGTCCACGATCAAGTGGACCACCAGCATCACGCCCACCGGATCACTCGGCCCCAGCGGGTCGAGCCGCCTCAGCTCCAGGTCCACCGCACCACCACCCACCGAGAGCAGCTTGGGGTTGGTGCGGTTCGCCAGCGCGAGCAGCTCGTCCTTGTGGGCGCGCAACGCAGCCTCCGCCTGATCGCAGTCCGGCGCGTCGAGGATCTGGATCTGCCCGACCATGAGCGGTGGCGTCACCTCGGAGCGCACGCCGCCCCCCTGCCGCAAGAGCTTGGCCGCGAAGCTGCAGCCCGCCACCACGCTCGGCTCCTCGACGGCCATGGGCACGAGGTGATCGCGCCCGTCGACCGTCAGGTTCACCGTCAGGCCCAGGGGCAAGCCCATGACTCCGATGACGTTCTCCACCATGTGATTGGCGCGTCGCTCGCACAGACCGTGCCCCGGCGAGAGCGCGGCGAGGGCGTCACTCTTCAGTCCGGCGGCGTCGGCGGCGCGCTGCCGGCGAGCGTCGACCTCGAGCCGATAGAAACCACCTAGTTCGCTCGTTTTCGTCATGACCTGAACGCCCCCTGAAGAAACCGCTGAAACGACAGGTGACTGGCGCCGCGCGCCTCACCGGAAGAGCCGGCTGGCGAGCCGCTGCTTACCGCGATCTGGCTACGCAACCAAGCCTGGAGTGCCCTTCGCAGCCTGCGAACGTCGGTTCGCACCCATGACCGCGGCTCCCGGTACGTCACTCGCCGACCTCCTACGAAGCTGAGACGCGCGCGGTTCCCCTCGAGCGCTGCCAGAGCACGGATGTGCCGGCGCACGCTGGCCTTGCTGCGCGGGCCCAAGCAGGTGAGAGGGCAGCCATGTTCTCACGCGTGTTGATCGCCAACCGGGGAGAGATTGCCTGCCGCATCGAGCGCACCTGCAGGCGGCTCGGCATCGAGACCGTGGCCGTCTACTCGGACGCCGATGCCAACGCGCTGCACGTCCAGCACGCGACGGCCAAGGTGCGCATCGGACCGCCACCGGTGAAGGAGAGCTACCTCGACGGCGCCGCCATCATCGAGGCGGCCAAGGCCTCCGGCGCGCAAGCGATCCATCCTGGCTATGGTTTGCTGAGCGAGAAGGAGTCGTTCGCGAGCGCCGTCCGGGCCGCAGGGTTGGTGTTCATCGGTCCGAGGGCCGACGCGCTCGACCGATTTGGCGACAAGATCAAGGCGCGCGCCGTCGCTCGTGCCGCCGGCGTGTCGCCGCCGCCTGGCACCGACGGGCCGATCGACCCCACCGACGCGGCGGCGCTGGCACAGGAGGCGGAGCGCATCGGCTTCCCGCTGCTGGTCAAGGCGGCGGGCGGCGGCGGCGGCATCGGCATGCAGATCGTCGAGTCGGCCGACAAGCTCGCGCGCGCTGCGGCGACCTGCTCGGATCGAGGCAAGAGCGCGTTCGCCGACGCGCGCGTGTACATGGAGCGCTACATCACCTCCCCCAAACACATCGAGGTGCAGGTGCTGTGCGACGAGCACGGCCACGCGATCGCGCTCGGAGAGCGCGAGTGCAGCCTGCAGCGACGGCATCAGAAGATCATCGAAGAGGCTCTCTCGCCCGCTCCGTTTTTTGCTGGAGAAGAGGGCAGCGCACGCCGGCGCGCGCTGCACGAGGCCGCGACGCGCATCGTGTCCAGCGTGGGCTACGTAGGCGCAGGCACGGTGGAGTTCGTCGCCAGCCCCAGCGGCGAGCTGTTCTTCTTGGAGGTGAACGCGCGCCTGCAAGTGGAGCACTGCGTGACCGAAATGGTGACCGGCGTCGACCTGGTCGAGGAGCAGCTCCTGGTCGCGAGCGGCGAGCCGATCTCGACCGCCGCGCGCTCGGCCAGCATCCGAGGGCACAGCGTGGAGGCGCGCCTCTACGCCGAGAATCCGCTCAAGATGTTCGCGCCCCAGCCCGGCAGCTTGAAGACGCTGGCTTGGCCAGAAGACCTCGGCGACCTGCGCATCGAGACCGGCGTCGAGCAGGGCAGCGAGGTGACGCCGTTCTACGACCCGATGATCGCCAAGGTGGTCGCTTGGGGCGCCGACCGGCCGGCCGCGCTCGCACGCCTCGAGCGCGCGCTGCGTGAGACGCGGATCGAGCTCGTGGGCCCGGCCGGCCCCGCGGCGACCAACCTGGAGTTCCTGCTGCACCTGCTCGGCCACGAGGCCGTCGTGCGCGGCGACTACGACACCGCGCTGGCGGAGCGACTGGCCAAGGAGCTCAAGGCCGCGCAGCCCAAGGGCTGAGCGCGCCCGCGCTCAGTTGGGCTCGCAGCTGAAGTCGTTGCACTGCTCGGTGGGCTGGCAATCGGCGTCGTCCAGGCACTGCACACAGTCGAAGTCGGGGCCGCACAGCGGCGTCCCCGGACTGCCCGCGCAGTGAGCGTCCAGGGTGCAAGCCTCGCAGTTGAACTCGGGCGAGCAATGCGAGGTCGCCGGAGTGCCCATACACTCCGTGTCGGTGAGGCACTCTTCGCAGTTGTGAGTGGGAGCACACACGGGGTTGCCGGGGTCGCCTGCGCAATCGCCGGCGTCGAGGCACTCCACGCACACCGACTCGGCGGTGTCGCAGACCGGCGCGCCGGGATTGGTGCAGTCCGCGTCGCTCGCGCAGGTGGGCACACAATCGTGGCCGATGCAGACCTCTCCCGCGTCGCAATGAGGATCGATCAAACACTGGCGACAGCGACCGGCGCCGACCTCGCAGTGGGGCTGAGCCGCGCCGCAGTCGGCGTCGGTGAGGCACTCCGCGCAGATGCCGAGCTCGCTGTTGCACAGCGGCTGGTTGTTGTCGCAGTCGGACGGCATGAGGCACTCGACACAGGCGCCCGTCGCGAGGTCGCAGAAGTCGGCTTGACCCTGCCCGCAGTCGTTGTCCGAGGTGCACATCGGCTCGCATTGGTGATCGCCCGGGTGGCAATACTCGGCGATGCCGCAGTCAGCGTTCGTCCCGCACTCCTCGCACGAGCCGAAGAAGCACACGGGTTGGCCGTTCGGACAATCCGCGTCGACCAGACACTCCACGCAGCCCAGCGACGGATCGCACTGCTCGGCGGGACCACACCCCGTGCACACGTCCGCACCGCCCCCTTGCCCGCCTCCACCCGTCGCACCCCCCGCACCGCCGACCCCTCCGGCCCCGCCGGTCGCGGCCCCGCCCGCACCGCCTTGCGCGGCGCCACCTGCGCCCGCACCACCCTGCGCGCCGGTCCCGCCCGCGCCCGTCGCGCTGTCGTCACTGCAAGCCAGACCCACGCTGCCAGCAAGCATCACCAAGCCCAACAGTCGAATACTCATGGTTCCTCCTGAGATCGAAGCAACCTCACACTAGCGGAGCGCGCGGTCCCATCGACGCCGTCGCAGCCAAACTCCGTGTACCGCGAGAACACGGAGAGTCTCGCTCGCCATCGCCGGCGTCTTCGGCGCCGATCACGAATCACGTAACGTCGCAGCCATGACCAATCACGCAACACATTGGCTCACGACACTCTGCTTGTTGGCGGTCTCGGCCTGCTCGGACGACGGCAACGGCGGCTCGGGCGGGTTGTCGGGCGGAGGTGGCAATGCGCCCGTCGGCGGCGCCGGCGGCGCAGGCGGCCTGGCGCAAGGCGGAGATGGTCAAGGCGGCGCGAGCCAGTGTGTCGCGACCGGGCAAGCCTGCGGCGATCCGGACGCCTGTTGCTCCCACTTCTGCATCGACGGAGTGTGCATCGAGGCAGGAGACTGCGACGCGGCCGGCACCGAGTGTGCGACTTCGGGCGACTGTTGCAGCGGGCGTTGCGAGCCAGAGACGGGCACCGGGCTGGTCAAGTGCCTGCCCTTCTGTGTCGGCGCTGGCACGGCCTGCACCAAGGCCTTGGACTGCTGTGAGCTGAACTGCAACGGCGGCGTCTGCGGCGGAGCGCAATGCAAGATCGAGAGCGAGCCGTGCACCGTCGCCGCCGAGTGCTGCTCGAACATCTGCACCGACGGCGAGTGCCAAATCGACCGTTCCAACCCCGACTGCAGGCCCACCGGGGAGACCTGCAACTCGGGCACCAGCAACGGCTGCTGCGAGGTGTGCGACGAGCGCCAGAACCCGCCGATCTGCGTGCACGGCCCGGGCACCTGCCACGTGACCGGCGCGGGGTGCACCACCGACGCAGACTGCTGCAACGGCACCTGCCAGCCGAACGATCGAGGCATGCTGACCTGTCAGCCGGGGTGTCTGGCCAACGGCGAGTCGTGCAACTTCGACGCGGCGTGCTGCGGCCTCGAGTGCGCCGGAGACCCGCCGACCTGCGTGCCGACCGACTGCGTCCCGACCGGAGATGTTTGCGCCACGAACGGAGACTGCTGCAGCGGGCTGTGCATCGGGGGGCACTGCTCGCTGCCTTGCAGTCTGGATGGGGTAGCTTGTGCCGCCAACGGAGATTGCTGCGGCGGCATCTGTGTCAATGGCGAGTGCACCACCGTCATGTGAGACGCGTCACAAGCCCCGCGCGCGCTCGGGGCGCAGCGGCACCTTGCCGGCGAGCGCCGCGTCGATCAGATCCAAGATTTGCTCGCAATCACGCGGCAGGCGGCCCCCGATCGGCAGGTAGTTCGAGGCATGGTTGGTGCGAAAGAGGGCGTCCTTGGGCCGCGCGTGCTCGACCATCGCGCGGAGCTCGCGGAGCAGCGCAGCGACCCCGGGCACGCCGAAGCGTCCTTTCCGCTCGAGCGTGGCGAGCGGCGTTCCCGGCACGACGGTGACCGTCAGCGCCGAGAAGTACTTGGGGTCCATGCTGGTCACGAGGTCCGCGGTCGCGCGGGCATGCTCCTCACTGCGATCCATGGCAACGCCCAAGAGCGCGATCACGCTGAGGTCGATGCCGGCCGCGTGCGCACGCCTCGCCGCTTCGACGTGCGCCGCAGCGTCGTCGCCCTTGGCGATGCGCTTCAAGGTCACGTCGTCGCCCGACTCCGGCCCGATGTACAGGAGCGAGAGACCGGCGACGCGCAGCGCGCGCAGCTCCTGGTCGGTCTTGTCGAGCACGTTGCGCGCCATCGCGTACGCGCTCACGCGGCGGAGCGCGGGGAACAGCGCTCGCGCGCGCTCCAAGATCGGCAGCCAGTGGTCGAGCGGCATCACCAGGGCGTCCCCGTCGGCCACGAACAGCTTGTCGACCTGCGGTCCCAGCTCGCGCCCCGCGTGCTCCAGGTCGTCGAGCACCGCCCCGAGGTCGCGCAGGCGGAAGGTCTTGTCCCGGTACATGTCGCAGTACGTGCAGTGGTTCCACGAGCAGCCGATCGTGGCCTGCAGGATGAGCGCGTCCGCCTCCGAGGGAGGCCGGTAGATCTTGCCTTCGTAGCGCACGGTGGCCAGGCCTACACCGGGCTCGGTCGAGCCGCGAACAAACGCTTTCCGAGCGCGCCACGGCGCTCGATAATGCGCCGATTCATGGACCTGTTCGAACGCGTCGAGACCTGGCTGAAGCACGACCCGGATCCCAAAACCCGCGAGGAGCTCGCGGCGCTCTCGACGGCCGCGCGCGCGGGGGACCAAGCCGCGGCGAAGGATCTCGCCGATCGTTTCGCAGGGCCCCTCGAGTTCGGCACAGCGGGCTTGCGAGGCGTGATCGGCGCCGGCGAAACGCGCATGAACCGCGCCGTCATCCGTCGCACCACGTTCGGCCTCGGGCAGTACCTCCTCGCCGACGCCACGCTGGAGGCCAAGCGTCGCGGAGTGGTGATCGGCTACGACGGGCGGCGCATGAGCCGAGAGCTCGCCGAAGATACGGCCAGCGTGCTCGCCGCCCTGGGCATCCCCTCGCACCTCTCTCCAGGGGTGTGCCCCACTCCCGTCGCCGCCTACGCGGTGACCAGGCTCGGTGCGGCGGCCGGCGTGATGGTGACCGCTAGCCACAATCCCCCCGAGTACAACGGCTACAAGGCCTACTGGCAGAACGGCGCGCAGATCATCCCGCCGCAAGACAAGGGCATCGCCGCCCAGATCGACCACGCACCACCCGCCGATCAGGTGCCGCTCGTGGCCTTCGCCCAAGCCCAGCAGCAGGGCCTGGTGCGCGACTTTCCCAGCGACCTCGAGCCCGCCTACCTCGACGCGGTGCAAGCGCTGAGCGTGACGCGCGCGGGCGATCGCGACGCCGCGATCGTCTACACGCCGCTCCACGGCGTCGGCAACCGGCTGGTGCGCGAATCGCTGCGCCGCGCGGGCTTCAGCAGCGTCCACAGCGTGCCGGCGCAGGCCGAGCCAGACGGCGAGTTCCCTACGGTCGCCTTCCCCAACCCCGAGGAGAAAGGCGCGCTCGATCTGTCGTACGCGCTCGCCAACGAGGTCGGTGCAGACCTGATCTTGGCCAGCGATCCGGACGTCGATCGGCTCGCCGTGGCGCTGCGCAAGGGGCCTTCCGAGCAGAGCTTCGTGCAGCTCACCGGCAACCAGGTGGGCGTGCTGCTCGGCCACTACCTCTTGACCGAGGGTGACCCGAGCGGAGATCGCGTCGTGCTTGCCTCGTGCGTGTCGTCCCCTCAGCTGGGCGCGATCGCGCGCGCCCTCGGCGTGACGTACGAGGAGACGCTGACCGGCTTCAAGTGGATCGCCAACCGCGCGATGACGCTCGAGCGAGAAGCGAACAAGCGCTTCGTTTTCGGCTACGAAGAGGCGCTCGGCTACACCGTGGGCCCGCTGGTGCGGGACAAGGACGGCATCAGCGCGGCGCTCTTGTTCGCGGAGCTGTGGGCGAAGCGCCGCGCGGCCGGCAAGACCATGTTCGACGAGCTCGACCTGGTCGCGCGCAGATACGGGCTGTTCGTCAGCGGGCAGATCGCCGTCACGATGAAGGGCCAGGACGGCCTCGCGCAGATCCAAGCGGTGATGGCCCGCCTGCGCGCTCAGGCGCTGGATCGCGTGGGCCCGCTGGCCGTGCTCGCCACCAGCGACGTGAAGGCAGGCACGCGCAAAGACGCCGCCGGAAAGAGCGCGAAGCTCAGCCTGCCCAGCAGCGACGTGTTGATCTACGAGCTCGAGGGGCAGAGCCGGATCATCGCGCGCCCCAGCGGAACGGAGCCGAAGATCAAGATCTACTTCGACGTGTGCGAGAAGGTGGCCGAGGCCGAGCCGACCCGCGAGGCGGAGGCGCGCGCCAACGCGCTGATGGCCGAGCTCAAGCGCGCATTCTCCGAGATCGCGGGCCTTTAGCACGTTGTTCATCGACGTTCGCTTTCAGCTCGCTGTCAGCGTGGCCCAGAGCGCGACGGCGGTCTGGTCAGCCGCCACCGGTAGGGGCATCATGGTCGAGCCGTGACGCAACTCTCTTCGGGCCACAGGCTTGCGAGCGCGCTGACGCTCGGCCTCATGCTCCTCTCGCTGCTCGCGTTCCGCTGCCCGGGACCAGATCCGCTGCTGGAGAGCGACGACGGAGGGGGCGGCGGCGGTGGCGGCGGCGGCGATGCCTGCGATCCCGACGCGCCCGGCGCCACCCTGGACGACCCGCTGAACTGTGGCGCTTGCGGACGCGCCTGCTTCCTCCAGAACGTGGCCATGCCGCTCTGTCGCATGGGCCGCTGCGAGTCGATCTGCGAGAGCGGCTTCGTCAACCTGACCTTGCCAGGGCCGGAGCTGCCCGACGACGGGTGCGAGCTCCCTGGCCGGCGCGTGTTCGTCACGCCTTTGCCCGTGCTGGCGGACTTTGGCGGCGCAGCGGAGGCAGACGCGATCTGCCAGGACGTCGCCAACACCGCGTTGCTCGGTGGTCTGTTTCGCGCGTGGGTCAGCGACGACTCCACCTCGCCCGACGAGCGCTTCGTGAAGTCGCCGCCCGCCCCCTACGTCCTGCCCGGCGGCGAGGTCGTGGCGCCGAACTGGGGTGGGCTGACCAGCAACGATTTGCTGCATCCCATCGATCAGGGGCCCATGGGCGAGTTGCTGCCGACGCGAGAGACCTGGACCGGCACGTTCGAGAACGGGCTGAGCTCGGGCGTCGGTTACAACTGCGCCAACTGGACCTCGACCGCCCCGAGCAGCCTGGGCTCTGTCGGCCTGACGGACAAGGTGGGCGACGGCAGCATCATCATGGAGGGTTGGTCCGAGGTGTTCATCCAAGAGTGCAGCCGCGACAACGTGCACCTCTACTGCTTCGAGCAATGAGCCCATGGGGATGAACTTCGCCGACCTCCAAGGAAAGCTCTCTCAGCTCGCGCGCCTCGACGTCGCGGAGCAGCTGCAGCAGTTCCGCGCTGCCGCGCCACAAGCGACGCCCGAGAAGTTCCTCTCGCACCTGCACGAGCGCGGTGTGATCGGCACCCAGCTGTTCAAGGAGCTGCACACCAGCGAGGCGGTGGACGCCAGCGCGACAGTGATCAAACCGAGCATGAGGGTCGCCGCCACCGCGGCGAGCTCCGGCGTGGTCCCTGTGCGCAGCGCGCCCGCCAACGAAGAGGTCATCCAGCTCGAGACCGATCACTACGAGGTGCTCGGCGAGCTCGGCAAAGGCGCCATGGGTGAGGTGCACATCGCCCGCGACGTCGTGCTGCGGCGCAAGGTGGCGCTCAAGTCGATCCTGCCGCACATGCAGCAGAACAGCTCGCTCTACTCGCGCTTCTTGGGCGAGATGCAGATCACCGCTCAGCTCGACCACCCGTCGATCGTGCCCGTGTACGGCGTCGAGAACGGGCCGAGCGGGCAGCTCGCCTATGCCATGAAGCTGGTCCAAGGCATCGAGCTCGACCAGCTGCTGTCCGAGACGAGGAAGAAGATCGAATCGGGCGCGCCGCTCGACGGTCCACACTCGCTCGAGTCGCGCCTGGAGACCTTCCTCAAGGTCTGCGACGCCATCGCCTATGCGCACGAGCGCGGCGTAGTGCACCGCGATCTCAAGCCGGCCAACATCATGATCGGCCGCTTCAACGAGGTGTACGTCATGGACTGGGGCATCGCCAAGCTGGTGGGCCAGAGCGGCTCGCCCATGGACTCCACGGTCGAGGTGTTCGACTCGCGCGGAAACGATCTGCGCCACACCGCGCGGACCCGGGTGGGCTCCACCATTGGCACGCCGATGTACATGTCCCCCGAGCAGGCCGCGGGCAAGGTGGACCAGCTCGACGGGCGCAGCGACCAATACGCGCTGGGGCTGATGCTGCAAGAGATCGTCACGCTCAAGCAAGCCGTGGGCGGCACCACGCTGGACGAGGTGTTGACCAACGCCAAGAGCGCGCGCCGGTTGCCAGCGGAGCCGGCCACCCCGGGAGCCGACGTCCCGCGCGAGCTGCGCGCAATCATCGAGAAGGCCACGCGCCTGCGCCCCGAGGATCGTTACAGCACGGTGGCCGCGTTGGCCGACGACGTGCGCCGCTTCCTGCGCAACGAGGCCGTGCTGGCCCAGCCAGACACGAGCGGCCAGCGCCTCGGCCGCTGGATCAGCAAGCACCGCATGTTGGCGGCGGCTCTGCTTGGCCTGGCGCTGCTCCTGGGCGCCAGCGCCACTCTGGGTGTCCACATCTACAATCGCGTCAAGCTCGCCGAGAAGCACAACCGCGAGCTGACGCTGGTGGAGCTACAGGCAGCCTCGGCGCTCCGGGCGCAGGGGCTCGACGCCACGTTTCAGCGCTACGAGCGGCTGATGAGCCGCATGGCTGGAGCGGTGGGGCTTTCGCTCGCGCGGCCCACCCAGGCGGACGACCAATTCTATGGTCCCGAGCGCTTCCAGCGCGGACCGGACGCAGCCCCCGGCCTCATGGACTCCGCGTTCTATGGCAAGGCAGTGAGCTTCGAGTGGCCAGTCGGCGCGGTAGCGCCCGACGCTGCCGCGGACGAGCGCTCGAGGCACGCCGGCTCGATCGTGGGCCTGCGCGACTTGGCGCGACCGATCATGCTCGAGAGCTTGGGTGGCAGCGCCCGCGCGCTCAGCGAGGAGCAGCGCCTGCGCGTGCTCGCTGACACTGGTGTACCGATCCACGGCATCGCGCTGACGCTCGAGAGCGGGCTCCACCTCGCCTACCCAGGGATGGCCGGCTTGGCGAAGGACCTCGATGGCCGCCGAGATCCACTCCACCAGCGTGCGAAGCACAGCCCGGGCGTAGTCTGGGGCCCGCCGACCACCACGGAGAAGGGCGGCGTGCTCTTGCAGGCGGCCACCGCCGTGCACGACTCGAACGGCGAGGTCATCGCGGTGCTCCGCTTCGACGTGGACGCGCGGCTGGCGGTGGAGGTGGCGCTCGACACCAGCGAGGCGAAAGAGGTGGAGACCTCCCTCTTGGTCGAGCGCACCGGCAAGGTGTTGGCGCAGCGCTCCAACCAGGGGGGCTCCCGCGAGCCCGAGACCCTCGCCATGGCCGATGTGCGCGCGGCGATCGAGCGCGGGGACTCGGGCTACCTGGAGACGCAGCGCGACGGGCGAGACGTGCTGGTCACGTTCCAGCCCTTGAGCACCGTGGATTGGTACCTCGTCACCATTGCGAACGTCGGCAAGGTCGAGTCACGCAAAGCCACCGAAGGCGCCCGCCCTGGGAGCATCGGACGCACCGCGCCCACCCAGGCCGCAGCCACCGCGCCACCACCCGCGGCTCCCCCGCGCAAGCCTGTCGCGACGGCCTCCGCCATTCCCTCCGCCGAGGTCAGCGCCTCCGCGGAGCCCAGCGCTTCCGCGGCGCCGCCGGCGTTGACCGGCAGGTTGCCTACGCCCTCGACCACGGTCTCCTCGCCACCCATCCCGCCGAACCCGTTCGATCCGTGGAAGGCGTACGAGAAGGGGAAGCCCAAGTGAGGCGGGGACGAGTCGTCGCGTCGGCGGCGCTGGGTTGGTGGCTGCTCCTCGGCCCGGCGATCGCCTGGGCGCAACCAGAGGATCCGCCCGCGAGCGAAGACGACTGGGCAGAGGCCGGCAAGCTGTTCCACGAGGGCCGCAAGCTCATGGGTGAGCCGGGGGGGTTGGATCGCGGCTGTGAGCTCCTGAGCCAGAGTTACGAGAAACGCCGCCGCGGCGACACGTTGCTGAACCTCGCGGAGTGCCATCGCCGACAGGGCAAGACCGCCACGGCGTGGCGCGAGTTCGACGAGGCCATTCGCTACGCCAAGGAGGTCGAGTTCGCCGAGGCGATCGCCGCCGCCGAGAAGCTGCGCGACGAGCTGGCCAAAGACCTCTCCGGCCTGATGGTGGAGGTCGTCGCCGGCCCCCCCAAGCTGAGGGTGCTGCTCGACAACAAGCTCCTGCCCTCGGAGCAGTGGGGCCAACCGCTGTTCGTCGACCCGGGCCCCCACGCCGTCAGCGCAACGGCAGACGGCTACGAAAAGTTCGAGGGCTCGGTCGAGGTGAAGGCGCAGGGGGATCGCGCCGTGATCCGCGTCGCGCTGAAGAAGCTCCCGCCCAAGCCAGAGCCGCCCAAGCCCAAACCGCCGCCACCGCCGCCGCCCCCCACCGAGCGCGAGCTGCCGGTGTGGGCCATCATCGTCGGCAGCGGAGGCCTCGCGATGCTGGGCGTGTCGATCGGGCTCGGCGTCGACTCGCTCCAGGCCGGCGACGAGCTCAACGACGAGTGCGGCGAGGATCGCCTCGGCTGCTCGAGCGACTACGACTTCGAGAGCGCGCGCAGCCGAGAGGTCACGGGCTTCGGCGTGTTCGTCGGCTTTGGCATCGGAGGCCTCCTCGCCACGGGCGCGGGCGCGATCGGCTTGGGCCTCGGCCTGTCCGAGCCTTCTCGAGGCGAGGTCTCGGTCTCGCCCTGGTCGGTGCCGGGCGGCGGCGGGCTGTCCGTGTCCGGGCGCTTCTGACGTCACCGGCCTGTAAGGCCGGGCGAAGCGATCGCGTTCTTGGGACCACGAACGTCACGGAGGTCCCAGTGCTTGCTCGTTTGCCTCATCGCTCGCTCGGTCGCTCGGTCGCGATCACCCTGGTCGCGCTCGGCTTGTTCTCGGGCTGCGGCTCCGCCCCACCCGCCATGGCAGAAGCGCCCAGCGCGCCCCACGACATGGGTGGGCCGTCCCCCGCGGCCCCGATGGCAGGGGACGCCGGCGCGCCGGCGCCTTCGCCGGGCCAGGCACCGATGAGCCCCAAGTCGGAGCTGCATCAGGTCACGCCCGCAGCACCAGGAGCGCCCGCAGGCGCCAAGTCCGCGACACAGGAGGGCAAGTCCAGCGACAAGGCCTCGCAAGCTTTGATTCTGTACACCGGCGAGGTCGCGCTCACCGTCGACGCCGACCGCGTGGCCGCCACCATCGACGCCGCCGTCGATGCCGCCGAGTCGGTGGGTGGCCACCTGGCGGGGCGCACCAACGACACGGTGAAGGTCAAGGTCCCCTCGGCCCGCTTCCGCGAAGGTCTGCAGAAGATCGAGAAGCTTGGCCTCGTCACCAACGAGGTGATCAACGCCGAGGACGTGACGGCCGAGTACAAGGACGCAGAGGTGCGCCTCGAGAACTTGCGCGCCACCCGCAAGCGCCTCGAGGAGTTCCTGGCCAAAGCCGGCACCATGACCGACATGCTCACGGTGGAGCGCGAGCTCGAGCGCGTTGCCAAGGAGATGGACGTGCTCAGCGGCAGGCTCCGCTTCCTGAAGGAGCACACCGCGTTCAGCGTGCTGACGGTGCGCCTCACCGCCAAGCCGAAGACCGTCCCGGTCGTGGTCCAGACACCCCCACCACCTCCTCCTCCGCCTCCCCCACGCGCGATCGACCTGCCAGTCTCCTGGTTCGGCAGCCTCGGTGTCGACGAGCTGCTCCGCCTCCCCGCCCCCAAGAAATGAGATCGACCATGCGCCCCCTCCGCTCCCTGTTGTTCGTTCCCGTGTTGCTCCTCGCTGCGGCCTGCAGCCCCACCGCGCAGCTCGCCCCGCCCGATGGTTTCGCCCAAGTCGACCCTGGCGAGGCCTACGACTATCGCGCCACCAGCGCGGCCGGCGTGGTGATCGGCGTGCGCGCCGAGCGCAACGATCCCAAGGGCAACCTCGACTTCTGGACGGCCGCGCTCGACCACAAGCTGAAGAAGGCCGGCTACAGCGCCGTCGACGACAAGCCCGCGAAGGTGAGCTCCGCGTCGGGCCTGACCGGCAAGCGCCAGCGCTACCAGATCAGCAAGAACGGTCGCGGTCACGAGTACTGGGTCACGGTGTTCGTCACCGAGAGCGAGGTCATCGTGGTGGAGGCGGCTGGTGACGAGGCCTACTTCGACGCCAGCACGAAGAAGCAGATCGAGGCCGCCACGCTGACCGTGAAGGCCAGCTGAGACCCGCGCGCTGCCAAGCGGGCCGGGGTCGGCTAGCATCGAGGAATGCGCACGCCCACCATCTCGTTCCTCGTCGCTGCCTTGCTCGCGCTCGGGGCGGGCCTCCATCGACCCGCTCCCGCAGCGGCCTGTGGCAATGCCGTGTCGCGCGCCGATGGCGAAGCGCACCACCTCTCGCTCGCCGAGGGCAGCACGTCCGTCGGCAAGCACCGAGCCGCGCTGCTCTACATCGCTCGGTTCATGCCCGAGGCGAGCAAGCCGGGCGATCGCAAGCTCACCGATCGCGGCCTGTTGATCTCGGCGCTGGCCATCGCGCGCGCCGAAGGGCGCTTCGATCGCAAGGGCGAGGAGGTGCCCGCAGAGAAGGTGCCCACGGTGCTGGCTTGGGCCAAGGCCACCGTGACGGCGCTGCGCGACAAGAAGCAGGACGATCCGGAGCTCACGAGCGCCTACGCCGAGGTGCTGATCGCCGAGAAGGGCTCCGACACCGAGGCGCTCGCGCTGCTCGCGCCGCTCGAGGACAAGGGGCTGTTGCCGACTGCGCACGGCTACGCGGCCTTGGCCCGCGCGCGCGCTCGCGCGGGCGAGAGAGGCCCCGCCTGGCTCTCGCCTGCCACCGCTGCGCTGCATCGCGCTCCACGCGCGATCGATCTTGCACGCTGCGAGAAGATGGCCGCGGACAAGACCATCTGCGCAGGAGTGGATCCCAAGGTGGTCGCCGAGAAACCTGCCGCGTACCCTCCGCTCGAGGTGAAGGGCGCCCACCCGCCGCGCCGCGTGCGGCTCTAAGCTCTGCCCGCGTGGCTCGCCTGTTCGTCGCGCTGGTCGCGGCCGCGTTCTGCCTGATGGTGACGTCGCACGCACGCGCCGACGCGCTGGACGACATCCTCGCGCGCGGCGCGCTCGTGTGGGGTGGCGATCAAGAGGGCGGCGGCCCCTATGTCTACCCGCGCGACGACGACCCCTCGCAGGTGACAGGTTTCGAGGTCGAGCTCGCGGAGCTGATCGCCAAGGAGCTCGGCGTCACCGCCACGTTCGCCCAAGGCAACTGGGACAAACTGCCCGACCTCTTGCGCACCAAGAAGATCGACGTCGTGCTCAACGGCTACGAGCTCACGCCGGAGCACGCGGCGGCCATGAGCGCGTCGAAGCCCTACTACGTCTACGGTCTCTCGTTGCTCGTGAAGAAAGGCAGCGGCCTCGACCTCGGCGCGCTCAAGGTCGCGACGCGCCCCAAGCGCAAGGTCGGCGTGCTCACTGGCTCGGCGGCCGAGACGCTGGCCAAGTCCGAGCTGGGCGACGCGGTCGAGCTCGCCGGCTACGACGGCAACACCGACGCGATGCGCGAGGTGGAGACGGGCAAGCTCTCGGCGACGTTCCAAGACACGCCGATCGTCGCCTTCTACAGCCCCCGCTTCCCCAAGCTCGAGGTCAGCGGCGAGCCGCTGGGCGAGGGCCACTACGTGATCTACGCGCGCGCTGGCGAGAGCAGGCTCACGAGCGCCATCGATCGAGCCTTGGCGGAGCTCCACCGGCGCGGCGAGCTCGAGCGCCTCTATCGTCGTTATGGTCTGTGGAACGCGCAGCAACTCACGCTCTCCCGGCTGCTCGGGGTGCCGGAGGTCCCCACCCCCTCGGCTTCGCCACAGGCGTCGAGCCCGAGCGGCTCGAGCGCCGGCGGCGAGCCGCCGATCACCGCCGCGCCCAAGAAGCGTGGGCTCGCCGTGGTGCGGGACTACGGGCCCATCCTGCTTCAAGCCGCGGGGATGACGTTGTTGCTGAGCGTGGTCGCCTTCCCCTTGGCGAGCCTGCTCGGCCTCGCCGTCGCGCTCGGGCGGCGCCATGGTCCGCCCGGGCTCGGGGCCGCGCTGACGGTGTACGTCGAGGTCATCCGCGGGACGCCGCTGATGCTCCAGCTGTTCTTCATCTTCTTCTTCTTGCCGGAGCTCGGGCTCGCGCCCAGCGCCCTCACGACGGCGATCGTGGGCCTTTCGCTGAACTACTCCGCGTACGAGGCGGAGATCTATCGAGCCGGGCTGCTCTCGGTGCCCGCAGCGCAGAGCGAAGCCGCCCGCGCGCTCGGCCTGGGCGAGCTCCAGACGCTGCGACATGTGGTGCTGCCACAAGCCCTCCGGGTCTCGATCCCCCCCGCCGTGAACGACTTCGTCGCGCTGTTCAAGGACACCAGCGTCTGCTCGGTGATCACCGTGGTGGAGCTGACCAAGCGCTACTCCGTGCTGTCCATGAGCACCCAGGCCACGATCGAGCTCACCGCCATGACAGCGATCTTGTACCTCGCGATGAGCCTGCCAGTGTCGCTCTTGGCGCGCAGGCTCGAGCAGAGGCTCGACCCCAAGAGGGCGCAAGCGTGATCACCGTTCGAGGCTTGAGGAAGCAGCTGGGAGGCCAGTGGGTCCTCGACGGCCTGGACTTCGACGCCGAGCAAGGCTCCGTCACGGTCGTGGTTGGGCCGAGCGGCTCGGGCAAGACGACCTTGCTCCGCTGTCTGAATGGGCTGTTGCCGTTCGACGACGGGCAGATCACCGTGGCGGGCCAGACGCTCGGCGCAGGCACCTCGCCGACGGGCGCTGCAATGCGCGAGCTGCGCGCCAGGGTCGGGCTGGTGTTCCAGGGCTACCAGCTGTTCCCGCACCTCGACGTGGTGCAAAACCTCTGTCTCGCGCCCATGACCGTGCTGCGTGAATCGCGCGCAGGCGCCGAACGGAGCGCGAAGCTCCTGCTCGAGCGCGTGGGCGTCGCAGACAAGGCGAGGTCCATGCCGCACGAGCTGAGCGGAGGCCAACAGCAGCGCGTCGCGATCGCGCGCGCCTTGATGATGAAGCCGGAGCTGCTCTTGCTCGACGAGCCGACCAGCGCGCTCGACCGGCGTTCGGCGCTAGGCGTGATCGACCTGCTCGGGGCGCTGGCCGAGCAAGGGCAGTCCTTGGTGATCGTCACGCACGCGCTCGAGCTGGCGCGGCGCTGCGCGCAGCGGGTGCATGTGCTCGATCGCGGGCGCCGTGTCGAGCACGGCCCCGCTGCCACCGTGCTGGGCGACGCCCAGCACCCGGTGACGCGCGCGCTGCTCGACGACTGAGCCTACTTGGCCTTCTTCGCCAGCGTCTTGCAGGCGTCCATCAGCCGCTTGTGCTCGGCCTCGTTGCCCGCGCCCATCATGTTGCCGTTCTTGCAGCTGACGTCGGTCTTCTCCACGTTCATGTGCAGCGTGAAGTAGTAGGTCGTGTTGCCGCTCTCGCCCTTGAGCGAGTACTCGAGTTGGCCGGCCTCGTCCTTGATGATGGTCATGGTGCTCTTGGCTGAGTCCGCGCCCTTCTTGACGTTCTCCTTCTGGGTCTTCAGGTCCTCTTTGCCCCACGCGAAGGCGATGTCGAAGCCCTCGTCGCCCCCGGGCTTGCGATCCAGGATCGAGGGGCCCTTCGCGGCGATGCGCGCGCCCGCGACGCCGTCGGCCATGACCTTCGCGTCGGCGGGGCCCTTGGCCGTCCAGCCGGCCCACTTGGGGTCCGCGCTGCTGAGGTCGTGGTCGACCATCTCCACCTTGGGCTGTTCGGGCGCCTTGGCTGCCGTGGTGGCAGCAGCGGACCCCGATCCACTCTTGGCGGCCGGCGCGGCGGAGCCGGCGGCCGAGGCCGAGCCGCCGCCTGCAGGTGCCGAGTCACAACCGGCAGCAACGAGCGAAAAGGCGCAGCAGGATGCAACCACCAACAGCGTGCGAGCGGAGCGGATCGACATGTTCGTGTTCCTCACGAGAAGGGGACGGGCGGCTCGACCTCTAGGCCAGTCGATCCCGCGCGGGTGCTGATACGGCCGAGCGAACCCGTCCTTCCTTCGCCGGCGCTCGGTTCGAGCCTCAGGCCGACAAACGCTCGGAGACCGGGCTCTCCACCGTCGCACCGTGCTCGCCCACGACGCGATTGCGACCGGCAGACTTCGCCTTGTACATGTGACGATCGGCGCGGTCGACCAGCTGCTCGATCGCCTCGTTGCAGCGCAGCTCGGCGACGCCGAACGACGCCGTCACCGGCACGCTGCGCCCGTCGGGGGCGGTGATCGTGAGCGCCTCGATCGCAGCGCGCAGACGCTCGGCTGCCACCATCGCGCTAGACATGTCGGCCGCGTGAAGCAGCACCGTGAACTCTTCGCCCCCCCAGCGACCGAGGATGTCACCAGCACGGGCCGCGGAGCGGAGCGTCTCGGCCACCACCTCGAGCACGCGATCACCGACGCCGTGTCCGAACCCGTCGTTGATGGCCTTGAAGTGGTCCACGTCGAGCAAGGCCAAGCAGAGCGGCCGACTGTAGCGGGCGGCCCGCTGCATCTCGCGCTCGCACTCCCCGACGAACGCGCGACGGTTGGCCAGGCGGGTGAGCGCGTCGGTGGTCGCCAGCCGCTGCGACTCCTCGACCAAGGTCGTGATGCGGATGGGCCCCGCGAGCTCGCGTGCGATCACCCCGACCAGCCCAGCGTCCTTCGCGTGCTGGGGCTCACGAACCGCCATGGCCAGCTCTCCGATCGCGTGACCACCCAGCAGGATGGGGCATACGATCGGCCTCGGTCCCGTCGCGTCGGCATACGCATCCTCGTCCTCGATCACCGTCGCCACCACCGTGTCGTCGAAGCCGAACGCGGCCCGCGCCTCCGACTCGGCGCGAACGCGCTCGGCAGGGTTCACGTGGAGCGCGAAGCGCGTCGGCTTCGGCGTGGCGAGGGCCATCCAACGGTAGCTGGTGATCTGAGCGGTGAACTGCGACAAGAGGTCGAACAGGCGCTCGAAGTCGCAACACGTTCCCAGCGAGCGGATCTCCCCCGCCACGACGGAGTCGAACAGCGCCTCGTCCAGGTAGTCGGCGATGCGGTCTCGCACGTCCGCGATCATTTCCCAGGACTTGCCGTCGTACGACGTTGGCGCTTGCGCGTTCTGCATCGCCGCGTTGATCGCTCGCACCAGGTCCCCAATGCGCCCAGGGAGCACGTACGCGCTCGCGCCCGCGCGTTGCGCCCAGAAGCGGTTGCGCTGACCGTCCGGGCCACGCAGCACGACTGGCACGTGCGCCGTCGCGGGCTCCGCGCCGAGCAAGCGACAAAGCTGCACACCCGAAATCTTGTGCATCCAGAGATCCGCGACCACGACCGAGGGCGGGGCGGCCAGCGCTGCGCGCACACCATCCTCCGCGTCGGGATGCTCGACCACCGTGAAGCCTTGCATGCGCAGCCTGCCCGCCAACGTCGACTCAGCGTTGGAGGCGGGATCGATCAGCAGCACTTTCTTCTTGAAGGGCATGCACTCCTCTTCGGGTGGCCAGCGAGCGGCGTCGCTCTCCACGAAACGTCGGGGCCGTCCCCGTGCTCGACACCCGTTCCCCCGACGCTCGAGCTTTTCGTGGGTCTCGAGCCTTCCGACGCGGTGCCATGGGCTACACGACTGAGCGGCGCTCGAACACCCCCACTTAAGGAGGAAACCACCGGTTTGGTTGAGCTATCCCTCGGCGTCGGCTCGCGTCCAGGGCTTGGCGCGGTAGCGATCCCACGCGTCCGGCAGCACCGTGACCACGGGCCCGGCCATGCCGACACGCGCGGCGACCCGCAGCGCGGCGACGACGTTCGTGCCCGCGGACCCGCCGACGAGGAGCCCCTCTTCGCGCCAGAGCCTCCTCGCCATCGCGAAGCTCTCGTCGTCACTCACGCGCTCCGCTTCGTCGATCACGTCGCGATGAAGATTCTTGGGCACCTCGCTGCCCCCAATGCCCTCGACGGCGTACGAGCCGTCTTTGCCGAGTCGACCTGTGTCGACCCAATCGGCGAGCCCGGAGCCGATCGGATCGGCCAGCACGATGCGCACGTCGGGGCGCGCCGCCTTCAAGCGACGCCCCACCCCGCTGAGGGTCCCCCCCGTGCCGGCGCCGGCCACGAACGCAGCCACTTGGCCATGGGTCTGCTCCAAGATCTCCACCGCCGTCGTCTGCTCGTGCACACGAACGTTCGCCGGGTTCTCGAACTGGTCAGTCAGGAACCAGCCGTGCTCCGTGGCCAAGCGCCGCGCGACCTGGCGGAAGTTGTCCGGGCTCGAGGGAGGCGCGTTGGCGGTGACGACGACCTGAGCCCCGAGCGACGCAAGCGAAAGCCGCTTGTCGATGGACATCTTCTCCGGCATCACGCAGACCAAGCGGTAGCCGCGTACGGCCGCGACCAGCGCCAGCCCCACGCCCGTGTTGCCCGCCGTCGCTTCGATCAGCGTCATGCCGGGTCGCAGCACGCCGCGGGCCTCCGCATCGTCGACGATCGCGAGCGCGATGCGGTCTTTGATCGAGCCGCCGGGGTTCATGTGCTCGCACTTCACCCACACGCGCCCCGGGAGGCCGCGCCCGACGTGCTCCAAGGTCACGAGCGGGGTGCGCCCGATGTGCTGCAGGATGCCTTGGCGGTCGGCCGTCACGTCACCTCCGCGGACACCTCTACCCCACCCCTCACCCAAGGCGAATCTCAGAATGCCCACGCCGGGCCGGACACGGGCCGCCGAAGGGTCTCGCGCATGCGCACGGCGACCACGAGCCCCGACGCGAAGGTGAGCGCCGCCACCGCCCACAGAGCGGCCGACAGCCCGAGCGCGTCGGCGATCGCACCTGCGAAGAGCGCGCCGACGGCGTAGCCGAGATCTCGCCACAGGCGGTACACCCCGACCGAGGACGCCCGCCAACCAGGGTGCGCCACGTCACCGATGGCCGCGAGCAGCGTCGGGTAGACCATGGCAGTGCCCACGCCCAGCAGCGCAGCGCCGAGCGCGAACCCGGCGAAATCCGTCGCGAGCACCACGACGGCGATGCCGACCGCCTGCACCCACATCCCCGACGCGATCAACCATTTGCGTCCGACGCGATCGGACCACGCACCAGTGGCGAGCTGGGCCACTCCCCACGTCGCCGGGTAGATGGCCGCCAAGGTTCCAATCTGCGTGAGATCCATCCGGGCGGCTGCGAAAAACAGCGGGAACAGTCCCCACGCCATGCCGTCGTTCAGGTTGTTGACGAGGCCGGCCTGGCTGACGCTGGAGAGATCCTTGTCGAGCAGCGAAGTCCGCCAGAACACCTCGCGTTGCGTGGGCAGGCCTCCTGGCGACGATGCTCCGTGGAGCTTCGACTCCACCGCTACGTGCTCTTTGGTCTCGCGCACCAAGGCGACGGACAGCAGCAGCCCGAGCACGACGAACGCGACGCCAAGATAGAATGGCTCTGGCCGCAACCCGTAGCGCGCGGCGACGAGCCCTGTCGCAAGCGCGCTGCCTGCGACGGCGAAGTACCCCGCGAACTCGTTCAACCCCATGGCGAGCCCGCGCTTCTCGGGTCCTGCCAGGTCGATCTTCATGATCACGGTGGTCGACCAGGTCAGACCCTGGCTCACGCCGAGCAGCGTGTTGGCAAACAGCACCCAGGACCAGCTCGGCGCCCACATGAGCAGGAACGGCACGGGCAGCGCGACGAGCCAGCCGCCCACCAGCACATGCTTGCGCCCAAAGCGATCGGAGAGCCTCCCGGCCAGGTAGTTCGTGAGCGCCTTCGTCACGCCGAAGACGACGATGAACGAGAGCACCGCGGTCTTTGCTGCGAGTTGAAACTCTTGCTCGGCGATCGAGGGTAGAATCGTGCGCTCCAGCCCCACCATCGCGCCCACGAAGGCGTTGACCAGGACCAGCAGCGAGAACTGCGCGAGGTTCTCCCGCAGGCCGAGCCGGACGTGGCTCATGGGCTGAGCTCCGCGCGACCTTGGTTGAGGCGCAGGGTCATCGCCATCGCCTCGGGCTTGGGCGGGACATCGAACACGGCCTCGATGAACTCTTCGCGCCCCTTCGACAGGAGCGGGCTCCATCTCTTCTCGAAACCGATCGTGCTCGAGGGTTTGCCGCTCATGCCGGCACCGCAGAGCGATCCCGAGAAGTGGCCCGGATACACCTCGAGCTGGTCCGGCAGCGTGAGGAGCTTCTGGTGGATGCTGTCGTGAAGCTCGCCCGCGTTCTCGCGCGCCCGGCCGGGCAGGTCTGGGCGCCCCACAGCGCCCACGAAGAGCGTGTCGCCAGTCAGAACGAACCAAGGGTCTTCGCCGCGCCGCAGGTCCGTCACCACGAGACAGAGGCTCTCCGGCGTATGGCCGGGCGTGTGGAGCACCTTCACCCGGGTGTTACCCAGCTCGAGCTCTTGACCATCCGTGAGCGGCTCGAACGTGAGCGCGACGTCGGCCGACGCGTGCAAGCAGTAGACTGCACCCGCCCTCTTCGCGAGCAGAGGGCCGCCGGAAATGTGGTCGGCATGCACATGGGTGTCGATCACGTGCGTGATGCGCATGCCCTTGGCCGCGGCGAACTCGAGGTGGGCGTCGACGTCCGCTTCGTGAGCATCCACGACGGCGCATCGACCGAGGCCACCGCAGCCGAACAAGTACGCGGCACAGCCGGTCTCGAAGTGGTAGTGGGGTTTGAAGATCATGGCCTGGCTCCTACGCTCTCGACGCGCCAACCGCGAGCGCGCCAATCGGCCACGCCCTGCTCCAAGCGATGGGCGTTGAAGCCCTTCTTGCGCAAGAGCTCCACGGCCTCGACCGCCATCACGCAGTACGGACCGCGGCAGTAGGCGACGACGTCGCGATCCCTGGGCAGCTCCTTCAGCCGCGCCTTCAGCTCGGCGACTGGGATCGAGAGCGCGCCAGGGAGATGGCCCGCGCGGTGCTCTTCGACCGGACGGACGTCGAGCACCGTGACTTCGCCGGCCTTCACGCGGCGGAGCAGCTCAGGCGCCTCCACCGCCTCCATGATCGCCCGCTCCTCGAAGTAGGCGCGGGTCACGTGTTGGACCTCCGCAAGGCGCGCCTCCGCCAGCCCGCGCAGCGAGACGACGAATCGGCACACACCCTCGTCGGCCAGGCGGTACTCCACGTATTGCCCCCGCTTCTCCGCATCGACGAGCCTCGCCGCGCGGAGCACCTGCAGGTGCTGCGAAGCGTTGGCCAGTGAGATGGCAGCCTGCTCCGCCAGCCCCTCCACCGTGCGCGGGCACTGACACAGCAGATCCAAGAGCTCGAGCCGCTTGGGCGCGGACAACGCTTTGCCGATCCGGGCGAGCTGTTCGTAGAGAGTGTCCTTGAAGCGTCGGTGGGCCGTTCCCATAAATCAAATATTCAACAGATTACTTGAATACGCACCAGAAAAAAATTTTGACTGACCAGGTCGGTCGATTATTATCCAGACCTGTGGCGCGATCCATTCCCAGCGGCAGGTTCCGCAAGCTGATCGAAGTCGCTACGAACACCTTCGTCGCGCGGGGCTTCCGGCTGACACAGATGGCCGACGTCGCAGAAGCGCTGGGGGTGGCCAAGGGCACTTTGTATGGCTACGTCGAGTCGAAGGAGGCGCTGTTCGACGCCGCTGTGAGGCTCGCGGATGGTCACGGCCCCGAGCCCGAGAGTTTGCCGCTGCCCAGCCCCGCCCCCGGCAGCACGGTCCGCTACGTCCACACCCGCCTCCTGCAGGAGGTGCGAGAGCTGGAGCTGGTGCAGGCGCTCTCACGTCCCAAAGGCTCGCGCGCCAAGGCGGACGAGCTCGAGGGCGTCGTGCGCGACCTGTACCGCCGTATGGCCAAGAACCGTCGCGCACTGAAGCTGGTCGACCGCTGCGCCATCGATCACCCCGAGCTCGCCTCGATTTGGTTCGAGCAGGGCCGCAACGGCCAAGTGGCGATGCTCAAGGCCTACTTCGAGAAGCGCATCAGCCAAGGCAAGGTGCGGCCCGTTCGCAATGTGGAGCTCGCCGCGCGGTTGGTGCTCGAGACCATCGCGCTGTGGGCAATTCACATGCCCTGGGACGCGTCGCCGTCGCCGTTCGCAGAAGACGAGGTGGAGAGCGCGGTCGTGGACTTGCTCGCGCACGCGTACCTGAAGGAGAGACCTCGATGAACCGACTCCGACCGTACATCCCGCTGATTGGCTTCGTGGTGCCCACCGTGGTGGTCGGTTACGGAGTGGTCATCCCGCGGAGCTGCATCGCCGGCGTGAATGAGCTGACGATCGGCTTCGGCACCACCATCCTCGGCGCCATGTTCACCTACGTCGCGGGCCAGCGCGTCGTCCTGCCGCGTGACGCGAGCTCGAGGCCACCGCGCTGGGCGCGCGTGGCGCGGATGATCAACCGGCAAGCGGCGTCCCCGAGCGGGTGGTTCGGGCGGCTCTTGGGTTGGGTCTGGCGACGCGAGCATGCCCGGTTGAACCTCGAAGTGCTCGACCTGTTGGCGGCACGCGACGGCCATCGCGTGCTCGAGGTTGGCTGTGGGCCAGGCGAGGCGTTGACAGAAGTGGCGCGGCGCGCGCGTGGCAGCCGCATCGTCGGCGTCGACATCTCACCAGTCATGGCGGAGGTGGCGCTGCGGCGCAGCCAGCGCGCCGTTGCGCGCGGCGAGATAGAGGTGCTCCTCGGGGACGTCGGGGACGTCGACCTCGCCACGTCGAGCTTCGACCGCATCTTCTCAGTCCACTCGATCTACTTCTGGATGGACAGCGGCGCCGTGCTTGCCAAGCTGGCGGACTCGCTCGCGCCTGGTGGGAGGTTGGTGCTCGCGTTCCGCCCCGAGGCAGACGACATCCCCCGGCGCTTTCGCGGCCCCACCTATCGTTTCCCTCGCATCCCGGACCTGGTTGCCTCGCTCGAAGGGCTCGGCCTAGTCGTCGAGCAGGTCTCGCCGTCCGCGACTGCGCCCACCACCGTGCTGCTCAGCGCCGCGCGCCCGGGCTAGCGAGTCGGCCGGCCGCTCCACGAAAAAGAATCTCCGAGCTGTCGATCCGCGCGCGCGCCGTTCGATGTCTGGTCAAACGAGGAGAAACCCATGAACGCGCTCGCTGCTCTGCCTGCCTTCCAGCCCTACGTCATCTCCGTCTTGGTGCTCGGCGCCAACCTCGTCGGCTTGGCCAACGCCACCGCCCTCACCCGCGGCCAGGCCGCCGAGGTGATCAACCCCGAGGACGTAGCGCTGAACAAGAAGGCCACCGTCGTGTACGACGCTGGCAACGACAAGACCGCACGCTATCGCCGTGCCCACCGCAACGCGCTCGAGAACACCCCCGTGTTCATCACCACCGCGCTGGTGCTGACGCTCATGGGCACCTCCGCTGGGATCGCCGCGGCGCTGTTCTACTCCTACGCCGGGCTGCGCATCGTGCACAGCATCTGCTACGTGCGCGGCATCCAGCCTTTCCGGACGCTGTCGTTCGTGCTGGCGCTGATCGTTCAGGTGATCGTGCTGGGCCTGATCGGCTACGGCGCGTTCACGGGTTAGACGCCGAAGCCGGCACGCGCCCGATCCTTGCTAGCGCCGCCCCGATGGGCGAAAGTACAGGCGATCGAGGAGGCCGCCTGACCCAGAGCTTCGACCCCGGTGATCGACTTGGTCGATATGAGCTCGTGAAGGTCATCGGTGGTGGCGGCTTCGCGGCGGTGTGGCGCGCCCGCAGCGATGGTCCGGGGGGGTTCGAGCGCGAGGTCGCGATCAAGGTGATGCGGCCTGGGCGCGCGAGCCAGAAGCGTTTTCAGGACATGATGCTGGACGAAGCGCGGCTGGTGGCGCGCATCCAGCACCCCAACGTGGCCCAGATCTGGGAGGTGGGCGAGGACCCTCGCTCGCTCTACGTGGTGATGGAGCTGGTCGACGGAGACTCGCTCGACGAGCTCCGCTACCGCGCCGAACGAGCAGGCAAGGCGCTCTCGCCGAGAGCGCTGTTCCGCGTGCTGGCCGACACTTGCGCGGGCTTGCACGCCGCGCACGAGCTGACGCAAGACGGCCGCCCGCTCGGACTGGTGCACCGCGACATCTCGCCCCAGAACATCCTGGTCGCGCGTGACGGGACTGCAAAGCTCATCGACTTCGGCATTGCAAAGGCGAAGGAGCGACTCGCTCCAGACACCACCACCGGGTACATCAAAGGCAAGATCGCGTTCATGGCGCCGGAACAAGCCCGGGCCGAAGAGGTCGATCGGCGCGCCGACCTGTGGGCCATCGGCGCTGTGGCCTACGAAATGCTGGAGGGCCACCCTCCGTGCGAAGGCCAGACGGATCTGGGGCGGCTGGCAGCGTTGGCAGGGCCGGCGCCGGTGCCGCCCATGAAGGCCGACTTGCCGGAGGGGTTGCGCGCGGTCGTGATGCAAACCTTGCAGAAGGACGCAGACCAGCGCTTCGCGACCGCGCTCGAGCTCAAGGAGGCCATCGAAGCGGCGTTGATCGAGGGTGAGCTGGAGACCTCGGCCAGCGACGTGGCGTCGCTGTTCGGGCCGTATTTCCCCGAGCGTCCGGGGAGCAAAGTGCAGGCCGCAAGCCCTACCGAGCATTCGGTCGAGCGGGCAGTGAGCTCGACCGTGGCGGCACGTGTTCCCTCCGAAACGATCGTCCTGCCCAAGGTGCGGCATCGCCTGTGGCCGATCGCAGGCGCAGCTGGGGTGTTGGCCGGGCTCGCGCTGTGGGCCACTCGCCCCACGGCAGAGCCGCCCTCGTCGGCTCAGGCGACCTCCTCGCCGCTCGCCCCGACGCAGGCCCCAAGCAAGCCTTCGTCGAGCGCGCCGGTGGTGGAGCCGACCAGCGCCAGCGCAGCTGCCGCCCCCGCGACCGCACCGGCTCGCGCGAGCGCCACCCCCAGCGCCGCAGCGGTGGCCAGCTCGGCACCCGTCGTGCAAGGTACGAAGGCACCACGTGTCCCCAAACAGCCGTCTGCCAAGCCTGCGTCCACGCCCGATGAGAACGCGATCGAGTAACTTCCCCTCGGTCTGCCTGCGCGCTCTTCTGGTGGCGCTCGCGTGCTCGCTCGCGGCGCCGTGTCTGGCGCAGGGCGCCGAGCCCAGCGCCGCAGACAAGTCCGAAGCCAAGAAGGCCTACACAGAGGCACGAGCAAAGACCAAGGCGGGGGATCATGCGGGGGCGCTCCCGCTCTACCGTCGCGCGCACGATCTGGCCCCCACCCCCGTGACGCGCCTGGATCTGGCGCAGTCGCTGGCCGCACAAGGCAAGCTGCTCGAGGCCCGCAAGCTGGCGAGCACGGTGTCCGAGCTGCCCATCAGCAAGACGGAGACGGACAAGAGCAAGGCCGCTCGCAAGGACGCCGTGGCCGCGGCAGCGGCGTGGGACAAGCGCCTTGCGCGGGTGACCCTCACGTTCGAGCCTGCCGCGGGTGAGACAGAAGTTGCCATCGATGGGAGCCTCGTGAGCAAGGAGTTGCTCACTCTGCCGCTGGAGCTGGATCCGGGTGAGCACGTGGTGGTGGCCCGCCGCGGTGAACGCTCCGTGGAGCGCAAGCTCTCGCTCGCAGAGCAAGCCAGCGAGACGGTCAAGCTCGAGTTTCCAGAAGAGCCTCCGCCTCCCGCGCCGGATCCGCCGAAGCCGATCGTCGCGCCGCCGGTCGAGCGTCCCGAGCCCAAGCCCCCCCAGCCCGCTCCCGTGCGGGAGTCGGAGGGGCTGCACGCCAGCGTGCCCGCGTTGTTCACGATCAGCGGCGTCGGGTTCGCGACCGGGATCGTCACGGGCGCGGTCGCGTTGTCTCAAGTCTCGGATCTCGAGGCCGGTTGCCCGGCGGAGCGGTGTCCGCCATCGCAACACGGCTTGCTGGCCGCCCATCAGGCGCTGACCATCACGTCGACCGTGGGCTTCGTGCTCGGCGGCGCGGCGGCCGGGGCAGGCGCGATCGCGTGGATCGTGGACGCCACGAGCGAAGGCACACCCAAGGTCGCCGCGCGCTGGCTGGGAACGGGCCTTGCTTTGGAGGGTGCATGGTGAAGCTCTCTGGGTTGCCTTGGTTGTTGCTGGCGGGGTGCGCCCAGGTGCTCGGCACCGGCAACTACGAGCCGTGCGAGGAAGGCGAGTGCGGCGGCGCCGGCGCGGGGCAAAGCGGCGGCAACGGGAGCGGCGCAGACAGCTCCAGCGGCGGCTGTTTCGACCTGACGATCACCGTCGATCCTCAGGTCGAGGTGAAGCTCGAGACGGCGCAAGACCTGGACTTCGGCGCGGGAACCACCACCCAGTGCGTGAACGCAGGCCAAGTGGTGCTCGAGGCGCGTTGCGCCGACGGCGACCTCAAGGGCGATTCGGTCAGCGTCGACTGGGGCAACCCCGAGTGCACGCCCGGTCCGAGCTGCGACTTCACGCTGTCCGAGGACACGACGTTGGTCGTCACAGCCACAGCGGGCGCTTGCCCGTCGGGCGACTGAGCCGTTCTGCACTATGATGTGCGACATGGTCCGCCGGACATCCGACGAGACCGCCGATCGCGTGCCTTCGGTCAGCGGACAACCACAAGCCCTGTGCCTCTCGGTCGCGGGCCCCGGCCTCTCGACGTTCGTGGTGGCGCTTCCAGCCCAGGGGCGCGTGAGCGTGGGCCGCGACCCGAGCGCAGATCTGTGCGTGCAGAGCCCGGCGCTGTCGCGTCTGCACTTCGCGCTCGAGCTCGGGGGGGAGGTCGCGCAAGTGGTCGACCTGGGCTCGAGACACGGCACCGTCGTCGACGGTGCGCCGCTCGCGGAGCACGGCGTGACCGTGCGCGCAGGAGCCGAGATCGTCGCCGGCGACGTGCGCTTCTCGCTGCTCAGGCAGGGCTCTTTGCCGGCGGGCACGGCGATGCCTCTTTCGCCTGCGCGCGAGCCTGAAGAGCGCACATCGACCGCAGACGTGCCCGCTGCCTTCCGCTACCCGTCGCTCGCGAAGCTGCACGAAGAGCTGCGACGCGTGGCGCGCCGGCCGATCAGCGTGCTGATCACGGGCGAGACCGGGGCTGGCAAAGAGGTGGTCGCGCGAGAGCTGCACCGGCTCAGCGGGCGCAAGGGTCCGCTCGTGGCGGTCAACACCGCCGCGCTGCCCGAGAACCTGATCGAGAGCGAGCTGTTCGGCCACGATCGCGGCGCCTTCTCGGGGGCGCAGGTCGCGCGCGCGGGCCTGATCGAGACGTCCGACGGCGGCACCCTGTTCCTGGACGAGATCGGCGAGCTGCCGCTGCCGCTGCAAGCCAAGCTGCTGCGTGTGCTCGAGGATCAGTCGGTGCGCAGGGTGGGCGCCAACACGGAGCGCAAGCTCGACCTGCGCGTGGTCGCCGCCACACACCAAGACCTGGGCAGCGCGGTGCGAGAGAAACGCTTTCGCCAGGATTTGCTGTTTCGTCTGAACGCGGTCACGCTCGCTCTGCCACCTCTGCGCTCGCGCAAGGGCGAGATCGGCCAGCTGGCGCGGCACCTCCTGGCCGAGCTGTCGGATCCTCCTCCGCTGCTCGACCCCGGCGCCGCCGAGGCGCTCGAGCGCTACCACTGGCCAGGCAACGTGCGCGAGCTGAAGCACGTGCTCGAACGCGCGCTGGCGTTTCGGGACGCCGGGCCGATCCTGCGCGAGCACCTGCCTGCGCTGCTCTCCGATGGCGCGAGCCACGCCGAGGAGGCCCACCCCGGAGACGTTCGCTCCACCGTGAAGGACTTCGAGCGCGCACGCATCCTGGACGCTCTGAAAGAAGCCGGCGGCAATCGCACGCGCGCCGCGGAGATCTTGGGTCTTCCGCGGCGCACGCTGGTCTACAAGCTGTCCAAGATGCGGCTCGACGACGAGCGCTGAGCCGCCGCTTCTCAGTCCTCCACGTGGGGCACGCACGCGCCGTGCTCGCACTCCTCGTTGGCCGCACAGTCAGCGTCCGCGACGCACGCCGCGCCTGCCGCCCCACCCGCGCCGTGCTCCGCCTCGGCGCCGCCTTCGCCCCCGCCGCCGTGGGGTTGGCAGGTGCCGTCTTCGCACTCGTGCGTGGCGGCGCAGTCTGCGTCCGACACGCACTCGCCACCGACGGCGTCGTCACCGCCGGCGCCGTCGTCGCCGCCCGCACCGTCGTCGTCGCCCCCGTCGTCCTCGCCACCGTGGAGCTTGCACACCTGGTCCTCACACTCTTCCCCCGTGAGGCAGTCGCCGTCGACGTCGCAGTCGAGGCCGCTGCCGAGGATGGCGCCGCTGTTCGAGCCAGTGGGCAGCTCGACTTGGCACGCGAGCAGCGAGATGACGGAGAAGGACAGCGCGAACGTGGAAACATGAGAGATGGTCATGCCCCGCCACAGAGCAGGGACCGTGCCGGCCCGGCCATGCGCAGAAAGGCCGCAGGCAGGAACCGAGTGAGCAACGAGTTGCTCGCCGCGCCGGCCACGCGTTGCTCACTCCCCGCTCGGCCGCATCGCTTCTCGAAGGCGATGGCGCTGGCATGATTCGTGGACTTGTGGAGCGCAGGGGGTCACGAAAGGTCTGAACATGAAGCTCGCAAACATCCTCTTCGGCACGTTGGTCTTGGGCTCTCTCCTGGTCGCACCCGCGATCGCGTCCGCAGATGAAGCAGACAAGGCAGCGTGCGCGGATCTGGACGAGGGTGACGACTGCACCCGCGGCGACGGCGGCCCGGGCACCTGCATCCCGGACGAGAGCGATCCAGACGTGCTCACCTGCGACGACGACAGCTCGAGCTCGAGCACCGGATCAGGCGGCAGCGACGACGGCAGCTCCTCTTCGGCGAGCTGCAGCGCCGCGGCGCCCAGCTCCGGGAGCGCGGCCTTCGGCGCGCTCGGGCTGTTGGGCTTGGTGTCGGTCGCGCGGCGCGCTCGCGCCAAGAGCCGGTGAGCGTGCGTTCCGATACGCGAGCGTAAGCGGCCGACAAGGCCGCGCAGCGAGCGCTCAGCTCTGGAACAGGGCATCCATCGTCACCACCTGCAGGCCCGACGCTACTTGGCGCCGCCCTTGGGGCGCGCGTCGGGGGCGAGGTCCTTGTTGGCCCAGTAGAAGTCGACTTTGCTGCCGCTCGCGTCGGCGAAGCCCACGCTCACGAGCTCGCCCTCGATCGCCGCGGCGCCTTCGGGCACGTCTGCTTTCGCCACACACGAGAACGTGAGCAGCGCTTTCTCGTCGACCTTCATCACGCCGCCGAAGATGTTGCCCGCGCAGGTCTTGAACGGCGCGGCCTTGCCCTTGTCTTGCACCTCGAGCTGCTTGCCCGCCTTGTCGTAGAAGTAGACCGCGATCTTGCCGTACAGGATCACCGCCGGCGACTTGTTCACCACGTTGAAGTAGGGGCCCTTGTCGTCGATCTTGCCGTTCCACTTCGCTTCCATCATGCGCGAGGTGCCCTTGCCCGCGCAGGGCTGATCGAGCGTGCCGGGGCCGCTCGAGTCTTTGGGGCAGTCGCTGCGCGGCGCGAGCGCAGCGCTGGCGCTGGGTGCCGGGCTGCTGCTGGCCGCAGGCGCGGGCTTGGAGGAAGACGCAGCCTTTGCCGACGCGCTGGCGGAGCCGGCGGCAGGCGCAGGATCGGAGCAGCCGGACGATGAGGCCGCAAGGACGAAGACGCAGAGAGCTTTGCGCATGCCGGCAACGCTAACGGACTCGTGTGCCGGAGTTCAAGGCGGCATAGACTCGCGCGCAGAGTGAACGCAGATCGCACCATCGTGTTGGGCGCCGTGTTGGTGCTCTTGGTGATCGCTGTGATGGTGGTCCTGCCTTTGTGGGCGCCGATCGTCATCGCGGCGTGGACGGCGGCGCTCCTCGACCCCGTCACCGGGCGCATCACCAAGCTGGCGAAGAACCACCGCTCGGTGGGCGCCGCGGCGAGCGTGCTCCTGTTGCTGATGTTGTTCGTGCCGGTCGGCTTCATCGCGGCGTCGCTGGTCAAGAGCGCGCTCGCGTTCGTGACGCAGGTGCTCTCGTCGCCCGAGGCGAAACACGCGCTCGAGCTGGTGGTGCAGAACGACGAAGGCGACATGAACGTGCAGAAGATGCTCGAGATCGCGCAGGCGCACGGCGGGACGGCCTGGAAGCTTGGCCAGCAGCTCGCGGGCGCCGGCGCGTGGGTCCTGATCGCCGGCATGACCTTCGTGGTCGCGCTGTTCCAGTTCTCGGTGTCGGGCCGCGAGATGTGGGCCTGGGTCGAAGAGCACGCCCCCGTGGAGCGGGCGGTCGCCGAGCGACTGGGCAAAGCGTTCATCTCCACCGGTCGCGGCATCTTCATCGGCGCCGGCCTCACCGCCCTGGCGCAAGCAACGGTGGCCACCGTCGCCTTCCTGGTGCTGGGTGTGCCGCGCGCGGCGGTGCTCGGAGCGCTGACGTTCGTGTGCGCGTTCGTGCCCGCGATCGGCACCGCCGTGATCTGGGGCCCGGTCGCGCTCGGGTTGGCGCTCAATGGCCAGACCGGCAAAGCGATCGCGCTGGTCGTGGTGGGCATCGTCGGCATTGGCTCGATCGACAACCTGCTGCGTCCCCTGCTGCAGAAGTGGGGCGGCAACCTGGACCTGCCAGCGTGGCTCTTGTTGGTCGCGGCCTTCGGCGGCTTGGCGGCATTCGGCGCCGCGGGCTTGGTGCTCGGACCGCTGACCTTGCGGCTGGCCAAAGAGGTGGTGGTGATCGCCAAAGAGAAGCGAGCTTCGGGCTCAGCGTGACTTGGCTGCGCTTCCGCGCCACCGGACGCCGTCGTCCGGCTTGATCGCAGGCGGCCCAGCCTCGGCCTTCTTGGCTCCGACGGACAGGATCTGCTTCATGTCTTGGCCAGGCATCCACACCATCTCTGGCAAGGTCTCGTCGCACTGCTTGCGATCGACTTTGTACTGCGTGCCGCTGCTCAGCAAGCCGTCGAGACGCTTCCACTCGTCCGTGCCGGGCTGGATCAAGGCCAGCTTGAAGTTGTTCCGCGACAAGCGCGGCTCTACGAAGTAGGTCTTGCCCGCGGCGAGGTCGAGCTTGACGGTGAGGTGGTTGTCCGGCTCCTTCAGGTGGACGAGCTGCGTCCCGGGCGAGAGGCGCGTGGCGAACCACGCGCCGCTCCGCGCATACCCGAGGCAATGCCCGTCGGCGTCCAACACTGCGGCCGACAGGTAGTTGGTGCTCGGCTGCACGACCACGAGCACAGCACGGTCGTTGGGGGCGACCAGCACCTTGGGCTCGCGCACGGCTGTCATGCCGGTGTTGCAGCCGGTGAGCATCAGCAAGCCGAGCAACAAGCTCCCAAGTGCGGCAGAGCGTCCCATCACGCACGGGAGGATCGCCGAGCAGCGCGGCGTTGACCAGCCTCAACCGCTGACGACGTGCAGCACGACGAGGGCAGCCAAGAGCGAGGGCACCAGCGTGATCGCGCCCACCTTCACGAACGTGCCGATCGGCACCTCGACGTCGCGGCGGCGAAGGAGCGCAAACCACAAAAGGCCCGCCAGCGAGCCAATGGGAAGCAGGCGCGGTCCCAGGTCTCCGCCGATCAGTGCCGCGAGCAGGGGCCGCGGGCTCCCGCCCCCCTCGAGGGCCATGAGGTTCAGGATGGCCATGGGGTGGTTGTCGATCACGGCGGAGCCGAGCGCAGACAAGCTGCCCACGAGCATGGTCTCTGCGAGGCTGCCTGGAGGTGCCACCGCATAGATCGACGTCAACCGCTCCACGACGCCGACCTCGCGCAAGCCGCCCACGACCACGAACACGCCCCACAAGAAGACGAGGATGTCGACCGACACGTGGCGGAAGATGTCGCGCGTGGGAGCGACCCGCGCCACCCGCGCGACCAGCCACGAGAGGCCCGCTCCCACCACCGCCACCGCCCACACCGGGCCGCCCCACAGCGCGACCACTGGGTAGCTGAGGAACACGGCCACCATCAGCCCGAGCGAGAGCGCCTGTGCGGGGTGCCGTCGCGCTTGGCCCTCACTGGGCGCACAGACGCGCGCGGCGTCGAGGTCGCGCCGAAAGCACGCGCGCAGCAGCCAGAAGGTGAGCACGCTGCCGAGCACCGACGATGGCAACATCAGCCACACGTATTGGTTGAAGCTGAGGCCCGCGAACTCGGCCACGAGCATGTTCATCGGGTTGGCGGTGAAGAACGGCGCGATGCCTGGCGCGAGCAGCACGGCGAACGCGAACGCGAGCTCGATGCGCGGCTGCGCGGGGTAGAGCCGGCGCGCGAGCAGCACCGCCAGCGGCGTGAGCAACAAGATCGCCGCGTCGTTGTTGAGCACGGCGCTCACGAGCAAGCTGGACACGAACACCGCCGTGAACGTCGCCTCCGCGGGGCGGTCCTTGGCACGTCGCTCGAGGACCGCCGCCAGCCGATCGAGGACGCCGGTCTCTTGCACGAGACCGGTCATCACCATGATCGAGGCAAGCGCGACCAGCGGACGCCACTGCACCCGCGCGCTGAGCGCCAGGTCTGCGAAGTCCAGAATGTCCGTCACGAACAGCAGCAGCACACCCAAGATCGCAGCGGCGCCGGGCGTGAGCCGCAGGCCCTTGAGACCGATGCGCGGCCGGGAGACGGCCAAGCTCACCGTGAGCGCGAGCGTGGAGTAGGCGATGGCTTGGTCCACCAGAGGAACCGCTGCTGCAACCCGCAAGCCAGGACAGAACGCGCCGGATCTTGCGGCAAATCGGGGGAGAGGGCGGAGCGCGGTTGGATCCGAAGATCCAGTGAGACCGAAACCTACACGCGGTCGGGACGGCTCAAGGGCAGGCGGCCGAGGCCTCCGCGTAGCCGAAGTCGAGGAAGTTGATCGGGTGGCTGCCGACGAACTCGCCCGCGGTCTGCCAGGCGATGCCGTCCTCGCTCCACACGAAGCTCTGCTCTTCGTAGTAGCCGTCCCACGTCTGGTTCACGCCGACGAAGATGCCGTCGGCGGTGCGCGCGACGGGGCCGTCGAGCGAGAGGTTGCCCGGGCTGCCCGCGTCGCTGGTCCAGGTGGCGCCGTCGCCGCTGCGAAACAAGGTGGAGCCGGCCCACACGAAGAACTCGCTACCCGTCCACACGCCGTGCGAGCTCAAGAAGTCGTTCACGGGGTGATGCACCCAGGTGTCTCCGCCGTCGCTCGAGGTGCACACGTGCCCGGCGCCGCTGAACAGCGCGATCACACCGTCGCCGTACTGCAGGTTCTTCACGTACTGGCCGCACTCGGCAGGGCGGGTGCTCGCGTGCGACCACGTGATGCCATCGGGCGAGATCACGATGTCTCGCTGGTCGCCGCTCTCTCCGGTGACGATGAACACGCCGGCGCCATGCGGCACGAACGCGATCGCGCGGGTGTTGATGTTGAGATCGAGCGAGCCCCCATCCGTCCAGGTCAGGCCGTCGGTGGACAGGCGCGTGGGCGAGCTGTTGGCGACGAAGGTGCCATTGCCGTAGGCCACGTCCGCGTAGGTGGGCGTGTCGGTCTCGACCACTTGCCAGGTGACGCCGTCGAGCGAGCGGCGCAACGTGCCCGGCGCGCCCCAGCCGAAGGTGGCGATCCACACGCCATTGCCATAGGCCAACCCGCGGCCTGCGAACGCGTTGTGATCGCAATCCGTGTCGGGCCCGGACCAGCAACGATACGAGTCGTCTTCGGATTGGTTCGCCACGAAGGTCTGGCCGCCGTCGCACGAAATGGTGGTGCGCCCCATGTGGCCCTGAGCGACCACGATCGGCACGAGCCCGGCGGGCGGCGCGCCCCCCCCGCCACTGCCGCCGGACGGACCGCCGCCCCCGCCGCCGCTGGGGTCGCCTGCGCCGCTGCCGTCGCCTCCCGCGCTGCTGCCCGCGCCAGATCCTCCCGCCGCGCCCGAGCCACCCGAGCCGGTCTCGTCGCCACACGCGGCGACGAGCGCGAGCAAGGTGAACGACGAGGCGGCGAAGACCCGAGACGAAGCGCTCATGTCCGCAAAGATACGCGAGCTCGCGCCGGCGAGCGCGCCAACTCGTCGACGGCTCAGGCCAGATCGTGTCTCATGGAACATTCCGATGATGATCGACAAGTGGACCTGGGTGCTCTTCTCGTGTGCCGGCCTCTCGTTGGGCGTGGGCTGTGGTGATGACGGCAGCGCGGGCGCGGGCGGCGCGGGCGCCGGCAGCGCGGGCGGCAGCGGCGGCGGCGGCGGCGCCACCGTGCAGGAGACGTGCACGGCCACGTTCCACTGGCTGCAGAAGGACGCCTACAAGGAGACGGCGGGGCGCACCAGCGCGCTGTGGCCGCCCCACACCACCACGTTGCTCGAGGTCGTGTGTGTGCCGGATGGCGGCGCCGAGGAGCAGGTCGCGAGCTCGTTCCAAGCCAACCACGGCACCGAGCCCGGGGCGGTCGACGCGAACGGCGACGTGATCTTGGAGGACATGCGCCAAGCGACGGCGACCGGCACGCGCGCCGAGCTGCTCGACCTGGTCGCGGCCTACGAGGCGTGCGCGTGCGAGCCAGCCACGAGCTTCTTGAGCATGGACAGCCTGGGCGACGCCGCGGTGGAGGAGCTGGTCACCAACCTGATCGTGTACCTGCAGCAGAACCTCACCTGCACCTCGCCCGGCGGCGTCGACGCGCTGATCCAGAACCTGCAGAACGGCGAGATCGACCTGGTCATCGCCGACCTGCCGAGCTGCACCTGGGCGGGGGGCACCACCTTCGAAGGCGGGCTCGACGAGGCGCTCACCACCCTGCTCGAACAGACGCAGGAGGTCTTGTCTGGCTACCACGTGTGCAACAACGACGCGCTGCTCCAGGCCAACATGTTCGAGGAGTTCGCCGCGTCGGGCGATATCGTGGCGTGCGACAACACGACGGCGGTCTGCCAGGGCCCGCTCTGGCTGTACGAGCCGTAGGCCGCGCGTCGGCGACGGCAGCCACCCTTGGTGGTACCCTCCCTGAGATGGGGGACAAGACGCGTTGGTACGGGTTGCTGGCTGCCACGGTGCTCGCTGGGATGCCGTCGTGTGACGACACCAATTGCGTCCCCGGACAACAGATCGCATGCGCGTGCACCGGCGCCGAAGAGGGGTCGCAGGTGTGTCTGCCGAGCGGTGAGGGCTACGCCGCGTGCGAGTGTCCCGGCGCGGGCGGGCAGGGCGGCGCCGGAGCGGGGCCGGCCCAAGGTGCGGGCGGCGTCGGAGGAGCCGGCGCATCCAGCGAAGGTGCTGGTGGGATGGGCGGCGCGGTGAGGTGCACGCCGAACGAGACGACGGATTGCTATGACGGGCCCGCCGGAACGCTCGACGTCGGCATCTGCATCGGTGGCCTCGCCACATGCCATGCGGACGGCATGGGCTTCGGTCTGTGCGAAGGGCAAACGCTTCCCGGCACCGAGAACTGCAGCACGCCCGACGATGAAGACTGCGATGGCCAGACTCCGCCCTGCGACGAGCTGTGGTCGGTAGCGTTCGCGGGCACGGAGGGCATCGCCGGAGTCAACCGCCTGGTGGTCGATGCTCAGGGCAACATCGTCGTGCTGGGCAACTTGCGTGGCTCGGTGTCGATCGCGGGCGGCCCGGCACAGCAGTACTGGTACGGGGTGCTGTTCAAGCTCGACAGCGCCGGCAACCTCGTCTTCTCCCTGCCCTTCGGAGATCCCATCGACATCTCGCAAGGTTTGGGAGTGGCCGTCGATGATCTCGGCAACATCTTTCTCACCGGAACCTATCAAGGAGACCTCGTGATCGACGGCGAGACGCTCAGCGCTCCCACGAGCATGGAGATGTTCCTTGCGAAGCTCGACCCCGCGGGCAACTCGCTTTGGGCGATCAGCTACGATGCCACGGTGGCCATCCAGCCAGCTCAGGTCGTGGCGCTTTCGGGCGGCGACATCGTGATTCCTGGCTTCATGCAGGGGCAGGTCTACTTCGGTGGGCCGAGCGTGCTCAACATGTCCACGCCCGGCATGTTCCTCGTGCGTTTGGACACGGACGGGGGCTTCGTGTGGGCGGACACCTATCCCTACGCGTTCCCCTACGACGCCGTCGCGGGGCCCAACGACGAGATTGCGGTCGTGGGCGGGTACAATGCGCCCACGGACCTGGGCGGAGGCACTTTGCCCTCCATCAATGGTTGGGGTGCCGCTTTCTTCGGCATCTTCGATCAGAATGGCGACCACTTGGCGAGCGACGGCTTCAACGGCAACGGCTATCCGTCGTTCCACCGGGTCGCCATGAGCTCGACCGGGGAGATCGCCGTGCTGGCGTGGGCCGGCAGCCAGATCTCGATGGACCTCGGCGGCGGTGCGCTGCCGGGTAGCTCCTTCGTGGCCGGCTACGATGCGTCAGGCGGCCATCTCTTCAGTCACGGCTATCTTTCGACGGGGAGCAGCGGTCAAACTGCGTTGGTCGGACTGGGAACCGGAAACGCAGACGAGATCATGCTCGGGGGCGTGCTCCGCGGCGACATTGACTTCGGAGGAGGCAACATCAGCGGGGTCCCGCTCGGTGAGCTTGGCGTATGGCTGCGCCTGGACTCGTCGGGCAACTGGCTGTCTAACGATAGCTGGGGCCTGTCGATGGCGTCCTTGAGCGTCAACGCGCTCGCGGGCTATCCAGACGGTTCGACCATCGCAGCGGGCACTTATGGGGGGCCGGCCTCGGACCAAATCGACCTGGGCTTCGGTGCGTTCCCGCTCGCGAATTCGGGCGGCGCGTGGATCGCGCGGCTCGCTCCGTGAGCGGCTCGGGGGGGCGCTGGCTCCTGATCGCGCGCGCCTCGAGCAGCTCGAGCTCGCCCAACGTGGGATCCACGGTGTCCGAGCATCCGCTATCACTCGCTCTTGCGGAGGCCGCTCGCGAGCTGCACGGCGTCGTAGCCGAACTTGGCGCGCACGCGGTCGATCGCGATGGAGCGTTGGTCGCCGCGCTCGAACAGCGAGAGCTGCACGTCGTCCGGCACGAGCTGGCTGAGCGCGACGCCGAGCAGGCGCACACCGAGGTCGCGCGAGCGCGCTCGCTGATAGAGCTCGAAGATGGCGGACTGCACCTCGGTGTCGCTGTGCGTGGGCGCGACCGTCACCGAGCGGGTCACGGTGTAGAAGTCGACCCAGCGCAGCCGCAAGGTGACCGTGCGCGCCTTCACGCCTCGCTTGCGTGCGCGATAACACACGCGCTGGCACAGCCTGGAGAGCACCGCGTCCGACGCGGCGCGGCTGTGCTCGACGAAGGTGCGCTCGTTGGAGATGCTGCCCACGCTCTCGCCGCGCGGATCGTGCTCGCGGAACGCGGGCCGCTCCCGCCCGAGGAAGCTCTTGCCCTCGCCGCCTGCGCTCGCCCGCATGGCGGCGGTGTTGCGGCCGAACGTCCCCGCGAGCTGTTCGGTCGAGGCCGCGGCGAGCTGGCCCAACGTCTCGATCCCCAGCGCGAGCAGTTTCTTCTCTGCGACGGGGCCGATGCCCGGCAGCTTGCGCACCGGCAGGGGCGCGAGCGTGCTGGCCTCGGTCCCCGCCTTGATCAAACGCACGCCACGCGGCTTGGCGAGGCCGCTCGCCACCTTGGCCATGGTCTTGTGCACCGCGATACCCGCGCTCGAGGGCAGCCCTAGCTCCGCTTGGATCGCGCCGGTGATCTCGCGCACCACCCGCTCGATCGTCGCGTCGTCGTCCACATCCCCGGGTTGCTTGTACAACCGCTCGCAGCCACGAAAGTCGAGGTAGTGCTCGTCGATGCTCGCGGCGCGGACGATCGGGCTGTAGCGCTCCACGATCTCGCGCGCCGCCGACGAGAAGCGCAGGTACTCGTCGTGGCGACCTGGCAAGAAGATGGCGCGCGGGGCGAGGCGCGACGCGTCCTTGATCGAGATGCCGGAGCGCACGCCGAACACGCGCGCCTCGTAGCTGGCCGACAGCACCACGCCGCGGCCGCCCTTCTCGCCTCCGACCACCACCGCCTTGCCCTCGAGCGACGGATCGAACAGCCGCTCGACCGACACGAAGAACGTGTCCAGGTCGAGGCAGCAGATCCGCGGAGCGAGCGGCACCATGGCCGCCAAGCATAACTGAACGGATGAGCATGCCCATGACGATCGAATGGTGGAGCCGTCGTGCTGAGCCTGTTCGCTGACGGTGCGATCACTTTGGCTTGTGGACGCAGCGGCCGGCGTCGCACTTGACCGTCTTGGGCTCGAGCGCGCACTTGTGCTTGGGGCAGCCGTCCGGCGGGTGGGCGGTGCACCATTCTTCGACGCTGGCGACCCAGGGCTTGGTGCCGACCCGCACCGCGCAGCCGAGGCAGCAGTTGTCACCTCGGTAGGTCGCGTCGCAGTCGCTGTCTTGTTTGCACGCGTCGACCAGCGGCGGCATACCGCTCGGGGCGGCGCTCGAAGCTGCGCTCGCAGCCCCGGACGCGGGAGCCGACGGAGTCGCAGTCGTCGCTGCGGTCGTCGCAGCGCCGGCCGAGGACGCCGCGGCGGAGGGCGCCGCCGAGGACTGGGTCGACTTGGCGGCGGTCGGCGCTGGTGCGGGCGCCTCGCCGCAGGCTGTCAGCGCGCACGCCAGAGAGAACGAGAGCCAAGCTCGGTGCATGACCAGCGTGATAGCACTCACTTGCCGGCAGCGGGGGTCTTCAGGTCGAGCTTGACGACGCAGGCCAGGTCGTCTGCCCAGGGCGCCGACGCGAGCGCCTTCGCGATGCAGGCGGCCGCCTCTTTGGTCGGCGCGCCAGCGACCCGGATGTCGCTCGCCTTCTTCTCGGCCACGCTGAAGTGGACGCTGACCTCGGCGGCGGCGTCGACGCAGGCATCGAGCGCGGGCTTCTGCTTGGCGACGGGGCTGAGCAGCGCGATCGCGGTGAAGGGGTTGGCGTTCCCGGCCTTGCAGCTGATCGACTTCAGCTTCACGCCGTCGAGCTCCGCGTTGCTCATGGTCACGTTCGCGCCCGCGGCCGCGCTCGGCACGTCGCTCGGCGGCGCCTGCACGGGGGCGGCGGTGGGCGCCGCCGGGGTGCTGGCGGCGGCTGCGACGCTGCTCGCGGCGCGCGCCGAGCCCGTGGCCGGGGAAGCCGACCCAGAGCCAGAGCCGGCGGTCTTGTCACCGCACGCCGCGAGAAGGACCAGGAACACGAGGGAAGTACGCATGGATCGCCTCCTAGAAGGATCGACCGCAGGTCGCCTGATCCAGCCCGCGAAGCAATCCGCTGCGTATGTCGAATCGATGTCGAACTGGCGGCGCGCCCTGCGCCGCGCGGACCACGTGCGAGGCAGAGCGGAGACCGGGATCCAAGAATGCGATCGCATGCTCAGATCACCCTGGCCGCGGACGCGTGGAACGTCGTGACGTTCGGCGACTTCAGGGTCGTCGGCAAGAAGTAGGCCTCGTTCCGGCACTGCACCAGCGATCGCATTCTGTGAACGCGATCGCATTCCTCGCCACGCGGGCACGAAGCAGACTGTGCGCTTTCCCGAGGTCGTGCGCCGCTGGCTGGGTATGCTCGCGGCCGGGAGGCTTAATGGGGACGCGCACCGGCACGGAGACCTTGGCGGCGATCATGGTCGCGTTCTGGCGCGAGCGAACCTGGGCGCAGGCGGCGTTGGCTCGCGAGATTGGACTGAACGTGCGCGCGTTGCGGCGGCACCTCGAGGAGCTCGAAGCCGCGGGGTGGCCGTTCGAGCGGGAAGAGGATCACCCCCACGTGTACTGGAGCGTGCCCAACGATTGGTTCCCGGGCGGGGTGTTGCTCGGACGCGATGAGCTCGCTGCGCTCCTCCACCTGCTGGTGCGGCTGCCCGACAGCCCAGAGCGGCGCAAGCTGGAGCAAGCGCTGACGGAGAAGGCGCCGCAGCTCGTCACGCGCGAGCTCGCACGCGTTCTGCCGCCCCGAAGCTCGGAGACCGAGGAGAACCACCTGCCGCAGCTGCTCGATGCAGTCGCGATGCGGACCTCGCTGCGCGTAAGGTACTTCACCGCTAGCAGAGGAGCGCTCACCGAGCGCGTCGTTTCTGTCCAGCGAGTGATGCCTGGGCCCCCGGTGCGCTTTCTGGGCTACTGCCACACGGTGCGTGACTTGCGGTGGTTCCGTCTGGACTACGTTGCCAGCCTCCAAGCCGACCCCGCAGCACCCTTCGTCGACGTCGACGACGCGGACGTCGAGGCGCTGCTGGCGCGTTCCGTCGATGGCTTCTACGGCGCGGAACGGAAGCGCGTGACCTTCTTTGTGCGCATGCCGGAGGCGCGCTGGGTGGCGAAGAATCTCCCTGATGGGCTCGTGGGCGTCGACGCTGACGGCGGCTTTCTCGTCGACTGCGAGACACACGGGCTGCTTCCGGTTGCACGTTTCGTCGTGGGACTGGGTTCCGCGGCGGAGTGTCGGTCCGAGGAGCTTCGTGCGCTCGTCACGCAGCTTGCTCGAGGCGCACTCGATCAAGGCTGACGGTCCGCGCAGTGTGCGCCAACCGGTGGGCTTCTGAGTAGCGGTGCGGGAGTGGAGAATGAGCCCGAAATGCACAACCTGACCAACCAAGCATGAAGGGCCAACCGACAACGTTCTGGGGCAAGCTGGAGAAGGACGACGAGCAGCGCGTCGTCGCCTGGCATCCACTCGTCGCGCACTGCGCTGACGTCGCCGCCTGCACGGAGTCCTTGCTCACGCGAACCATCCTGCGTCAGCGGCTCGCTACGCTCGGAGGCCTCGACGACCTCAACGAGGTCGACATCGCGCGACTCGGGGTGCTGGCCGCCCTTCACGACATCGGCAAGTTCAACCACGGCTTTCAACGAAAGGGGGACCACGAGCCCAAGGACACCGCCGGGCACGTGGCTGAGGTGCTGTGGATCTTCGGCAGTGACTACGCAGAACAGGGCCGATTGCTGGAAGCGTTACCGACCTCGGACCTTGCGACCTGGACTCGCCCGGCGGACGCGTCGATCCAACTGTTGACGGCGTCGGTCGGGCATCACGGCCGACCGGTGTCTTGGAACGGTGCGCAGACGTTGGCCGATCCCTCGATCTGGAGCAGGGCCTCCGGTGTCGACCCGTTCGCCGGGATCGCCGAACTGGTCGCTCTCGTCCGCCAGTGGTTTCCGGCCGCCTTCTGTCACGGAGCGAGAGAGTTGCCCAATACGCCAGCATTTCAGCACGCATTCGCCGGCTTGGTCATGCTCGCGGATTGGCTTGGCTCGGACCGACACGCAGAGTTGTTTCCCTTTGCTGAGTCGCTCGACGACCGCATGCCGTTCGCACGTTCACGCGCCGCCACGGCAGTGGAGAGGATCGGACTGTCAACGACGCCAGCTCGCAGTTCGCTTGGCACGACGGCCCCCGCCTTCGAGCGGGTGAGCCCCTTTCCGCCACGCGATGCTCAGGCACGAACCGTTGAACTGCCACGGCCCGACGCAGGCAGCCTCACGGTGCTCGAATCCGAGACCGGCTCCGGCAAGACCGAGGCTGCGCTCATACGCTTCCTGCGGTTGTTCCATGCAGGCTCGGTGGACGGCATGACGTTCGCGCTGCCGACTCGAACCGCAGCGACACAGCTACATCGGCGGGTGCTCGAGGCGGTTCAGCGTGCCTTTCCCGACCCCGAGGTGCGCCCACAGGTCGTGCTGGCGGTGCCCGGCTACCTGCAGGTGGACGACGTCGCGGGCAGGCGACTCCCTGGCTTCGAGGTTCTCTGGAACGACAACGCAAAAGAGAGGATGCGCTTCCGTGGGTGGCCCGCCGAGCAACCCAAGCGCTTCCTGGCCGGCGCTGTGGTGGTCGGCACGATCGATCAGGTGCTTCTGTCCTCTTTGCGGGTGGGGCACGCGCATCTCCGAGCGACCGCGTTGCTCCGGCATCTCCTCGTCGTCGACGAGGTTCACGCGTCAGACGCCTACATGAACCGCGTCCTGGAGGAGGTTCTGAGCTTCCACCTCCACGCAGGTGGCCACGCTTTTTTGATGTCTGCCACGCTGGGCAGCACCGTGCGGCGTCAGCTCGAGCGCGCGGCGTTCTCCAAGGACGAGATCGCGCTTCCGGACCCGTCCCTAGACGACGCACTCCGGGCGGCCTACCCAGCCCTTCACCACGGTACGCGTGCAGGAGTCTCGCGCACGATCGAGATCCGGGGGCCAGGACTGCCGAAGACCATCGACGTGGAGCTGGACGCGACAGCGGACCATCCCGACGCGCTGGCCCAGAAGGCGCTCGTATTCGCTCGGGCGGGCGCCCGCGTTCTGGTGCTGCGAAACACTGTGTCAGATGCGATCGCGACCCAACTCGCACTCGAGACGCTGCTCGCACCGTCAGACCGCGCGCTTGCCTTCGCTGTGAAGGATGCGTTCACGCTCCACCACGCTCGCTTCTCACGCGCCGATCGGATCGCGCTCGATGACGCCATCGAAGCACGCCTGGGCAAGAAAGCACCGCAGCAAGCCGGCATCGTCGCCGTTGCTACCCAGACGGTGCAGCAGAGTCTCGACCTCGACGTCGACATCATGTTGACGGACTTGGCGCCCATGGACGTGTTGCTGCAGCGGTTCGGTCGCCTGCATCGACACATGGAGCGGAACCCGCACCGGCCGCCCGGGTTCGAGCGCGCACGCGCGCTCGTGCTCATCGGCGATGACCCCCTCGATCGGCATCTGCGGAACCACCGCGAAGCGAGCGGGCCCCATGGGATCGGGAGGGTGTACGACGACGTGGCCATCCTCGAGGCGACGCGGCAGCAACTCGCCCGCCGCACACAACTCCGCATTCCGGCTGAGAATCGCGAGCTTGTAGAACTGACCACGCATCCCGAAGCGCTCGCCACCATGTGTGAGCAGCTCGGCGGCGCGTGGCCGCTCCACCGCGCAGGCGTGGCGGGCAGAACTCGAGCGAAGGAAAACCTCGGCGAGCTGAACCTCGTCGAGCGCAAACGCTTCTTCGGTGAGTACGCCTTCTCGGACGATGGGCTGACCGAACGCATCAGCACCCGGCTGGGAGAGGGCGACCGGACGGTTCGTTTCGATCGAGACCAGCCACCCACCGGGCCGTTTGAGGCGGTCGTCAGAGAGCTCAACCTGCCCGCTTGGCTCGCACGCAACGCGCCTCTGGATCCTGAGCTTCTGCCCACGCAGGTGCAGGCCCACCCAGGGCGGGTGACCTTCGACTTTGGACCCGACCGGTATGTCTACGACCGTCTCGGCGTACGCCGCGATACTTGACCGCTAGGAGAGAAGATCCGATGGCGAAACACACACCAGAGCCCATCTCGAACCACGCATCGCGGTACAATCTCCTGGTCGAGCCCCTACTAGGGATTGAGCACGAGTCGGGTACGCGTTCGCGTGTCACGCTTCCCGGGTTGCTCGAGAGGCTCTCCCGAGGTGAGCCCGTCGAGCTGACCGCGATCGAGGCGCACCAACAGCACGCGTCCCACGCCTTTCTCGTGCAGCTGGCTGCGCTCGCGCTCGCCCGGGCTGGCGAGTGGGAGGTCGCGCGCGACGAAGGCACTTGGCGCAAGCTGCTGCTCGATGCGGCCGCGAAGGATGGCGCCGGCGCCGAGGCGTTCACGCTCGTGGTGGCTGACCTCTCCAAGCCTGCGTTCCTTCAGCCACCGGTGCCCGAAGGATCGCTCGCGGTGCTGAAGAACGAGCACGTTCGCCCCAGCGAGGAGTTGGACGTGTTGATCACCGCCAAGAACCACGATGTGAAAGTGCACCGTGTCGATGCGCCCACGCCCGAGCAGTGGTTCTTCGCCCTGCTGATGCTCCAAACCATGCAGGGTTTCCTGGGCGCGGGGAACTACGGCATCGCACGCATGAACGGCGGGTTCTCGAGCAGGCCGTGTGTTGCGTTCGCCACCGGGCAGGGGGCATCGGAGCGATTCGTCCGCGACGTCCGCGCGCTGCTGGGCGCGCGTAATGAGCTCGCCAAGCGTTACGCCAAGAAGAAGGCACCCCTCGGTCTCGTCTGGTGCGCGCCGTGGGACGGAAAGTCGTCCCTCCATTTCGATGAGCTGGACCCGTTCTTCATCGAGGTGTGCCGGCGGGTTCGCCTGACGATCAAGGACGGGAACGTCGTGGCGTTTCGGGGCTCAAGCAAGGCGGCGCGTGTCGACGGCTCCGAAGCGACGGGGAACACCGGTGATGCCTGGACGCCGGTTGCGAGGAAGGATGGCAAGGCGCTCACCTTGCCCGAAGCGGGGTTCACCTACGCTCGCGTGCGCGGCTTCCTGTTCCCGGAGGAGGACTGGACGCTCGGCGCCGCCGGCGAAGTCGGAAAGGACGACCGCTACTTCGTGGGCCAGGCATTGGTCCGTGGCCAAGGCAAGACAGGCGGCTATCACGAGCGCTGGGTCCCCATCCCACCCCGCGTTCGCAGCTTCTTCGCCAAGCCCGAGACTCGAGCCGCGCTCGGCCGGCGCGCGGACGAGGGGGTAAAAATCGCCGAGACAGTGCGCCTGAAGGTGCTCAAACCGGCGCTGCTCACGCTGCTTCAGGGTGGTCCCGAGAAGCTCAAGTTCGACGATGACCGTGGGGAGCCCTTCTTGCAGCGATTCGAGCGGGCCGTGGACCGCGACTTTTTCACGCTGATCTTCGACCACGCGGAGAGCTCGCCCGAGGACGCGGACGCCGCCTTCGAGACTGCGGTCGCGAAGCTCGCGCGGGCCGAGCTCGAGCAAGCCTTCTCGAGCGTCCCCCTGTCCTCGGTGAGGAGGCTGCGGGCGATCTCCCAAGCTGAGCGGACGTTCGAGGGAGCCAAACACAACCAGCTGAAGCGCGGATTCCCACCCAAATCGCAAGGAGAAGTGGCGTGAGCGAGGAAGAAACCGAGACTACACCGATACCGGATCCAGACCGAAACGAGGCGCCTCACGAGCGCCGACGACGAGCCGTCGAGGCGCTCCGGTTCGAGCTCGAGAAGGGCGCCGACCCTGGCACGCTCGCGGCTCTGCGCCGGATGAACCCGAGCTCACCCCCGCCAGCGTTTTTCCGCGTCATGGCCAGGAGCCTGGATGAGCTGCTCCCGAAGAACGAGCAGCTCCGCCTCGAGGTAGAGTCGCGCTGGGCGGTTGTCGCACAGGCCATGGCCATGGCGATCGGTCCAGGCAAGCGCGGCACGTCGCTGTTGTCACGAACGTCGTTCGGAGAGGCGCTTGCCGACGCAGACGTCGCCGAGATGCGTGTGCTCCGGCTGTTGGACGCTTCCGCCGATCAGCGCGCCGATCTTCTGCGCGGCGTCGTGCACCAGCTCGTCAGCAAGGCCCAGGACTTCGACCCGGGAGACATCGCCGAGCTGGTCCTGACCCAGGGCGACGCGCAAGAGCGCGCTCGCCGCCACATCGCTCGTTCTTTTTACCGCCATCACGAGGCGTGAACTGGAGTTGTCATGAGCCACAGCAAACCTCTCTTCCTGCAATTGCACACCCTCACCTCCTACGCAGCCACGCTCCTCAATCGAGACGATCAGGGCTTCGCGAAGCGCATCCCCTTCGGTGGAGCAACGCGAACTCGCGTGTCTTCCCAGTGCTTGAAGCGCCATTGGCGAACGTTCAAGGGCGACCACGCGATTGCGTCACTGCGCGACGGCACGAACCCGGTCGAGCTGTCCACGCGCTCCCGCCACACATTCGAGAAATATGTGGTCGCGCCGCTGGTGGAGAGCGGCGTCGAGCAAGGTCTCGCCCGGGCCGCCACGGAGGCAATCATGACCGCCGTCCTGGGTGAGAGCGCCAAAGCCAAGAAGGCGAAGGAGGAGGCAAAGAGCGAAGCGCCAAAGGGAAAGGCCAAGGAGAAGAAAAAGGATGACGACGCACCTGGTGGCGCCCTGATGACCGGCCAGATCACCGTGCTTGGTAAGCCGGAGCTGGACTTCTTTCTGGCAGAAGCCCGCACGCTGGCCCAGGCCGCTGGCAAGGCCGACAAAGTCGAGGAGGTCAAGAAACAGCGCTTCACCAAGGATTGGGGAAAGAACCTCGACGGCTTGAAGCGAGCGGCTGGCCTCGATGCGGCGCTGTTCGGGCGCATGGTCACCAGCGACAAACTGGCGCGCGCAGACGCCGCGGTTCATGTGGCCCACGCCTTCACCGTGCACGGTGAGCACGCCGAGACGGATTATTTCTCCGCCATCGATGATCTGCTCAAGGGCGGCGACGAGCCGGACCAGCTTGGGAGCGGTCACATCGGCAACACGGAGCTCACGAGCGGCCTGTTCTACGGCTATGTCGTTGTCGACGTGGGGCAACTCGTCTCCAATGTGGAGGGTTGCGACGTCGCGGACTGGCTTCAGGGCGATCGCAAGCTCTCCGCGGACATCGTCGCGGCGTTGGTGCACTTGATCGCCACCGTCTCACCGGGGGCGAAGCTCGGATCGACGGCGCCCTACGCATTCTCTCATCTGGTCTTGGCCGAAGCGGGTGCTGGCCAACCTCGGTCGTTGGCCAACGCCTTCCTCAAGCCGGTCACGAGCCAGCCGGATCTGCTGGCAAACACCTACGATGCGCTCGGCAAGTACATGGCCGATGTCGACGCGATGTACGGGGTGACCAGTCGCCGTGCGCTCGCCGCGATCGGGCCCAAGGACCGACTGAGCGGCGTGGCGTCGGCGCAGAACCTCGAAGGTGTTGCGAAGTTCGCGGCGAGCGCGGTGCTGGAGCACGCGTGATGCAGGTGCTGATCCTTCGATTCGACGCGCCGCTGATGTCTTTCGGCAGCGTCGTCGTCGATCACAAGAACGGGACCGATGCGTTCCCGTACCGGGCCATGCTCACCGGTCTGTGCGCCAACGCGCTCGGTTTGGTGCGGGCCAACGCAGAAGGCCACGAGCGACTGCAGCACCGCCTTCGCTACGCGGCTCGCCTTGACCGAAAAGGAACGCTGTTGATCGACTTTCACACCGTTTCGTTCGACGCCAGAGGTCCGATGGCGAGCGATCTCGGCTGGACGACCCGTGGGGAGCTCGAAGAACGAAAGGGAGGCGACGCCAGCGAAGGCACGCACATTCGAGAGCGCCATTATTGGGCCGACTCGTTGGTGACGGTGGCGATCACGCTCGACCCGTCGGACGAAGCTCCCACGATCAACACGCTAGAGCAGGCACTTGGCTCACCGGCTCGGCCGCTGTTCCTGGGCCGCAAGTGCTGCTTACCGAGCGAGCCAGTACTCGTTCAACGAATGGAGGCCGCGAGCCTATGTGGAGCTTTGGAGTCGGTCCCGAGAGTGCCGGGCCGAAGTGACCCAGGCCCGATGCCGGCGGTCTGGCCGCGCGCGGAAGGCTTTGACGAGACGCGGACGCGACAGTGGCCGCGTGTCGAAGATCGCGACTGGCGGAACGAGATCCACGTCGGGCGCCGCGTTCTGATCGAAGGGCAAGTGAACCCGCCCGCATTTGCGGAGACCCAGGGAGAAGTGACCACATGAGCTCTCGAGCGCCGTTGCACCTCGTACGTGTGCCAATTGACAGCCAGAAGCTCTACGCTTTTTCCAGGCGCAACCGCATCCCCGCGCGGAACTTCGACGAAGGCTATGCGGTACACGCGCTCATGAGCGCGTTGTTCGATCACGGCGCCGACCAGAGCGCGCGCGTTGCCCCAAAGCCATTCGCCCTGCCCGCTACTCCTCAACGACGCTTCGATGTGCTCGGCTACACGAGCGCAGATCGCGCCACCCTCATCGAGCGGGCACGCACGTTCGCTGATCCGACCGCTTGGGATCTCATCGACCTCGAGGCAATCGCATCCCGCCCGATGCCGGAGGCATTCCCAGTAGGCACTCGGTTGGGTTGTACGACGCGCGTCTGCCCCGTGCGCCGCGTCGCCAAGCGGGGGAAGCAAGAGAAGGAGCGTGCGGAGATCGATGTATTCCTGGCCAAGGTGTGGGAGGTGGATGACCAGAGCGTGAAGCTCGACCGCGAGCACGTGTACCGCGAGTGGCTCGCCCAGGAGCTCGCGAAGGGCGGAGCAAAGGTGGTCCAGGCCACCATGGCCAGCTTTCAGCTTGGTCGCCAGCACCGCCGGACGCAGCGATCGGGTGAGCAGACCAAACGGGAGGGGCGGGTCGTCAGTCATCCCGAGGTCATGTTCGATGCACTGCTCGAGGTGGCTGATCCGGAGTTGTTCTCCGCCATGCTCGCTCGCGGAGTGGGCAGACACCGTTCCTTTGGTTTCGGGATGCTCTTGCTGCGGCCTGGTCCGCGGTCCGGTTCCTGACCACCATGGCCGCAGCCGACGAAGCGGACCGCGCCGGAAGCAACGAGCTTCGGGGCCGACTCGGCTTGGAGACGGCCCGCGTGCCGCAAGCAGATCGACACGGCTTGCTCTGGCTCGCCCGCGGCCAGCTCTACGTGCACGACGGCACGTTGCGATTTCGCTGCGCGGGCTTCATCGACCTGGACCCGGGCGACTACGCCATCCCCTACCAGTTGCTGTCGTGCATCGTGCTGCAACCGGGCACCACTGTGAGTCACGATGCCCTTCGGTTGTGTGCGTCGCACGGGACAGGTCTCGTCGCTGTGGGCGAGGGCGGCACGCGATTCTTCGCGAGCGCCCCGTTCGGTCCGAACGAGTCTGCGCGCGCACGCCAGCACGCGCGGCTCTGGGCCGACGAGCCAGCACGACTCCGTGTCGCGCGCCGATTTTACGCCTGGCGCCTCGGCGAAGTGTTCCCCAACGCGGAAATCGCTGTCTTGCGTGGCATGGAGGGCGCACGGATGAAGGAGACGTACAAGCGCTTGGCCACCCAGTTCGGTGTGGCGTGGAGCGGAAGGCGCTACGACCGCAACGCGCCCGAAGCTGCTGACCTCGCGAACCAAGCCATCAACCACGCCGTCACTGCGGTGGAGGCCACGGCGATGGTCGCCGTCGCCGTCACCGGCACGCTGCCGCAACTGGGATTCATCCACGAGGATGCTGGCCACGCATTCACGCTCGACGTCACGGATCTGTTCAGGGACACCGTCACGCTCCCCGTTGCATTTACCGCCGCTCGCGAGGCCGCCCAGCGGCCCGGCGAGCCAGTCGAACGCATCGCGCGCCGCCTCGCCGCGCGCACCCTGCGCAACAAGAAGATCATTCTCTCGATGATCGACCGCATCAAGGAGCTCTTCGATGACGCAACGACCGCGGCGCCGTCGGTGGCCAAGAGTCCATGAGCTTCACGGTCGTCATCACCCGAAACGTCGAGAGCCGTGTCCGCGGCTTTCTCTGTTCCTGCATGATCGAGGTCGCCAGTGGCGTGTACACCGCCGCCGCGATGGGTCCGCCCGTTCGAGAGCGAGTCATCGCAGTGTTGGAAAAGTGGAAGGTCGGCAGCCGCGGTGATTCTGTGGTGATCACCTGGGCGGCACCGACGAACGCAGCAGGGCAGGGCTTGCACCTGCTTGGCGAACCGCCGTTGGTGTTGTGCGAGACGGGCGCCATGGTCTTGGGGCGCCGCCCGCTGAACGACAGCGAGCTCAGATCTTTGACAATCATGTTGGAGGATCCGCCCTTCTGAGGGTCGGGCGGGTCCAAGACTGTCTGCACGCGCCAGATTGACACAACGAGCTGGCGCAAGCAGTCTCAGAGGCTCCCCCGTTCACGCGGGGGTCCGCCCCGTTGTGTGAAGGCTACTTGAGTAAGGCCATTGGCTCCCCCGTTCACGCGGGGGTCCGCCCGTGGGCCCGGTGATGGTGTTGATGCCAGTGGTGGCTCCCCCGTTCACGCGGGGGTCCGCCCGTGTTGGTGTTGATCAGCGTGCGCGAGCCGGTGGCTCCCCCGTTCACGCGGGGGTCCGCCCACGACGCCCTCTTCAGCCATCGCTCGCATGGCGGCTCCCCCGTTCACGCGGGGGTCCGCCCAGCTCACGCCGCACCTCCCACCGACAGTTCAAGGCTCCCCCGTTCACGCGGGGGTCCGCCCGCCGACAACGATCTGCGCCTTAAGCCCCGTCAGGCTCCCCCGTTCACGCGGGGGTCCGCCCGGCTTGCGCCAGTCATCTTCCGCCAGCGCCGGGGCTCCCCCGTTCACGCGGGGGTCCGCCCGTCTAGGGTGCGCGTGCAAGGGGTATGAAGGTGGCTCCCCCGTTCACGCGGGGGTCCGCCCGCCAGCGGATCGTGTCGAGTTGTCTGGTGTTGGGCTCCCCCGTTCACGCGGGGGTCCGCCCCTTGATGTGACCCTTCCGCTGCGCCCACTCCTGGCTCCCCCGTTCACGCGGGGGTCCGCCCCTGCCAGCCTCCGGCGCGATCGTGCTGTCGGAGGCTCCCCCGTTCACGCGGGGGTCCGCCCGGTGAGCCACGACCACCACGCCAGCCTTCGTCGGCTCCCCCGTTCACGCGGGGGTCCGCCGCAAAGCAAGCTGCGGCTCGGTCTCATTGGCCCGGCTCCCCCGTTCACGCGGGGGTCCGCCCGTGGATCAGATCCTCGCGCTCGCGTGGGGTGAGGCTCCCCCGTTCACGCGGGGGTCCGCCCCTGATCGCTCGACTGTCGCGCGAAGTGTATTCGGCTCCCCCGTTCACGCGGGGGTCCGCCCCTGGCCCATGCCGTCGTTGCCGGCCATGGTGAGGCTCCCCCGTTCACGCGGGGGTCCGCCTGGTAAGCGCATCGGCCTCGAGGCAGCCCTCGAGGCTCCCCCGTTCACGCGGGGGTCCGCCCCTCGAGGGCGCAGCCATCACGACATCGACGAGGGCTCCCCCGTTCACGCGGGGGTCCGCCCCTCCCGAAGACGGCGGAACGGCTTCCGCGTCGGGCTCCCCCGTTCACGCGGGGGTCCGCCCGTCGCGAAGAAAGGAAGCGAGCACAGAAACACGGCTCCCCCGTTCACGCGGGGGTCCGCCCGCGGGCCATCGTTCGCAGCATCGGCGAGCGCGGGCTCCCCCGTTCACGCGGGGGTCCGCCTGGTTGGGACTGGTCCGTGTATGACCGGGTTTAGGCTCCCCCGTTCACGCGGGGGTCCGCCCCAGTCGGCGATTAGCCATGATCGCTGATCGGCGGCTCCCCCGTTCACGCGGGGGTCCGCCCATGACGGGGGCTGGTGGTGTCAGGCTTCGCTAGGCTCCCCCGTTCACGCGGGGGTCCGCCCTCCGTGGAGCCGGGCGGAATCGAACCGCCGTCGGCTCCCCCGTTCACGCGGGGGTCCGCCATCGGCGGCCCGTTGCGGTCGTTGGGGTCGCGAGGCTCCCCCGTTCACGCGGGGGTCCGCCTGCCGCAGGCGGAGATCACTGCACTAGTGGAAGGGCTCCCCCGTTCACGCGGGGGTCCGCCCACAGAGGCCGCCAAGCTGTTGCTCGATCAGATGGCTCCCCCGTTCACGCGGGGGTCCGCCCTTGAGCGCGTCGGACGTCGAGTGGGTCAACGAGGCTCCCCCGTTCACGCGGGGGTCCGCCTTGGAGAGCTGGACCATGACGAATAGCGCTGACGGCTCCCCCGTTCACGCGGGGGTCCGCCCTACTGGGACTCGGACGCGTACCGCGCCGACCGGGCTCCCCCGTTCACGCGGGGGTCCGCCCCATGTCAGCGACGTCGTCGCGACCAAGCCGCCGGCTCCCCCGTTCACGCGGGGGTCCGCCCCCATCCTGACAGGAGCGCGCGCACATGACGCTGGCTCCCCCGTTCACGCGGGGGTCCGCCCCCACAGCAAGGGCAGGCGACCTCGCTGCGTGGGGCTCCCCCGTTCACGCGGGGGTCCGCCCTACTGGGACTCGGACGCGTACCGCGCAGACAGGGCTCCCCCGTTCACGCGGGGGTCCGCCTGCGACGGGCGAGGCGGAGGCCGCCGGGGCCGGGGCTCCCCCGTTCACGCGGGGGTCCGCCCCCGCGCTCCGTTGCAGTGGTCTGCGCCGCAGCGGCTCCCCCGTTCACGCGGGGGTCCGCCCATGGTCGGGTCGAGGTTGCCATGGTGGTAGACGGCTCCCCCGTTCACGCGGGGGTCCGCCCAGCGCCATCCGCCTTGCGGAGCTTGTTGGCATGGCTCCCCCGTTCACGCGGGGGTCCGCCCTCGCTCATCGTCATGGCCATGACGTCGGCGCGGGCTCCCCCGTTCACGCGGGGGTCCGCCCCGGCCAGGCGGGCCCATCTCGGTGCTTCTCACGGCTCCCCCGTTCACGCGGGGGTCCGCCCATCTCCTCAACGGGCGCGCAGACGCTGACGCTGGCTCCCCCGTTCACGCGGGGGTCCGCCCGACCAGTTGATCTGCCAGACAGGCACGGGTCAGGCTCCCCCGTTCACGCGGGGGTCCGCCCGACAGCCAGCGCAAGGCCTACGCGGACCACGAGGCTCCCCCGTTCACGCGGGGGTCCGCCCACTGGATCGCTGGCGCGCCGGCGGGCAAGTCGGGCTCCCCCGTTCACGCGGGGGTCCGCCCTTCGTCAGTCGGTCAGCCAGCGATGCCACGTCGGCTCCCCCGTTCACGCGGGGGTCCGCCTGGTGCGGCGGTTCGCCGTCGGGTCAGGGGCGAGGCTCCCCCGTTCACGCGGGGGTCCGCCCGATCGCGTCGGCGTTCTCATGTACGACGGCGAGGCTCCCCCGTTCACGCGGGGGTCCGCCCGGGTTCGTCGGGTGGTTCTTGTGGAAGAACGCGGCTCCCCCGTTCACGCGGGGGTCCGCCCGCGCAGCACGATCGCGATCCACTGTTCAACAGGGCTCCCCCGTTCACGCGGGGGTCCGCCCCTACCAGCAGACTTTCAGGGCTTGGGGTCCAAGGCTCCCCCGTTCACGCGGGGGTCCGCCTGAGACGTCGCGCGCTGCGGCGGCCCTCAGCAAGGCTCCCCCGTTCACGCGGGGGTCCGCCTCGGGCCCGGGCTACGTCTTCGGGCATGTACACGGCTCCCCCGTTCACGCGGGGGTCCGCCTGCTTACGGTCCGCTCGCGAGGTCCCGGCTCGCGGCTCCCCCGTTCACGCGGGGGTCCGCCCCATCGGCCCGGGGATGCTCCGATCGTCTAAGTGGCTCCCCCGTTCACGCGGGGGTCCGCCCCGCCTCGTCCCACGTTCGATCCGTGGCCCCGGGGCTCCCCCGTTCACGCGGGGGTCCGCCGTACCAAGAGAAGGGCCTCGACTTTCTTGGGGTGGCTCCCCCGTTCACGCGGGGGTCCGCCCCTTCATTATTATAGTGGGCGCCGTCATTGGTAGGCTCCCCCGTTCACGCGGGGGTCCGCCCCCTCGCGAGCAAGGCGCGCCTTCGCGGCCAGAGGCTCCCCCGTTCACGCGGGGGTCCGCCCGCGGCTCACGATGCGGCGGAGTCACACGTGGAGGCTCCCCCGTTCACGCGGGGGTCCGCCCGCTTCGGCCGCTGCCGTGTCGTCCGGTGCCGTGGCTCCCCCGTTCACGCGGGGGTCCGCCTCCAGCACAAACGCTGGTGTACTTGGCCGACACGGCTCCCCCGTTCACGCGGGGGTCCGCCCAGCCCACCAAGCGCGCCGGAGCCCTTGCGAGGGGCTCCCCCGTTCACGCGGGGGTCCGCCCTTCCAGACGGCACGCGCGCGGATGATGGCATTGGCTCCCCCGTTCACGCGGGGGTCCGCCCCTTTCGACGCTTGCCGATCCGGCGAGCGACCAGGCTCCCCCGTTCACGCGGGGGTCCGCCCGTGGCGCTCCTGCTGCTCTCGGCTGGTGGCGTGGCTCCCCCGTTCACGCGGGGGTCCGCCTTTTCGAGTCGCCAAAATCCACCGCAACCCGCGGGCTCCCCCGTTCACGCGGGGGTCCGCCTGACCAGCTCAGGGCGGCGGCATCCGAGGCGCAGGCTCCCCCGTTCACGCGGGGGTCCGCCCCTGGCCAGAGCTGCCTATCAGTCGGCACTTGGGGCTCCCCCGTTCACGCGGGGGTCCGCCCGTGAAGGGCTCGAGCTCGGTCGGCAGCAATGCGGCTCCCCCGTTCACGCGGGGGTCCGCCCGTCGTGAACTGCGACGGCTCTGGTGCATTCGAGGCTCCCCCGTTCACGCGGGGGTCCGCCCTCGGCCGCCTTGGCGCCCCACACGTGCACGTCGGCTCCCCCGTTCACGCGGGGGTCCGCCCGAAGCGGAACCAATACCGATGGCCTTCGGTGAGGCTCCCCCGTTCACGCGGGGGTCCGCCCGTGGTGCACGCGGCCCGTCTTGTAGAGCGTGCGGCTCCCCCGTTCACGCGGGGGTCCGCCCGTGACCTGGCGCCCGTGTTCGGCGCGACCCCGGGCTCCCCCGTTCACGCGGGGGTCCGCCTGATCGCGGCGACGCGACCCACGCCGTTGCGCTGGCTCCCCCGTTCACGCGGGGGTCCGCCCGGTCAGGAGGTCTGCCCACCGGCAGGTTGAGCGGCTCCCCCGTTCACGCGGGGGTCGGTCTGTGAGCAACAGAGCCCTCCCCGCACCGCAGCACAAACCACCTCCCGGGAGCCCAAGCCTCCCCGCACCGCAGCACAAACCAGCTCCCAGGAGCCCATTCCTCCCCGCACCGCAGCACAACCGACCTCCCGGGAGCCCAAGCCTCCCCGCACCGCAGCACAAACCAGCTCCCGGGAGCCCGGTCCTTCTTGCGCTGCAGCACAAGCCGGCTCCCGGGAGCCTCTCGATCTTTTTCTTCTGACGAGCTGTCCTCGCTCGCGGGGCGCTGGCGACTCCATCCACAGCTCGGCCGTTGGGGCCGGGCGTCAGGAGAAAGGTGTCGTCATGTCTGCTCAGAGCCCTACTGGTTTCCCGATTCAGGCCCCGTACCCGCAGTTCCGCTACCACGAGGCGCTGGAGACAGCGCGCGCGGACATCGCGGCCGTGACGGTCTTGCGCAAGGTCAACCTCGACGTGCCGTCGGCGGTGTTGACGGTGCTGGGTGCGTTGCCGCGGCTGAAGGGGCTGCGCGCGGAGCTGGCTGCGTTGCCGGGCTTCGACGGTGCAGCGTTCGACGCGCTCGAGACGTACGCGCTGGCCGCCGGCCACGCGCACGTGCAATTCCAGGCGTCGTCGGAGCCGCCGGAGCCGATCCCGGTGATGGTCGAGGAGCTCACCAAGACGCGCGCGCTGTTCGAGGACGACGTGCGGGTGCTCGCGAACCGCGGCCTGATGAGCGCCGATCGACTGCGCGAGCTGAAGGGCAGCACGGGTCACAAGGCGCTGGCCTTCGACGTGATGCTGCTGTGCGCGCTCTTGCGCGGGAGCTGGTCGCAGATCAGCGCGCGGACGGGCGTGACCGAGAGTGATCTGCTGCGCGCCGAGAACGTGGCCGATCGGTTGGCCACGGCGCTCGCGTTGAAGGAGACCAAGACCGAGGGCGGCACGGCGGCAGCGGATCTGCGGCAGCGCGCGTTCACGCTATTGGTGCAGACGTACAACGAGGCGCGGCGCGCGGTGACCTACGTGCGCTGGCACGAAGACGACGCGGACGATCTCGCGCCGTCCCTCTACACCAAGGGCACACGCCGGCGCGCCCCCGAGGAGGAGGAGCCCGCGCCGGCGGTGCCACCGTTGGCCCCCGCCGCTGGTGGCTCGCCCGTGCCCGGCGCTGGCGCCCCCACGCCGGTGGTCGGCACGGGTCTGCCTGGCAGTGAGCCGTTCGTCCGCTGAGGTCCATCATGCAGCCCTCGCTCTACTTGGGCGCGATGCGCACGTTGAGTGAGCCGCCGGTGGCTGGCCGCCTGCTCATGCCCGCGCACCACCTCGTCACGCACGGGGTGGTGCTGGGCATGACGGGCAGCGGCAAGACCGGGCTGGTCACGGTTCTGGTCGAGGAGGCGCTGCGCGCGAACGTGCCGGTGCTCATGATCGATGTAAAAGGTGATTTGCCGAACCTGAAGCTGGCGTTCCCGTCGTTCGCGGCGAGCGCCGTGGTGCCCTGGATCGAGTCGACCACGGACCGAGAGGGCGCGGCCGCACGCGCGGCCGCTGAGCGCCAGCGCGGCCTGCTCGCGTACGGGCTCGGCGAGCCCGAGCTCGCTGCGTTCGCGGCCGGCACGCACGTGCGGGTGATCACGCCCGGCAGCGACGCGGGCGAGCTGCTCCACGTGCTGTCGTCACTCGAGCGACGGTCGCCCCGCTGGGACCACGACCTCGACGGCGCGCGGGCCGCGCTGTCGGCGGCGCTGTCGTTGGTGCTGCGCCTGCTCGGACGCGACGCCGATCCGGCGCGCAGCCGCGAGCACGCGCTGCTCTCGGTCTTGGCCGAGCGCAGGCTGCGCGCCGGGCAGCCCGCAGATCTGCCGTCGCTGCTGCCAGAGGTGGTCGCGCCACCGGTGACCATGATCGGCGCGCTGGAGGTCGACGCGTTCATGTCCAAGCGCGCTCGCAAAGACCTAGCCGCGGCGCTGAACACCTTGCTCGCCGCCCCTTCGTTCGCGAGCTGGCGCGAGGGCGCGAGCCTGGACGTCGCCTCGTGGATGCAGCCGGTCGAAGGGCGCACGCCGGCCACGGTGCTGTCCGTGGCCCACCTCGATGACGACGAGCGCGAGCTGGTGCTCGGTCTGGTACTGGAGGAGATCCTGACCTGGGTCCGGAGCCTGCCCGGATCCCAATCGCTCAGGGCGCTGATCGTGTTCGACGAGACCTACGGTTTCTTGCCGCCCCACCCCGCCTCGCCGCCCACCAAACGCCCGCTCGTCGCACTGATGAAGCAAGCCCGCGCCTTCGGCGTCGGCGTGGTGATCGCCACTCAGAACCCCATGGATCTCGATTACCGCGCGCTCAGCAATGCCGGCCTGTGGTGCCTCGGCCGGCTGCAAACCGACGCCGACCGCGCGCGCGTGATCGAAGGGCTCGCCAATGAGGCCGCCGCGGGCGAGGACGCCGAACGCCTCGGCGACATGCTCAAGCGCCTCGCCCCGCGTTGGTTCATCGTGCGCAACACCCACGCCAGCGGCACCGTGCTGCTCCAGCCGCGCTGGGCGATGTCGTTCCTGAAGGGGCCGATGACCCGCGCCGAGATCAGGCGAGCGCGAATGGGGGCGTAATGGCTGCGAAAGAGACGCGCTCGAACAAGATCACCGGCTGGCGTCACCGCGCTGCTTGCTCTCACGAACGCGCCGGGCGCTTCTTGCTCGCGCGCTGTGGCGCGCTGGCCGCCATCGAATCATCCCGGATGATCGCCGCGCCGCCGCCGAACTGGCGATCCTGAATGGCTCCGTCCTGGTCGAAGCCCAGCGCGATCCAGCCCTCGGGGTCCATGCCTGGGCGGGGCACCACGCGAACCGTCGGGCCGAGAGATCGATTCGTCGCCTTTGCCAGCGCATCTCTCACCGCTTGTCGCGACACAAGCTGCGGAACCGTCTTGCCTCTTGGATGGCGAAGGGAGGTCAGCATGAGCTCGTCATTGTGCTTATGGAGTCCCGCCACCCCGCGCCCATCATCGAAGTTTGGGAGCCCGCTTCCACGGTGGAAGGGGGTCACGATCCACGCTCGATCGCGGTTTTCGTGCTGGAGGACGACCGTGTGGAGCGCGTTGTCCGATCCATGGTGCGCAGCTTTGAACGCCTGGTGCGAGGACAGTGCTCGGTCTGGATGGCTAGCTTTGACCTTTTTCCAGCCCTTCTTCGGGAGATCCGAGCCGAGGACGATCTTGACATTGTGCCACTCGACCAGGAGCGGTGACGCGAGCTGATTGGGATCCATGGGCGGAGGCTCCTTGATCGCCTCCTCGACGTCGCTCGCGGTCGGATGCAGCACCGTCAACAGAGCGTCGCCCAGCCTCTGCGTCGAGCCGGACACGAGCTTCCAACGCTGCGCTGGGTCGCGCCATCGGTACTCGATCGCGGCGAGCGCCGCCTCGACCTCCCCCGCCGCGAGCTGGCGAGCCGCGTCGTCGTCGGAACGCCAATTGTCCGGGCGCTCGACGTACGGCGCCACGCATCCGATCGGCCCGCTGCCCGACGCGTCGAGCACCCGAGTCATGCCCGCGGCGTGGTCCCCGTGAGGATGCGTCAACACCACCGCGGACCAAGACGCCTTGTGCGCAGTCAGCATGTCGACCATCGGGACCTTGCGCTCGTCTTCGAGCTTCAAGGAGTCGACGATGAGCCACTGATCGGGTGGCGCCCGCACCACGATGCTCTCGCCATATCCGGGGCCGAACACGACGACGTAGAGGAGGCCGTCGCGCAGCGCGGGATACCGGATCAGCTCTGCCGCAGAGCCTGCAGCCATCGCGTGGGCTCAGGAAACAGCGCTGGTAGCTCGTCATCGACCCACGGGCGTTTGGCGTGGATGCGCGCGCGCGTTCGCGTCGACTTGCCGACCCGATACGTGCCAAGCTCGACGAACCGCCCCGAGCTCAGCGTCTTCGCCTTCTCATCCGGGTCCCAGCCGTCGAAGTGCGAGAACGACACCTCGATCAGCTTGGGAGTCGGCTCGCGCGGCTCGCTCGTGTCGATCTCGCCCCCAACGAGGTGCAGCGTCTTTCCCTGCATGTCGACTTCATCGACGCGCGCAGCCACCCAACGAAGCAGGGTTCCCCCGTCGTGTGCCCGAAGCAGCGGAGGTCGCTGTTTCCACCATTCTGAAACCAAGAAAGGGACCGGAAGGAAAGCCCGCCGGTCACGCGCCTCGGCCAAGCGCTCGTAGTGTCGCCGAAGAGCGCGCAGCTCAAGGCTCGCTTCGACGATGTCGCTCGGCAGATGATCCAGCACGCGCTTCGCGAATGCGAGATGCCCACGGTGCAGGAGAATTCGCGCAACCCACCGGTGCAGGCCCTCATACACGTAGTTGGGCTCACGACGGGAGGGCGAGCCGAGCGCGTCGATGGCGTCGTCCCACGCATGCTCAGCACGACGGAGTTGACTCCGGGTGACCAGGTAGCAGATCCAGCGGCTGTGGAACCAAGGCGATCGGGGCTCGAGATCGACCGCCCGCTGGTAGTGCTCCTCGACTTCGTCGGTGTTCTTCGCTTGGATGTCGAGGTTGAAGGCCAAGTAGTGGTGCGCGTAGGCACTCAGGTCGTCCCAAGCAATGGACTGGCGAAAGCACTCCACTGCGCCATCGTAGAGGCCCGCCCGCTGCTGTGCAGTGGCCCGATGGGCAGCAATGGATCGCGCGCGCCCGAGCGCGTCGAGCTGTTCGACGAAGGTCGGCTGCAGGTCGCGAAAAAGCGACGCATCGCCGGACGACATCGCGTGATAGTAGGCCTCGAGCTGATCGACCAGCAGCGTGGGAGTCTGCAGGAAGCGCGCGGTGTACGCCGTCGCGAGCTTTCGATGCGTATCCCTGGTGGCTCGATCGTCGAGCCACTCTCGATCTTGCGCATCCTGGCGCAGCGTCTCATGCAGCACGAATCGATCGCCTCGTCGGTAGAGGAGGCAATGGTGAAGGAGATCCTTGGCGAGAGGATCGAGCTGGTCGCCGCCGAGGAGCGCCAGTACATCGGCCTCGAACGGGCGTCGAATGAGCGCCAGCTTGGCCCAGAGCTCGCTGAGCGCGCGCAGCTGCTTGGTCGAAGCGAGCTCGCGCGCAACATGGGCGGACAGCTCACGTCGCGTCAGATCGCGAGCCGACTGCGACGGAGGAGACGCGCCGAGTCGATCGAGCGCGACCAAGAAGCGAAGCTGGAGAGGTGAGTACCGCCGAAGGTCTGCTTCTGGACGATTCGCCAGCCCCCGAGCCGAATCAGCGAGCGAGCCCCAGTTGGACCCGTCGCGCAGCCACGCCATCGGAGCGCTTTGAAGATCGAGGTCGCGAATCTGATCGACCCGCTGGCCTTCTGGGACCTTTCCTGCGACCACCCGCCGGCAGGGCGCTTCCAGAAGCGCCGCCACCACAGCCCACGTGCGACGCGCGAAGTGCGCATCGTCATGCCCCGTCACAGCCCAGCGGACGGGCTCGTCACAGAGGAGCACGACGCGATCGCTGTGTGCGCTCAGCCATCCCCGAACGTCATCGACCTTTTGCGACAAGGAGCGCTCGGGACGCGCAAGCGCCGCGGAGTCCCCGTTCACGAGCCCCCCCAGCTTCAAACCTGCCGCGACCTGCGCGAGCGCGACCGGCCCCGCGTCGAGTGCCCCCGCGGGCGGGCTCACCAGCACGGGCACGAGCGATGGGTCGAGCTTCTGCGCCAATTCGTGGAGCACGGTGCTCTTGCCTGCGGTCGCATGTCCGTCGACCTGCCAGAGCTTCCCCGCCGTGCTCGTGAGGAACAGCTCGCCTGCGATGTCGGAGACGACACCGTCCACGTGCTGCAGATGGCCCAAACCTCGATTTGTCGACATCGGCGAACCGGAGAGCAGGAGCGCGCGACGGACAGTCGCGGTGGTTGGAGCAGAGGTGCGGTCCAGGGTCGGGTCGCCCCGAGGATGCACGCCCAGGACCGAACACTGAGCACATGTACCATACGGCCCAGAGCCGTGGGAGGCCCATGTGTCCAGCTGCGTGCTGTGTGGCGTCCTCAGCCCACGCGATCGTCACCGCGACGCGCGCATCTTCGACTCCCGACGCAAGGTGGGGCCCCGCCTGCGCCGTCGTCAGCCCGCGCCCGCACCCCGAGTGCCCTGGCCGGCACCAACTCGAGCGGTTCACGCGTGATCTCGTGGGACGACCTCGCCCGGGCGGGCCTCGTGCTCGTGATGGAGGACAGCAAGACAAGCAGCGGGTGCTCAAGCCTTTCCCCGAGGCGGCTCCGCGCATCGTGGTGCTCGACATCCCGCAGGAATACCTCCTCGAGGTGGTGATGAGGGCAGATGCCGGTGCAGGTTAGGAACCCGGTCGTGGGGAGGTCGTCCGAGCCGACCCGGCCCCGTTACGACAGCGCACGCTGAGCGCAGCCCGTCGGCTCGCGCTTGCGGCCGCCCCACCGGGCCGCGTTATCCTGAGCTGGTTCTTGTCAGCACGCGGCTCTCCTGCGCGCGTGACGGTCGAGGCAAGCCACGACGGCCCGAACGCGACCCATCGTTCCACTTGATTGGGCAGACGAGGAGCTCTCCGGCACTCACATGGGTTTCTACATTCGAAAGAGCGTTAGAGTGGGCCCGTTCCGCTTCAACCTTTCCAAGTCGGGCATCGGCGTCTCGGCTGGCATTCCCGGCCTGCGCATCGGGATGGGCCCGCGCGGCAACTACATCCACGCGGGACGCGGTGGCCTCTACTACCGCGCCACGCTTCCCTCATCCACTCCCCGACGCGCCACAGGGTTTGTACAACAGCCAGCGTCTCCTCCACCTCCGATCCGCTCGACGGTTGGCCCGCAAGTCGAGATTGAAAGCGGCGCGGTGGGGGCGATGAGCGATGAAACTTCCGTAGCGTTGCTCCAGGAGCTGAGCTCCAAGCGCTCGCGCTGGCGGCTTGCGCCCCTACTTCTGGGAGGGGGCGGAGGACTTCTATTCGCGAATTGGTCCGGAATGTCGCCGCCAGGCCAGATTGCTGCAACGGTCCTGGTCCTTGTCGTCGCATTCGCTGCGCATCAATTCGACACTGTTCGGAAGTCCACAGTCCTGATGTATGACCTGGAGGCGGACGCGCTCAGCCAGTTCGAGCAGTTGGTCCTGGCTGCCATCAGCCTTGGCAAGGCACAGCGTGTGTGGCACGTCTTGTCGCGCGCGCAAATCCTCGACGGAAAGTACCATGCTGGAGCGGGGCGCGCCATTAAGCGGTCAGCCACGTCGGTTCGGATTGGCTCAGCTCCAATGGTCAGGTGCAACGTTGACGTACCCATCATAGCGGTCGGGCGGCAGAAGCTCTGCTTCTTTCCTGACCGCCTCCTTGTGTTCGACCGTGGATCGGTCGGCGCCGTTAGCTATCAAGATCTCATCTTCGAGAGAGCTTCGACTCTATTCGTTGAGGAGGAGGGCGTTCCCTCAGATAGCCGCGTGGTGGATCGGACATGGCAGTACGTAAACAAGAAGGGCGGTCCCGACCGGCGCTTCAAGAACAACCGCGAGCTGCCGGTCTGTGACTACGAGGCGATTCACTTTCGGAGCGCCACCGGACTGAACGAGCTGTTGCACGCTTCATTGGTCGGGGCGGGTGAACCGCTTGCGCGAGTCCTCTCCGTGCTCGCCAGCGACGCGAAGAACTCGCGGTCCAGCTCGTAATCAAGCACCCTCTGGTCCCAGGTCCCGCCCGACGCTTGGTTGCTGGCAAACCAGGCGCTGCCTCAACGTCGAACGGAGGCCTCACTGCGGCTCGACCACCAAGAAGTTGCGGTCCTGCGTCAGCACCACGAAGCCGTCGGAGGTGGCGCGAATCGCGCGGGGGATGCGCGCGGTGAACGCGGCGTCGGTGGTGGCGGCGTCGCTCAGGCGGATGCCGGTCGGCACGCCCGACTGCGCCTGCAGCACGAGCTCCGGCGACTTGGCCGAGCCGATCAGCAAGCGGCCATCGGGGGCGACCGCCAACGACGACACCGGGAACCCTGGCGCCAGCGCCTCGAAGGCCTCGCCGTCGACGCTGACGGCGGCGGTCGAGCCGACCAATACCGCGATCACCATGATGCCGTCGGCGCCGGTGAGCTTGGCCGAGCCCTTGCCCACGAGCGAGCTCGGCAGCGCGATGCGCGCGGTCTCGACCAGCTGGTCGCCCTGGAGCTGAAGCTCGATCACGTGCGACACCGCGATGACCATGATCGATTGCGGATCCCGGGGCGACACGATGCCAATGGAGGCGATGTTCGCGTTGCTGGGGATGGGGATGGCCGGCAGCTTGAGCGACTTGCCGGAAGCGTGATTCACCACGCCGAGGTTGCCGGCGCTGGTGCGCGTGAGCCGCAGCGTCGTGCCATCGGCGATCGTCACCACACCCAGCCCCGCGCCGAGGTCGAAGCTCTTGGGCTTGCTGGTGCCGGCGAACGCCACGTTGCCCGCGCTGCCGAGCCCCGCGAAGAACGTGTCGCCGGCGAACGAGGTGCCGGTGCGGATCGAGGTGCCCGGCGGGAGCTCGGGGCTCACGACCGTGGTGCCGCTCACGATTTCGTGGCTCACCGCGATGACCATGATGCCCGACGCGGTCAGGAAGCCGAGCGCGCCCGCCGCCGACACCGAGAAGTCGAAGGTCTCGACCACGCGGGGCGCGGCGATCTCGCTGACGCACGCGCTGGTGGCCGAACAGGCGGAGACGTCGAAATGGGCATCGGCAGCGGGGTCGCAGCTCACGCCACAGAAGGGCGCGACGCCGGTGACCTTCACCCCAGCGGCGGCGGTGGTGAACGCATCGAGCTCGATGGTCACGTCGTCGTCCGACGTGTCGCTGGCCTCCACGAGCGACCAGCTATCGCCGCCCTTGACCCACACCTTCACGTCTTCGCCGCTGTCGCCGAAGCGCCCCACCGCGCCCGCGTCGAATGGCAGCGTGAGCGTCGCCGCCTTCTCCAGCGCGCCGTCGCTGCCGATCTCCACCTGCAGGCCCACGCGCTCCGCGAGCTCGGGCAGCGCGTCGCCGTCGAACGTGGGCCGGAGCCACACCTCCACGTCCGACGCGAGCGCCCCGCTCGGGATCACCAGCTTCACCCCCTCGAGCTCAGTGCCAGGCTCCCCCACCAGCTCGCCGCCGTCGGGGCCGATCACCGCGCGGACCTCGTTCTCGCCCGCGGGCGTCGGCTCGGGTGTCTCGCTGCTGTCGTCCGAGCAGCCGGCGACGAGGTGGAGGGCGGAGAAGCAAACCAGGAGGGAGGAAGAAGGGCGCATGCGCCGAGTATGGAGCGCCGCTTGCCATAGCGGAACGACAGCGGGCCGATAGCCACCATAGTTTGTATCTATGCCAGGGCGTCTCAGCCTTCGCGCAGCGGCGGCGGCTTCCAGAGCAGGAATGCGATCACGCCCGGCAGCACCACGGCGCTCAGCGCGATGATGGGGATCGTGTAGCTCTTGGTCGCGTCGACCACCTCCCCGATCAGCGGGTTGACCACGATGTACGCGAGCGATTGCGCGGCCGCGGCGACACCTCCCGCGGTGCTGACAGCGTTGGCGGGCACGCGCGCCAACATGTCGGTGGTGAACAGCGCGAACAGACCGGCCACGCCCGCGAGCGCAACGCCACCGCAGGCCATGATCACCCACGGGCCCGGCACGAACAGCACGATCGGCATGATCGAGGCGAGCAGGCCGCACGCGAAGAACAACGGCCCCGGGATCTCACGCGTCTTCGCCAGCTTCTTGCTGGCCAGGTGACCGAAGCCGACCGAGCCGATGTCGAACAGCACCGGCGGCAGCCACAGGTACTTGCCCATGTCGGCCTGCGCGATGCCCTCCGCTTCGTGCAGGTACTTGGCGCTCCACAAGAGCACGAAGGCTGCGAGCGGCGCGCTGGTGAGCACCACGATGCAGGCGCGGAGCACCGCTTTGTGCCGCACGGTGGCCCACAGCGACGGCGCGGGCTCGTTGCTCGTCACCCCCGGCGCCGCGTGGTCGAGCACGGCGCGGCGCGCCGCTCCTCGCGTGATGAACAGCCACATCGGGATCCACACCAGGCCGGCGACGGCCGTGACGAAGAACGCGCTGCGGAAGCCGTAGTGCTTCTCGATGCTGCTCGCCGCGATGGGCGCGATCATGGCGCCGATCGAGCTGCCGGTGAACAAGATGCCGAAGCCGCGCGCGCGGTCGGCCGGCGGGAGCGCGCGGTGCACCGTCTGCGTCGCGCCGGGGAAGCTGGGCGACTCGGTGAGCCCCAGCAAGATGCGCAGCACGAACAGCGAGCCGAACGACCACGCCACCGAGTGGAACGCCGCCACGATCGACCAGGCGATCACCGCGCCGAGCAGCACGCGTCGAGCGCCATAACGATCCACGATCTTGCCGGAGAGCGGCGAGCCCACCAGGTACGCGAGCGAGAACGCGCTGCCGAGCAGGCCGTACTCGCGCGCCGAGATCGACAGCTCCTTGGTGACCACCGGCGCGAGCACCGCGAACGTCTGCCGATCGAAATAGCTGACCGCCATCGTGAGCGTGGCGCCCAGCGCCAACGTCCACGCCGCCGTCTTGGACAAGCCGCCAGGCGGCTGCTGAATGGCTGTGCTCGTCATAGGTCAATCGCGTGCACGACGTCGATCTCGTGACCCAGAAAGCGCGACGCGACCTCGCTGAAGCTCTTGGGCAGGTCGGTGACCCACAGCTCCAAGCTGCCGGTGCGCCCCGCAGGTGCGCCCAGATCGCGCTCGCGCAGGAAGGTCTCCACGTCGAGCGCGGCGGCCTCTCCGCTGTCCACGATCGTGACGGGGCGGCCGGCGAGCGCCTGGGCCTCGGCCTCGATCACCGCACGCAGCAACGGGAAGTGTGTGCAGCCGAGCACGATCGCGCGAGCGCCGCGCTCGATCACCGGCGTCAGGTAGCGACGCGCCACCAGCCGCGGCACCTCGCCGTCGACCCAGCCCTCTTCCGCCAGCGGCACCAGCAAGGGCGCGGGCTGCGCGATCACCTCGGCGCGGGTGGAGAGCGCCGAGATCGCGCGCGGGTAGGCACCTGACGCCACTGTGCCAGTGGTGGCCAGCACGCCGATGGGGCCGCCTCCGGCTGCCGCTACTGCAGCGCGCGCCCCCGGCAGGATCACCCCCAGCACGGGCAGATCGAGCTCCACCCGCAGCGCGTCGAGGGCGACGGCGCTGACGGTGTTGCAGGCCACGATCAGCGCCTTCACGCCGCGCTTCTCCAGCACACGAGCGCAGCCGAGCGCGTACTTGATCACCGTCTCGGCCGAGCGGGTGCCATACGGCACGCGCGCCGTGTCGCCCAAGTACACCACCGACTCGTGCGGGCAGCGCGCGCGCAACGCGCGCACCACCGTGAGGCCGCCCAAGCCCGAGTCGAACACGCCCAGCGGCCCGTCGCTCATACGTCCTCGATGCGGAGCAGCACCGCCGGGCGCAACAAGAAGCTCTGCGCCCCCACATCACCAAGCGCCTCGCGCACCGCCCCCTCACGCGTGACGTGGGTGATGATCACGATCCGCGCGCTCCCGGCCTCGCCTTCGGATTGCACGATCTGCGACAGGCTGACGCCGCGGTCGGCCAGCGCCCCGGCGATGCGCGCCATGACCCCGGGCTCGTCCTTCACGTCCAGGCGCAGGTAGTAGCGCAGACGCGTCTCGCTCGGCGAAAGCAGCGGACGCGTCACGGGCGCCGGCCCGGCCGAGACGAAGCCCGGCACCCCCGCCACGATCGAGCGCGCCACGTCGAGCACGTCGGCCACCACGCTCACGGCGGTGGGCATGTCGCCGGCGCCGCGCCCCGAGAGCAAGCACGGGCCGAGCGCGCGCCCCTCCAGACGCACCGCGTTGAGCACGCCGGACACGTTGGAAAACACGCTGGTCTTCTTGACCAAAGCGGCGTGCGCGCGCAGCTCGACCGCAGTGCCATGGTCGCGACCCACCACCAGGTGTTTCAGCGTGAACCCGAAGTGGGCGGCCATGCCCACGTCGAAGGCATCGAGCCCCCGAATGCCCTCGATGATCATGCCCGGGTGCGGTGGCTTGGCGCCGAACGCGAGCATGGCCAGCACGACCAGCTTCTGCGCCGCGTCGTGGCCCTCCACGTCGAGCGTGGGATCCGCCTCGGCGTAGCCCTTCTCCTGGGCTTCTCGCAGCGCCGCGTCGAACGACGCGCCCTCTTCGGTCATGCGCGTGAGGATGTAGTTGCTGGTGCCGTTGAGGATGCCGCACAGCTCGAACACCTCGTCGCTCGCGAACGCGTCCCGCAGCGTGCGAATCACCGGGATCCCGCCGCCCACCGCCGCCTCGAACGAGAGCGCGACGCCGCGCGCCTTGGCCTCGGCGATGAGCTCGGGCCCGCGCTTCGCGAGCAAGGCCTTGTTGGCCGTCACCACCGAGCGCCCGCCTGCGATCGCCCGCGCGATCAGGTCTCCCGCCAGGCCATCGCCGCCCATCACCTCGACGATCACGTCGATGGCTTCGTCCTCGAGCACGTCCTCGGGGCGCGTGGTCAGGAGCTCGCGCCGCGCCTGTTCTCCCCGCGGCTTCTCGAGATCGCGCACCAGGATGCGGCGCACCTCGAGCGGCACGCCGACACGCGCCTGGAACTGCTCGGCGTTCTTGGCCAGCAGCTTGAGCACGCCGCCGCCCACGGTGCCGCACCCGAGCAGCCCGAGGGTGACAGGGCGCTTGCTGCGACGATCCGAGAGACCCGGCGGGGGCGTGCTGCGTTGGGCGTTCAAAACCGCGGCAGTTTAGGGGCAAACTCTGTCCAGCGAAAGCGAGTCAACCACCCTCGCCGAGGCGAGCGACCAGCGCGCGAGCTTGGTCCGCGAGCGGCGTCTGATGCGGGGCGAACGCCGCGAGGATCTCCGCCCGCGAGAGGCCGAGCGAGACCAAGGCCGCGAAGTCGCTCGGGGGCGGGAGCACACCGTCCACGGTGACGCGTCGGACGAGCGCCGAGAGCATGGCGTGGGTGGAGACGCAGCGCGACATGTCGTTGGGGCACGCTACCCCGACCGGGGTGCCTCGTGCGATAGTCGACGCGTGGCAGGGGCCGACGACGACGACCGTGGCGCATCGGATCGCTCTGCGATCTTGGCGCGCCGGAGCTTGTTGATCGAGCACGCGCTCGCGGGCCTATCGCTGATGGTGGGTTGCTCCGACTCTCCGGACGCGGAGCCACAGGTATGCCTGGCGGTGCCGCTCAACACGAGCAGCGGCCGAGCCGCCGGCCCGTCGAGCGCGACAGCGTCGGTCGGGAGCGAGCCCCCGGCGCCGCCGCCGGGCTCGGCGTCGGCATCGGCGTCTGCATCAACGTCGGCGTCTGCGTCTGCATCGGCGTCGGCGTCTGCGTCGGCATCGGCGTCTGCATCGGCGTCTGCCAAGTCCAACGCACGCCCCAGGCCCTGCCTGAGCGTGACCGCGCCGCCGCCACCTCACCCGTGCCTCACGCCCAAGAAGCCCCCGAGCGATCCCTGAGCAATCCTGAGCCCGGGCCTGCCTTCCACCGTCCCCGGACGACGAGTAGCATCCGCCCGTCATGGCTGTGCTGAACGAGCTCGTCCAATCCGCGAAGCGTTATCGGCACTGGTTTGCGCGGCAGCGCCAACTCGAGGTCGACCAGGCCCATTTCGCAAAGGTCGAGGACGACATGAAGGCGCAGCGCCGGCGATATGCCGTGACGCGCCGACTGTCGCTCGATCCGAGCGTGTTTCTGGAGACGGTGATCGACGGCAACGACCTGATGCCGGTGCGATACTTCGAGATGGGTCGCCTCGCCGCTCGGCCCGTCGGGCGCATTCACGTGGACCTCGGGCCGCGCGTGGGCCAGGGCTACGCCACGGGGTTTCTCGTTGCGCCCGGCCTGCTGCTCACCAATCGGCACGTGCTGCCATCGTCGGAGGTCGCGCACGAGGCATCCGTCACCTTCGACGCGGAGGACGGCCTCGACGGCCTGCCGAAGCCGCCCCAAGTCTTCCGGCTTCAGCCCCACCGCGTGTATCTGGAGGACGCGGGCCTGGACTTCTGCTTCGTCGCGGTGTCTCCGCGCTCGACGCAAGGGCGCCCGATCACCGACTTTGGCTACCTGCGTCTGCACGCGCCGACGGGCAAGATCGTGCGCGGGGAGTACGCGACCATCATTCAACACCCGCGCGGCCGGCAGAAGCAGGTGGCTGCCCGCAACAATCGCATCCAAGTGTACGTGTACGACCGCGAGCTCGACAAAGAGGAGGCCAAGCAGAACAACCACCTCTACTACGAGACGGACACGCTACCAGGCTCCTCCGGGGCGCCCGTCTTCTCCGACCAATGGTACGTCGTGGCCCTGCACCGGCGCGGCGTGCCAGAGACCCGCACCGAGGGTGACGAGGAGATCGTCCTGCGGCGGGACAAGGCGCCTGCGACCGTGGGCGACACGGTGGAGACCATTTCGTTCATCGCCAACGAGGGCGTCCGCGTCAGCCGGATCTTCGCGCGGCTGACCGAGATGCTCGAGCACAAGGAGGAGTCGGCGCAGAGCGCCGAGGAGGTGCTCACGAGCATCGACCGCACGGTGTCACGCGTGGACGCTGGCCCCTTCGCGGTGCCCACCGCGCCGGTGAATCGGCTCTCCGCGATCCGCAGCTCCGCCGACGAACAGGGTGGCCCGCTCGAGGTCGTGCGGCGCAAGCTCCACGTCTTCGCCGACGCCGATGGCTTTCAAGACGATTTCCTGGGCGTCCAGGTCCGGGCTCCGCAGCTGAGCGCTGCGCTCAGGAAGGCAGCCGCCAAGCGCTTGGACGATCCCGACTCGCACGTGCTTCCTTTTCGTCATTTCAGCACGGTGGTGCACGCCAAGCGGCGCTTGCCCATCTTCGCTGCGGTCAACATCGACGGCGGCGCGATCAATCCCAGCAAGAAGCCTGCGCGACCGACCTGGTCCTATGATCCGCGGCTGGACGAGACGCACCAGCCGGACGACTCCATCTTCAGCTCCATGGTGCAGCGCGGCCACATGGCGGCGCGCGAGTTCATGTGGTGGGGGGACGACGACGAGGCCCGTGAGGCGGACGTCCACAGCTTCACCCTGACCAACGTGTGCCCGCAGATCGACCGCTTCAATGGCAACCTCGAGTGGTACAAGCTCGAGCGCGCGATCGTTCGCATCGCGAAGGACAAGGGTCAGCGGGTCGACTGCTTCATGGGACCGATCTTCTCCAAGAACGACCCTTTCTACGACGATCTGCGCAGCGACGACTCACAGGCCGAGCTCGGAACGGGCATCCGCATGCCGCTCCGCTTCTGGTACGTGATCGCCTGGGTCGAGGCCGGCAAGCTCCGGCACCGCTGCTTCCTGTTGGACCAGAGCGACGACATCGACGCCGCTGGCCCGCTGGAGTTCGACTTCGCGGCGCCAGCGACGGTCAAAGAGGTGTCGCTGGCCGAGGTGTCCAAGCGAGCCGATCTGACGTTCCCCGATCTCGAATGACCGGCGGCGGCCCTGCTCCGGCGGACGCACGACTTGCGCGCGTCGGGCATGCTGACGGGGGGCGCGAAAGCGGCGCGTCTGGGCTATCCTCCCCGCCCTATGGCGGAAAAAGGCTTCATGGTGAGCTCGATGAAGTTCAAGAAGCAGGACGACGACTCGCCCCCAGAGATGGCCGAGGGTCCGCTCCTGCCGCTCAGGATCTTGGTGCTCACGCACCTGGTGCCGAGCGACGAAGCCAACGCCGGAGCCTCTGCGCCCGAGACCTTGGTGCGCGTGGATCTGGCCGACCCGGGCGGCATCTTCAACAAGATCCGCCCGCGGCTCTCGATCGAGGTGCCGAGCGTGCTCGACCGCGGGCGCCCGGTGAAGATCGACCTCTCTCCGACGGGATTGAAGAGCTTCCGGCCGGACGGCCTGCTGCAAGAGGTCCCGCTGCTGCGCTCGCTGCTCGACGGCAAGATGGTGCTGGATCGGCTGCGTGCTGGCGAGATCAACGAGAGCCAAGCGCAGGGCCAGCTCGAGCGCCTGTGGGGCGGCTCGGCGCTGGTGGGCGACGTGTTGGGCAAACCTGTCGGCAGCCCCGACGAGGCGGCTCGCCCGGCGCCGCGGCCGGCGGCCCCCGCCGCCTCGGGCGGAGGTGGCGGGCTCGACGCGTTGCTCGACATGGTCGAGGTCCCGGGCGGCGGCGACAGCGCGCCCGCGGCCGAAGAGGCTCCCCGCAACGATGACCGCATCGCGAACATCATCGCGGAGGTCGCGCTCGGCTCGCGCGCGCGCGGCGGCCGCGGCAAGACCGGCATCCCGATGGTGGAGGAGGCGATCGGCGTGCAGCTCGGCGCCGTCCTGCAGCACCCCGAGGTGCGCCGACTCGAGCGCGCGTACCGCTCGATCAACTTCCTGGCCGAGCGGTCGCAGCGCATCCCCGGGGTGCTGATCGACGTCAGCAACATCCCCGCCGAGGGCGGCGCCGCGGGCCTTCGCCGCGCGCTCTCCAAGGCGCAAGACGTGCCGATCTCGCTCGCCATCGTCGACGTCGAGATCGACGGCTCGACCAAGAGCTTCACCGAGCTCGAGGCGATCGCCGAGGTCGCCGAGGAGCGCATCTGCCCCACCTTCGTGAACGGCACCGAGAAGCTGCTCGGCGTCGGTGACCTGGCGCGGGTGGACAAGCTGGACTCCAAGCTCAACCTGTTCACCGCGCCGCACCGCGCCCCGTGGCGTGCCACCGCCAACAAGCCCTCCCTGCGCTGGGTGTCGGTGGCGCTGAACGGCGTGCTCCTGCGCCAACCCTACGACAAGCAGAGCTCACGCGTACGAGAGGCCACCGTCAAGGAGCTGCCCAACGATCACGAGGCCTTCGTGTGGATGCCCGCGTCGTATGCGCTGGCCACGGCCACGATCAACAGCTTCCGCGACACGGGCTGGCCGGCGCGTATCACCGGCGCTCGCCACGGCCAGGTGGAGAACCTGCTCGTGCGCGAGATCGAGGACGACGGCGTGCCGGTCGCCATCCCCACACAGGCGTTCATGAGCACCGAGTCCCAGCGCGAGCTCGGACGCATCGGCATCCTGGCGTTGGCCTCGGCGCCCAACAGCGACGCGGCCTACATCCACACCGCGCCCACCGCCTACGTGCAGCCCGACAAGAAGACCTACGACAGCGCTTCGACCGAGCCGGAGAACAGGCCGCCTGCCGTGTCCCTCGTCGACCAGCTGTTCGTCGCGCGGCTGGTGCAGTTCACGCGCGCGCTGTGCCACAAGCTCCCGCGCGAGGTGGACTTGGCGGAGGCACAGCAGATCCTGGAGGCCGCCACCTGGCAGCTGTTCGAGAACTCCCCGCCTGCGGGGGCCGCGCTGGGCGTGAAGGTCGGGCGCGACGCGGACGGCCCGGTCGCGGAGTTCTCGGTGAGCCCGCGCCGCTTCTTGGGCGTCTCGCTCGAGGAGTTCACGTTCCAAATGCCGATCGGCTGAGGGCCAGCACATGCGCCGCATCGTGTGTGTCGGCGGCGGGCCCGCCGGCTTGTACTTCGCCATCCTGAGCAAGCGCCGCGATCCGGCGTGCGAGGTGGTGATCTACGAGCGCAACCGCCCGGACGACACCTTCGGCTTCGGCGTGGTGTTCTCCGACAAGACGCTCGAGGGCTTGGGCGCGATCGACGAGCCCAGCTACCGCGCGATCACGGAGAGCTTCTTCCACTGGGATGCGATCGACGTCTTTCACAAGGGAGAGGTCGTCCGCTCGGGGGGCCACGGCTTCAGCGGCATCTCCCGCACCAAGCTGCTCGACATCTTGCAGCGGCGGGCCGCAGAGGTGGGCGCCAAGATCCACTACGAGACCGAGATCGCGCCCGGCGGCCCCGAGGTGCGCGACTGCGATCTGGCGGTGGTGGCGGACGGCGTGAACAGCGCCTTCCGCAACCACTACCAGGCCGAGCTCGAGCCCCACATCGACCTGCGTCCCCACCGCTTCGTGTGGCTGGGCACCACCTTCCCGTTCGAGGCGTTCACCTTCTACTTCCGCGAGGCGCCGGCGGGTCTGTTCCAGGTGCACGCGTACCGCTACGAAGAGGGCCGCTCCACCTTCATCGTCGAGTGCTCGGACGCGGTGTTCCGCCGCACCGGCCTGGCCGAAAACGACGAGGCGGCGACGGCGCGGTACCTCGAGGGGGTGTTCGAGCGCGAGCTCGCGGGCCACAAGCTGCTCACCAATCGCTCCATCTGGCGCCGCTTCCCCGTGATCACCAACAAGAAGTGGCACGCGTTGCGCCCCGGCGAAGGCAACATCGTGTTGCTCGGCGACGCCGCGCACACCGCGCACTTCTCGATCGGATCAGGCACCAAGCTCGCCTTGGAAGATGCGATCGCGCTGCGCGCTGCCCTGGACAGAGGCGGCCCCGTGAAGGACGCGCTCGCCGCCTACGAGGCCGAGCGGCGCCCACCTTCCGACTCGATTCAGCGCGCCGCGCAGGTCAGCCTGGAGTGGTTCGAGACCACCGAGCGGCACCTCAAGAAGCCGCCGCTGGTGTTCGCCTTCTCCCTGCTCACGCGCAGCCTGCGGGTCACCCACGACAACCTGCGCGTGCGCGACCCCGCGTTCATGGCGGCGGTCGATCGCGACTTCGAGCGCGAGGCCCACGCAGTGCTGCAGAAGCCTGCCGAACGGTCGCCCGAGAAGGCCCCGCGGCCACCCATGTTCCAGCCGCTCGAGCTGCGCGGCGTGCGCCTCGAGAACCGCGTCGCGGTCTCGCCCATGTGCATGTACAGCGCCCAGGACGGCTGCGTGGACGACTTTCATTTGGTGCACCTGGGCAGCCGCGCCGTCGGCGGCGCGGGCCTGATCATGACCGAGATGACCAACGTCTCGGCCGAAGGCCGCATCACGCTGGGCTGCGCCGGCATGTACGATCGAGCGCACGTCGAGGCGTGGCGGCGCATCACCCGCTTCGTGCACGAGCGCTCCCCTGCCAAGATCGGCATCCAGCTCGGACACGCCGGGCGCAAAGGCTCTACGCTTCCGCCCTGGCAGGGCCAGGACGTGCCGCTGCCAGAGGGTGGCTGGGAGACGCTCGGCCCCAGCGCGCTGCCCTGGGACGCGCGCCACGCACCTCCTCGCGCCATGAACCGCGCCGATCTCGATCGCGTCAAGGCGGAGTTCGTGCGCGCGGCGGAGCGCTCCGTCGAGGCCGGCTTCGATCTGGTCGAGCTGCACTGCGCGCACGGCTACTTGCTCGCCACCTTCCTCTCGCCGCTGACCAACCAGCGCAGCGACGAGTACGGCGGCAGCGCCGAGAATCGGGCGCGCTACCCGCTCGAGGTGTTCGCAGCCATGCGCGCTGCGCTGCCCTCGCACGTGCCCATGAGCGTGCGCGTCAACGCCCACGACTGGGCTCCCGGCGGCACGAGCGAAGAAGACCTGCTGGTGTTCGCGCGCGGGCTCGAGGCCGCAGGCTGCGATCTGATCGACGTGTCGAGCGGCAGCATGGTGGTGGAGCAGAAGCCCAAGTACGGGCGGCTCTATCAGGTGCCTTTCGCCGAGCTGGTCAAGGCCGAGGTAGGCATCGCCACCGCGGCGGTGGGGAACATCTCCTCGTTCACCGACGTGAACGGGATCCTGGCCGGGCGGCGCGCAGATTTGTGCTTCATTGCGCGCGCGCATCTGTTTGATCCGTATTGGGTGCGCCACGCCGCGCAAGCGCAGGGCTTCGAGCTGCCCTGGCCGGCCCCCTACGGCGTGCTACGAGGCTACAGTCCGCGGTTCGCGTGATGGCCGTCATGAAAGCAGGGGTAGCGGTGCACGAGGTGGAGACGCGGCGACCCGCCGTGGACACCACCGCCGAGGTGGAGACCCCCGAGCACATCCGCTTTCGCTACGACGTCGCTGGGCCTGCGCGCCGCTTCTTCGCCTACCTGCTCGACCTGCTCCTGCGCGGCGCGATCATGTTGGTCCTGGGCCTGCTGCTCTTGTTCGGCGGCCTGGTCGGTGGAGATTTTTTTGGGGGCGCGTCGGTCGGCTTGCTGCTGCTGGTCTGGTTCTTCATGGAGTGGAGCTACTACATGATCGCCGAAGCGATCTGGAGCGGCCGCTCGCCAGGGAAGATGGCGCTCGGGCTGCGCGTGATCGGCGAAGGCGGCCACCCGCTCCGCTTCGGCCAGAGCATGTTGCGCAACTTGCTCAGGCCCGCAGACAGCTTGCCGCTCGCGGGGGTGATCCCCACCTACGTGCTGGCAGTGCTGTCGATGGCGCGTGACAAGCGCATGCGCCGATTGGGCGATCTGGTCGCCGGCACGATCGTGGTGGTGGAGAAGCGCCACGCCGTCGAGGGGCCGCTGCGCATCGAGCCGCCGCCCACGGCAGAGGAGCTGACGTCGCTGCCGCAGAAGCTGCCGCTCGATGGCGACGACCTGGAAGCAGTGGAGCTCCTGTTGCGCCGCGAGCACCGGCTCGCGCCGGCGCGCGCCTACGAGCTCGCCTCGATGATCGCGCCGCTGTACGCCGCCAAGCTCGCGTTGCGCGTCCACGACCCCATGCGCTTCCTCAAGATCTTGTACGCCCGCGCGCGCGGCGACGTCGGTGGCGCACAACCGCCCCAGCCGCCTCCCCAGCAGGGCTGGCCGTGGGGCGCACCGCCGCAGGGCTACGGACCACCGCAAGGTTACGGGCCCCCTCAGGGCTACGGACCGCCGCAAGGTTACGGGCCCCCACAGGGCTACGGACCGCCGCAAGGCTACGGGCCCCCACAAGGGTACGGACCGCCGCAGGGGTACGGCTCGGGGCCTCCGCCGCAAGGCTACGGGCCTCCCCCAGGCTATCGCGGAGGTGGGCGATGACGCCGCAGGAGCAGTTCGTGCAAGCTCGCAACCGCGACTGGTTCGAGCTCGACGGCCTGGTGGGCCAAGGTGCCGCGTTGCACAAGCGCGACGGCTTCACCATCTCGCGCGCGGCGTCGCTCTACCGCTCGCTCTGCAACGACCTCACTCGCGCGGAGGCCGCTCGTTACTCGGCCGATCTGGTCGCGTATCTGCACGGCCTCGCGGGTCGCACCCACAACGTGTTGTACGGCGCGAAGCCGCTCCGCACGGCCAGCGCGATCCGCATGGTGTTCTTCGAGTTTCCCGTCGCGTTGCGCAAGAACTGGCGCCTGTTCTTCTTCAGCTGTTCGCTGTTCCTGGTCCCCTACGCCATCGGCCTGTTCGGCGCGTTGAGCTCGCGCGACTTCTCCGAGCAGGTGCTGCCGGCCGCGCAGCTCGACCAAATGGCAGACATGTACAGCCAAGGCTTCTCGAGCGGGCGCAACGCCGGGCAAGACGCGCAGATGGCGGGCTTCTACGTGCAGCACAACGTGGGCATCGCGTTCCGCTGCTTCGCCATGGGCATTCTGTTCGGCTTGGGCAGCATCTACATGCTGATCTACAACGGCCTGGTGATCGGCACCGTCACCGGCCACGTGATGGCCGCCGGTTTCGGCACCAACATCTGGACCTTCATGTGCGGCCATGGGCCCTGGGAGATCACCGCCATCTTCATCGCTGGCGGCGCCGGACTGGAGATGGGCTACGCACTGGTGAACACCGGGGGTCTGACCCGCGCGGCGTCACTCCGGCGCAGCGGCAGCAGCATCTTGGCGCAGGTGGTCGGCGCAGCCGTCATGTTGATCGTGGCCGCGATGATCGAGGGCTTCTGGTCTCCGTCGGCCATTCCTGATCAGGTCAAGTGGGCCTTCTCCGCGGTCAACATGCTGTTCGTGATCGCCTTCCTCGCGTTCGCGGGCCGCGGCTCGCCGGAAGAGGCGCGCACATGAACCTCGAGGCCTCGACCATCGTCCTGCGCCCCCGCACCGTGGCCGAGGTGATGGACCTCACGTGCCGGCTCACCTTCACCGAGTCGCTCGGCATCTACACGCGTATCGCTGCCTTCGCGCTGCTCCTGCCGTATGCGGGGCTGATGGCGCTGCACTACCTGCTCGATCTGGAGTGGGCCTGGGTGTGGGGCGCGGGCCTCCTGCTCTCGATCTTCGCCCAGGGGCCCTTCACCATCGCCGCGAGCCGCATGCTGTTTGGCGAGAAGCCGCAGGCGCTCTCGGTGCTCAAGCTGTTCGGGCAGCGCTTCTTCTCCTACCTGGGCGCGATGTCGATCAAGCTGTTCTTCAACGCGCTTGGGGCGATGTTCTGCTTGGGCGTGTTCATCACTTGGCCGAACGGCGTCTTGGTGCCGGAGGCTTCGCTGCTCGAAGGCGCCAAGGCGAGCGAGGCCTGGGGCCGCAGCAAGCGGCTCGTGGCGCAACGCGCAGGCGACTCGCTCGCCGCGCTGCTGGCGTTGATCACCGCCAAGTTTGCGTTCGTGGCCAGCAGCGAGCTGCTCGGCCAGTCGTTGATGGAAGACATCCTGCAACTTGGACACCCGTTGGGCACGCTGCTGGAGCACGGCGGCTCACCGTTCGCGATCGCGGGCCTGTTCCTGGCGGCGCCTTTCATCGCCACGGCGCGCTTCCTCCACTACATCGACACGCGCACCCGCGCCGACGGCTGGGACATCCAAGTGAAGTTCATGGCGCTGGTGGCCAAACACGACGAGCAAGCCCAGGCCGCGCGAGGCGGGACATGATCGGCAGCGGCGCGCTCGCGCTGTGGCTGCTCGTGGGTCAGGCCACCTCGGCCGCGACCACCGACGAGCTGAAGGGCATCTTCGCGGACAAGGCCTACGCCTTCTGCCACGACGACGAGCTGGCGCTCCTCCCGATGGAGAAGGAGTATTGCGACGTCGTTGGCAAGTACAACGCCGTCTGCCCCTCGCTCCCGGAGGTGTGTGAGAACGAGCTGCCCAAGGACTTCAAATGGACGCGCTCGGGTCGCAGCCGGATCGGTCGCGAAGGCACCGACTACGGCGGCAAGAAGCCGGAGAGCGAAGGCCAGGAGACCGACGGCAGCGGCGACGGTGGTCCGCGCAAGGGTGACCAGACCGACAAGCCCGGAGAAGGCGGCAAGGGCGACGGCAAGGGCGGCGACGGCAAGGGCGGCGACGGCAAGGGCGGCGACGGCAAAGGCAGCGACGGCAAAGGCAGCGACGGCAAAGGCAGCGACGGCAAGGGCAGCGACGGCAAGGGCGGCAAGGACGGCAAGGACGGCAAAGACGACGCCGCCGGAAGCGACAAGCCAGAGAAGACCCCCGAAGGCGAGAAGCCGCCGCCGCCGTCGGAGCCTCCGCCGCCGCTGGAGTTTCCCAGCTGGATCGCGTCGCTGTTCCAGGTTCTGTTCTACGCCCTCATCGCCGTGATGGTCGGCGTGATTGGCTACTACATCTACAAGAACCTGATGAAGGGCCGTGAGGATCAGGACGAGACTCCGCCCGACGACTCGCCCCCGGACGACGAAGCAGAGGCCGCTCCCGTCCCGCGCGGCCCCGTCGAGACCGACGTGGACCGCTTGCTCGCGCGCGCCCGCGCGGCGGCGCAGAAGGGCGACTACAAACAGGCGATCGAAGACGCCTACGCGGCCGTGCTGCGTCGACTCGAGGGCGACGGCGTGATCGATCTGCACCCGTCGCGGACCAACGGCGACTACGTGCGCTCGCTGCGCGACAAGGAGGATCTGCGCCAAGCCGTGCGCGGCCTCGCCACCGACGTGGAGAGCGTCCAGTTCGGCAGTGAGGCGGCCTCCCCCACCCTGTTCGAGTCGATCTATCGACGCGTGCTCCCGCTGTGTGGGCGGGCGGCGACGGTGCTGCTCCTGCTGTTCGGCTCGGGCGCTGGCATGTCGTGCGCCGACACGGCACCCGAGCGGGACGTGCTCCTGGTCGGTGGTGGCGCGCCGAAGAAGGGCGGCACCAGCGCAACGGGTCTGTCGGCCGTGGCCGAGGTGCTGGCCAAGAAAGACATCGACAGCAAGTTCGTCCTCACCAAGGACCAAGAGCCCAGCGGGGACAAGAAGGCCATCGTCGTGATGCCGGGCGCCAAGATCGGCGCGAGCAAGTGGAAGGAGCTGCGCAAGTGGGGCCGCGGCGGTGGCATCCTCGTGGTCGCCGGCTACCGCGAAGAGCTCGAGGACCTGGGCCTCGGCTATGCGCCCTCTCGCGGCCCGGGCACCATCACCAGCGCGCCCACGCAGTTCTACGGGCTCGCTCGTCACCAGCTGGTGCTGCCCCACGTGGGCCAGCTCACCGTCAGCGGCTCGCGCTTCGCGCCGCTGCTCCAGCGTGCGGACGAGACGTACGCGGTGTTCGAGGGCAGCTCGAGCGGAGCCACGATCGTGCTCGCGGACGACCGCCTCTTCGCCAACGTGGCGATGGCGCTGGGCGACAACGCGTCGTTCCTCCAGGAGCTCTTCGCGCAGCTCAACGTCGAAGACGTCGAATTCTGGGACAGCGTGACGAGCGTGCGCGTCGGGGGTGGCGGTCGCTCCGGCGGCGGCTCGGGCTCGGGCAGCGGCTCGGGCAGCGGCTCGGGCTCCGGCTCGGGCAGCGACGGCGGTGAGCAGGCAGGAGAAGGGGGCGAGTCGCAAGGCGCCGAGAACCCGATCGACTCGCTGAAGAACGCCAAGCTGCTGCCGATCTTGCTGCAGCTCTTGGCGCTCGTGCTGCTGTTCCTGCTGTACAAGGGCACCCGGTTCGGCACGCCGCGCGAGCCCAAAGAGGAGTCGCGGCGCGCGTTCGCCGACCACACACGTGCGCTGGGCCTCACGTACGCGCGCGCCGGCGCCTCTCGACACGCCACGGGGCTATTCTCGCTGTGGGCGATCGATCGCCTGCGCGAACGGCTGCTCGGCAGCCAGCGCGGTGGCCTGCACCAGCTGGCCGAGGCCATCGCGCAGCGGACGGGCCGCCCCATGGGCGAGGTGATGCAAGTGCTGATGGACGCCACGGGTGCCCGCGACGAGGTCGCACCACCGTCGTCGTTCCGGCCGGGTCACGCGCCGATGCCCAACGCCCCGCCCGCCTCCGGCTCGGCGCGCGACTTCTGGATCATGGAGCAACTCAGTCAGTACCTGGCCGCGACCAAGACGGCACCGAGCCGCAAAGGAAGAGCCCCGCGATGATGCACGAGTTTCGAGACAAGTTCGCGCGCCTGAAGGCAGAGACCGAGCGCGTGCTGCTCGGCCAGGACGAGATCGTGACCCAGACGTTGATCGCGATCTTCGCGGGAGGGCACGTGCTGATCGAAGGGGTGCCCGGCCTCGGCAAGACGCTGCTCGTGCGCACGCTCTCGCACGTGCTCGGCTGCGCCTTTCGCCGCATCCAGTTCACGCCGGATCTGATGCCCAGCGACGTCACCGGCGGCAACATCTTCAACCAGAAGGAAGATCGTTTCGTGTTTCACCAAGGTCCGGTGTTCACGCAGCTCCTGCTGGCCGACGAGATCAACCGCGCCCCAGCCAAGACGCAGTCCTCGCTGCTCGAGGCCATGCAGGACTTGGCAGTCACCACCGATGGCACCACGCGCCCGCTGCCCGAGCCCTTCTTCGTGATCGCGACGCAGAACCCGATCGAGTCCCAAGGCACGTACCCATTGCCGGAAGCGCAGCTGGATCGCTTCCTGATGAAGCTGCACGTCAAGCACCCCACCCAGCGCGTGGAGCAGACCATGCTGCGCAACATCGCCCAGGGGTTCCAGCCCGCCAACCTGGACACCATGCAGCTCTCGCGTGTCGTGTCCGCAGAGGAGATCGTGGCCATGCGGCGCGCGCTCTACTCGGTGCGCGTGGACGACGGCATCCTCGAGTACATCACCGACATCGTGGCCAAGAGCCGCTCGCATCGCTCGGTCTACCTGGGCGCCTCGCCGCGCGGCTCGATCGGCCTCTTGGCGGCTTCGCGCGCCAACGCAGCGGCGCACGGTCGCGACTTCGTCATCCCCGACGATGTGAAGGCGCTCGCTCCCGCGGTGCTGCGCCACCGTGTCATCTTGCATCCCGACGCCGAGATCGAGGGCGTCTCGACCGACGACTGCGTGGAGGAGATCCTGCGCGAGGCAAAAGTCCCGCGCACCGCTGCCTGATGATCCCCTCGCGCGCGTTCGTCCTGGTGGCGCTCGGGCCCGTGCTGCTGTCGTTCGCGACGCTGGCAGACCGGTCTCTGGTCTGGCCCATGCTCCTGCTCGACGGCGGCATCGTGCTGTTGGCCGCGTTCGACGCGCTACTCGCGCGCAAAAAGCTGGTCACGGTCGAGCGGCGCGCGCCCCACGTCATGTCGATCGGCAAGCCGAACACCGTCACGCTCGAGCTGCGCTCGTTCGCAGCGCGCAAGCTCTCGGTCGAGGTGGCGCAGGATCTGTTCGAGGCAGCCACCCCCGACGGGCTGCCAGCCACCGTCACCATCCCCAAGAAGGGGCGCGCGGTCGTGCGCTATCGGGTCATCCCGGGGCGACGGGGCGCTTACCACCTGGGCGACCACTTCGTCCGCTACGCCTCCCCGCTCGGCTTGTGGGTGCGGCAGGTGCGCATCGGCGCGCGCAGCTTCGTCAAGGTCTACCCGGACATTCAGGCGGTGCGCACCTTCGAGCTGCTCGCGATGAAGGACCGCGACATGGCCGGCGTGCGCGCCTCGCGTCGCCGTGGCGGCGAGAGCGAGTTCGAGCGCCTGCGCGAGTACCGCCGCGGCGACGAGTTCCGCTCGATCGATTGGAAGGCCACTGCGCGCAACAGCAAGCTGATCTCCCGCGAGTACCAGCTCGAGCGCAACCAGAACATCCTGTTCCTGCTCGACGCCGGCCGGCTGATGACCGCCGAGGCGCAAGGCCTCAGCCTGTTCGATCACGCGCTGAACGCCACGCTCATGTTGTCGCACGTCGCCGCCCGCGCGGGCGATCAGGTCGGGCTGCTCGCGTTCAGCGACAGCATCAAGAGCTACGCTCCGTGCAGCGGCGGCGCCAACGCCGCGTCACGCATCGTGCAAGCGGGCTACCACCTGCACCCCGAGATCACCGAGACCAACTTTGCAGAGGCGATCGAGCACGTCGGCACCAGGGTCAAGAAGCGCTCGTTGGTGGTGCTGTTCACCCAGGTGGTCGACGATGTGGCGGCGCACGAGCTGCTCCGGCTGCTGCGCGGTCTGTTGCCGCGGCACCTGCCGCTGCTCGTGCCCTTCCGTGACATCGAGGTGGACGCGCTCGCCCACGGCGAGACCGCCGATACCGCGCACGGCGATCACGCAACGCCCTACGTGCGCGCCGCGGCGGCCGAGCTGGTGAGCTTCCGCGATCGGCTCATCCGCGAGCTCAAGCGACGAGGCGCCCACGTGCTGGACACCACCCCCGGCGATCTGACACCGTCGTTGATCAACCGCTACCTGGAGATCAAGGCGCGTCACCTTTTGTGACGGTGCCTGCGTCGTCCAGCGCCGCGCGCGTCTTGGCCTCCTCGGCCAGGCGCTTCTGCTCCGCGAGCGTCTGCTTGTTGAAGTCGATCGTGTCACGCACGTCGAGCATGCGGCCCCGCTTGCAGGCACGGTCGGTCTTGGCCTTCGGGCCCAGACATTGGCTCTCTGGTTTCTGCGGCACGGCGCTGACCTCGAACACCACCTCCGAGAGCTCCGGCTTGCCTTGGGCTCGCTTCACGAACTCCTGGTAGAGCCCGAGCGCGTCCCCCAGCGCGCGGTTGGCCGCCTCCCCTCCGCTCCTGGTCTTGTACTGCTCCACCAAGATGGCGTGGTTGAAGTAGGCCTCGGGCCGTGCCGCGTCGATCTCCTTGGCCTTCCCGATCCACTTCTCTGCCTCCGCGAGCCGCCCCTCTCCACCGTCGCCATCGATCTGCGCGCGCAGCGCGAGGGCCACACCCAGCGCAGCGTCGTAGTCCTTGGGGCGCAGCTGCGCGGCGCTGCGGTAGGCCGCCTCGGCCTCGGCGAAACCTCGGAAGCTGAGGTTGACCGCGGCGTAGTTCATGTGGGCCTCGAAGAAGCGCGGATCCACCTCGCGCGCCTTCTTGAAGTGTTTCACCGCCAGGGGCAGGTCTCCGGTCTCGACCAAGATCAGCCCGGTGGTGTTGAGCAGCGACGCATCTTGGGAATTCTTGGCCAAGCCTTGGGTCGCCACGAGCAGCGCCAAGTCGATGGCTTGCGTGTCGGCGTTCTTCTGCGCCCCTCCGCTCGCCACCAGCCCTCGCCCCTTGTCACTGCCTCGTTTCGCGCGCGAGAGGTAGTACAGCGCCAGCTGGTTCTGCGCTGGCAAATAGGCATCATCGACGGCGAGCGCGCGCTGCAGGTTCTTCTTCGCGCGCTCCAGATCGTTGGCCCCATCCTTGTCCGAGACGCTGCCGCCTCGCCGCATCTGGAGCCGGGCGAGCTCCACCAACGCTTCGACGTTCTGGTAGTCCGAGTCCAGCACGGCTCGCTCGAGCCCGGCCATCGCCTCTGGGATCGCGGCATCTCCCTTCTCCGCGAGCAACAGACGCGAGAGCTCCACCCGCGCGCGGTGGAACTTCGGGTCCTGCTCGAGCACCTGCTCGAACAGCGGTCGCGCCCGAGCCACGTCCAAGCAGCGCTGGTGCGCCACGCCCGCGTTGAACAGCGCAGGCAAGAAGCTGCCCTTCTGCTGGTCGTCCGCGGCTTGGAACATCGAGGCGGTGGCCTGGCACTCGGCTCCGGTCCACGGTCGCGGAAGAGCGTCGAGACGCCGGAGCTCGGCCAGCGCTTGCTCGAACTCTGCCGCGGCCTCGGGATCGATGGGTGGAACGTCCGGGCGCCCCCCGCCGCCTTCGCTGGTGGCGGCACACCCGTACAACGCACTACACGCGGCCCACACTGCGACGATGCCAAGCTTGTTCAATACAGCCTCCACCGGTCGTGAGACTCGCTCGGGCGCGGCACCTTGGGTGGCGCTGCGTCAGGGTGAGCGAGGACGCCCGAGCACGCGGGACAGGGACAGGTCGAGCTGGCTCGAGAACGCGGGGGCCAGGTTCAAGAGCTCCTCTTCGGTCAGGCCCAAGCGCTCACGCAGCCGCGCACGCGTGTCCGCCGCGAGACGCGCGCGCAGCTCGGACAGCGAGCGCGCCACGGTCGAGCGGTGAACGTGGTAGATCGCCGCGAGCTGGTCGATCGACAAGCCATCGAGCAAGCTGAGCCGGAGCAGGTTGCGCTCCTTGGCGGCGACTTGCGAAACGGCGTCCGCGAACGCGAGCTTGAGCGTGGCGCGCCAAGACTCCTTCAGGTGGATGGCCTCGGGATCGATCACGATGCAGAGGTCGTGTCGCGTGAAGTCGAGCTCCACCTCACGCGCGCTGACTCGGCTCGCGCGGCGCGCGCTGCGCAGCGCGACCACGCGCAACCAGGCGCCCAACGGGCCGACTCCGCGGTACCCGGCGATCTTCGGCGAGGCGCCGGCCCGAGGCAGGAGCAGATCGCTCATCACACGCTGCACGGTCTCTTCTTGCTCGGTGCTCGGCACCAGAGCGCGCGCCAGCGCTCCGGCGATCTGACCGCGATACTGGTGCTCCAAGTGGCGTATCGCGTGCTCGTCGCCGTGCGCGCACGCGCACGCGAGCCACAGGTCCTCGCCGAAGGCGAGCGCGGTCGTGGCATCGCTCGTGCGCTCCTCCACCCAGCGTGCGAAGACCTCGTCGGGCAGCTCGACGCGTGGGAACCGGGCACGCGCGCGAGCCACGAGGGTCACCAGCTCGTCGTCCTGCCGAGGCGTGCGTCGAGGCACGCGTGGTAGCATATCCTCGGTTCGCGCCGGCCCCATGACGAGTTGCCTCGACGACAATGCGATCACGGCGTTCGTCGCGGGTCACGGCGACGCGGCGGCGCGTGCGGCCGTCCACGCACACGTCGATCAGTGCGCCGAGTGCCGCTTGGCGCTGGCCGAGGCAGCCCGAGAAGAGGGGGACGTGCCGGTCCCCTCCGCTTCGCTGATCGATGGGCGCTTCGAGCTGCTCGGCCCCCCCGTCAGCGGAGGGATGGGCGAGGTCGCGCCGGCGCTGGATCGTGCGACGGGCGACCAAGTCGCGCTCAAGCTGATGTCGGGCCACAGCGAGCCGGAGATCGAGCGCTTTCGTCGCGAGGCGGCCGCGTTGGCCAAGCTCTCGCATGCCGCGATCGTGCGCTACGTCGCGCACGGCAGCGGAGCCGATGGTCGCCCCTACCTCGCGATGGAGTGGGTCGACGGGACGCCGCTGCGCGAGCGGCTCACGCGCGGTCCGCTCAGCATCGCGCAGGCCGTCCGCCTCGGGCTCGGCCTCGCCGAGGGCCTGGCGGCCGCACACGATGCCGGCATCGTCCACAGGGACATCAAGCCCGGCAACATCGTGCTGTTGGGCAGCGATCCGGCGCGCCCCAAGATCATCGACTTCGGCGTGGCGCGCACCGACGAGGACCTCGACACGCTCACCGCGCCCGGAGCTTCGCTGGGGACCCCCGCGTACATGGCCCCCGAGCAGGCGCGCGACGCCGCCCTGGTCGACGCCCGCGCAGACCTGTTCTCGCTCGGCTGCGTGCTGTACCGCTCGATCAGCGGCGCGCATCCGTTCTCGGGCACGAACGCGTTTGCTGCGCTGGTGAAGATGTTGCTCGAGCCCCCCACGCCGATCGAGAGGTTGCGTCCGGACACGCCGCCAGCGTTGGCGACGCTCATCATGGATCTGCTCCACAAGAGCCCGGAAGATCGGCCTGCGAGCGCGCGAGTCGTCCGTGATCGCTTGGAACGCATCCTCGCGGGGAGGTTGGAGCCACCCCAAGCGGAGGCCCAGCCCGTGCGGGTCCCCTCGAGCCCGCCGCTCTCGGCGATCGAACAGCGTGTGCTGTGCGTACTGCTGGTGCGGCTCGAGGGGCGCATGGGCATGCTCAAGTACGCGCAGCTGCTCTCCACGGTGGAGGCGAGCGGCGCGCGAGCGGATCTCCTGCGCGGAGGCGAGTGCGTCGTCTCCTTCTCGACGCGCGTTCCGCCAAAGGACCAAGCGCTGCGGGCCGCCAAGCTCGCGCTCGCCCTGCGCGACAGCGAGCCTGGCGCGCGCATCTCGATCGCGCTCGGGTCGGGCAGCGTGGGCGGCGTCACCGACGGCGCCGTGATCGATCGAGCGGCTGCGCAGCTACGCAACGCTCGCCCGGGTGAGGTGCTGATCGACAGCGGAGCCGCCGCCACCATCGACGCCCAATTCACGCTCGTTCGCGGCACACGTGGCACCTTGCTCTCGGCCGCACGCACGAGCGACGACGCGAACATCGAGCCGGCTGTGCCCATGCTGGGTCGCGAGCCTGAGCTGTCGCACCTGGTCAGCGCTGCCCGCGTGGCGTTCGAGGAAGAGGAGAGTCGCGCGGTCTTGATCGTGGGGCCCACAGGCAGCGGCAAGTCGCGCCTCTGCCAAGCACTGCTCAAGGAGCTGCGCGTCGCGCACGGCGCGACGGTGCTCGTGGGCGAGGGAGATCCTGGTCGCGTCGGCAGCAGTTACTCGTTGGTCGCAGACCTGTTGCAGCGGGCGGCTGCGACGCGTCCCGAACGCCCGATTGCCACCGAGGGCGTCCGCGCGCTGCTCGCCGAGCACCTCTCCGACCCGCGCGCGGTGGATCTGCTCGCGCGCAGGGCCGAGGTTCTCGAGCCTGGTTCCTCTGATGAACGCCCGACCGTTCCGCGCGGAGGTTTCGAGGGGCACCAGTTGGCGTGGGAGGACTTCGTCGCCGCCGCCTGCCAGCGCGCTCCGGTGGTGATCGTGCTGGAGGAGCTCGACTGGGTCGACGCTACCTCTCTGCGGCTGATGCAGGCCATGATGCGCAACCTGGCCCGAGCCCGGCTCCTGTTGATCGGCCTGCTGCGCGACGACTCCCCCAGCGGGCCGCAAGCGATGGCGCCCCCGATTCGCTCGGAGCTCACGCTGTTCCCAGCAGCCGCGCGCATCCACCTCGCGCCTTTGTCACGGCGGACGTGCGAGCGGTTGGCCGAGCTGCACAGCGGTGGCGCGCTGGACGCGGCCACGCTCGCACGCGTCGCCGAGCGCTCGGAGGGCAACCCCTTCTTCCTGTTGGAGCTGGTACGCAGCGTGGGGGAAGCAAACGCCGACTTCCCCGACACGGTGCTCGGAGCGGTGCAGGCGCGACTGGCTCGCCTCAGCCCAGAGGCCACGCGCGTGCTTCGCGCGGGCAGCATCTTTGGTCGCGTCTTCTGGCTGGGTGGAGTCGCCTCGCTGCTCGGCGCAAGCGCGGTCGGCGAGCGCGAGCTCGACGAGTTGGTGCAGGCGGGCTGGGTGACTGCGCGCAGCGTCAGCTCCATCTCCCACGAGCGCGAGTACGGGTTCAGCAGCGACATCGCGCTCTCTGCGGTGCGAGCCACGGTCGCGCCCGAAGATCGCGAGAGCGCTCACTTGGGGGCGGGTCGCTGGCTCGAGGCTCACCGCGGTGACCCCGCCCAAATGGCGGACCACTTCGAGCGCGGCGGCGACCCAGCACGAGCCAGGCTCTCGCACTTGGCGGCCGCAAAACGCGCGCTCGCGGCCGGCGATCATGGCGCCGTGAACCGCCACGTCGACGGGGGGCTGGTGCTGTCACACTCTGCTGCTGAGCGCGTGCGGCTGCTCTTGGTGCGCGCCGAGTCGCTGCTGCTGGGTGATCAATCGTTGGCCCGAAGCACGTGCGAGGAGGTGCTCGCGCTCGCTGCCCCCGAGGGGTCGGACTACATCACCGCGCTGGGGTTTGCCGCCAGCGCTGCCGCCGGCGTCGGCGATGTCGAGGCGGTCGCAGACGCTGCGCGGAAGTTGATCGCGCGCTGGGCCACGCGCGCTCCGGGCGCGGTCGCTGCCGGCGCTGCGATCCGGGTAGCGTTGAACCTGTTCTTCACCGGGCAGCTCGAGCTGTACCAGGCGGTGATGCGCCTGCTCGCGTCGGCCGAGAGCGAGATCGCCGAGGCACCGGCGGTGCTCACGCGTTGGGACTGGTTGCGCACCCACGAGCGGCTGGAAGAGGAGCCCCAGGAGTTCCTCGCCGCGATGGAGCGAGCAGCGGCGCGCTTCGAGCGTGTCGGAGAGGTGCCGGGTCTGATCAACGCGCGCGTCAGTGGCGCATTCGCGCGAATCTTGCTGGGCGACTTCGAGCTGGCGCGAGACGCCCTGGTCGACGCCGTCAGCACCGCCGATCGCATCGGGCAGGATCACCTCGCCGCCACGGCGCGCCACAACCTGGGTCTCGCGCTGTTCAGGCTCGGAGAGCTCGACGCTGCGAGGGACGCCGAACAGCAGGCGCTGGACACCTTCATCTCGCTGCGCGAGACGCGCATGGTAGGAGCGAGTCGGGCCTACCTCGCGGCGATCGAGCGCGAGCGCGGGCAGCTGGATCTCGCGCTGGCGCTGGCGCAACAGGCGGTCATCGATCTCGAGCGAAGCCCGCTGCGGAAGCCGCTGGCGTGGGTCGAGCTCTCGGCGGTGAGCTTGCGTTTGGGGCGGACCGACGCGGCGCTGCGAGCCGCACGCGAGGCGCTGCATATCGCGCGTCGCGCACATGGTCGTCAGACCTTCGATCTGGCAGCTGCAGCCTGCTTGGTCCAGGCGTTGCTCGCCGCGCGGCGGCCGGCGCGCGCACGATGCATCGCGCGGTTGGCCGTGGTCCGCCTGGAGCAACGTGCTGCTCGGCTCCACGAGGAGGGGGCGCGTCGGCGGTACCGAGAGCGCGTCCCGGACCATTCGCTGCTGCTCGCCGCCGCAGGGGGTGGCGGGGTTGAGGTCCTTTGATCGTCGTCACAAACACCTGACATCGCTTCACTAATCAGCGTGCACCGGCGCTGGGCCCGAGCGCTGTGCGCGACTTCGCAGGGCTCGCGGACACTCCGGGGAAACGGGCGCAGCCCACCCCCCCGGAGCCGACATGATGCCGCGACCCCTTGTGCCTCTTCTCTCGCTCGTCCTGCTCTCTGCCTGCGTCGAGGAACACTCGAGCGCCGCCCAGAGCGCCATCAAGGGGGGAGTGCCGTCCCCCGAGCGGAGCAACGTCGTGGGCTTCGCGGTGCTGCAGGGCAATGGATTGGGAGCGTGCACCGGCTCCCTGATCGCGCCCAATCTGGTCCTGACGGCGCAACACTGTGTGGCGCCGGTCGCTTCGGAGACGGTGCAGTGTGGGCAAGCCGGCTTCGGCGAGCCCTACGCACCCAGCTCGTTCTACGTCTCGACCGAGGCGGTGATCACGCAGCAGTCCGCGTTCGTCGGAGTGAGCGAGGTCGTGGTGCCCCCGGGCAGCGGCGACGTGTGTGGCACGGACGTCGCGCTCCTGGTGCTCGCCGAGAACCTCGACGTCGCTCCTCTCACCCCGCGCATCTCCGCGCCGGTCGACGCGGGCGAGCCGTACGTCGCGGTGGGTTACGGAGACACGGGCGACGGCAACGCAGGCGACTCGTTCGAGCGGCGCGAGCGCGGTGATCTCGCAGTGGACTGCGCGGGCGCCGCCTGCGGCACGTCATCGATCAAGGCCAGTGAGTTCCTCGGCGACACCGGCGTCTGCCAGGGGGACAGCGGCGGTCCGGCGTTGGACGGGCGAGGGCAGGTCGTGGGCGTCGCCTCCCGAGGCGGCTTCGGCTGCACCTCACCGATCTATGGCAGCGTGGCGTCGTGGTCGGACTGGTTGAGAGCCGAAGGTGAGCACGCTGCCGAGCACGGAGGTTACGACGCCCCCGCTTGGGTCACCGGCGCCGCGCCCAGCGGCGAAGGTGGAGCCGGGGACGGCGGCGGCAGCAGCAACGTAGGCGGAGCCGACGAAACGGGCGGCGCTGGGGGCGCAGACTTCGCGGACGACGACGGCGAAGAGGCGGGCGAACGCGGCGACGACGGTTGCTCGCTCGCGCCTCGTGCGCGGGCTTCACACTCCGCGACCGCGCTGCTGCTGCTCGGGCTCGCGGCGCTGCGCCGGCGACGCAGCTAGACGTTGGGCCACACGCCCACGAGACACGAGGAGTCGAAACATGCATGTGGAACGAGTCAGCCGCGGCAGCGTGGCAAGGTGGACGTGGATCGCGTTGTGGACCGCGCTCGCGAGCGCGTGCGCCGCTAGCGACGGCGGCGGGTCCGACACGAACGAAGGTGGAGGGAGTGGCGACGACGGCGCGGAGGGTGGCGGTGAGCTCGGCGGCGCGAGCAACGTCGGAGTCGGCGGTGCGGGCGGCAGCCCGAGCGATGGCGGCAACGACGTGGGCCCAGGCGCTGGTGGAGGGGGCCCCGAGGCCTCTTGCCTGGACGAGCCTACCTTCGACGGTTGCGCGCAGTGCCTCGCCGGAGAGGATCCACAAGGCGCGCAAGCCTACCAAGGTGCGCTGCTCTCGGCCTGTGCGTGCACGAGCCCGGCCGGGGACTGCTACTCCGTCTGCTCTCAAGATCCGCTGTGCAACGGCCAGCAGCCGGGCGCTGCCTGCAACCAGTGCTTGAGCTCGCTCTCCAACAGCTCGGCGTGTGTGGGGGACTTCTCGAGCAGCTGCATGGCCGATCCCACCTGCAACGAGTTCGGCAGCAAGCTCGCGTCCTGCCAGTAGCCGCGGAGCCCGAAGCACCGATGCGCAAAGGCCTCGCTTCCGAGAGGAAGCGAGGCCTTCGTGCGTCGAGCTGCGCCGTGGGCGCGCAGCGACTACTCCTTGTCCAACTTGCCGACGAGGCTCAGCGTGAAGAACGCGCCCATGTACTTGAAGTGCGGGCGCACCTGCATGTCGACCTTGTACCAGCCCGCGTTGCCCGGCACGTCGGTCACGATGATGCGTGCCTGACGCAGCGGACGGCGGCTGCGGATTGCAGGGCTGACCACGTCTTGGTCGGCCACGTACTGGCTGATCCAGTCGTTCAGCTCCTGCTCGAGATCGGCCCGCTCCTTCCACGTACCGATCTGCTCACGCTGAAGCACCTTCAGGTAGTGGGCGATGCGGTTCATGATGAACATGTACGGAAGCTGCGTGCCGAGGCGGTAGTTGAGCTCGGCTGCACGGCCCTCGTCGCTCTGACCGAAGTACTTGGGCTTCTGCACCGAGTTGGCGGAGAAGAAGCACGCGTTGTCCGAGTCCTTGCGGTACGTGAGCGCGATGAAACCCTCTTCACTGAGCTCGTACTCGCGACGCTCCGTGAGCAGGATCTCGGTCGGGATCTTGGTCTGGATCTCGCCCATCGCTTCGTACTGGTGCAGCGGCAGGTTCTCCACCGATCCGCCGGCCTGGGGTCCGATGATGTTCGGGCACCACCGGAACTTGGCGAACGAGTCGGCGATGCGTGATGCAAACGCGTAGGTCGCGTTGCCCCAGCAGTACGCGTCGTGCTTGCCGATCACGTCCTCCTCGTAGTTGAACGCCTTCACCGGGACGGTGTTGGCGCCGTAGGGGAGACGGAGCAGGAAGCGCGGCAGCAGCAGACCCACGTAACGTGCGTCCTCCGTCTCGCGGAAGCTCTGCCACTTGGTGTACTGCGGGCCCTCGAACACGGCGCGCAGGTCCTTCAGGTTGGGCAACCCGCCGTAGTCCTTCAGGCCGAAGAACTGCGGTCCCGACGCGGCGAAGAACGGCGCGTGGGACATGGCCGCCACGCTGGCGCACTTCTGCAGCAGCATGATGTCCTGCGGGCCCGGGCCGAACTCGTAGTTGGAGACGATGGCCGCGTAGGGGCGACCACCGAACTGGCCGTACTCAGCCGAGTACACCAGCTTGTACAGGCCGCTCTTCGGTACCTCGGGGGCATCCTCGAAGTCCGCGAGCAGATCGTCCTTCGAGCAGTTGAGCAGCTCGACCTTGATGTTCTCGCGGAAGTCGGTGCGATCGACCAGGAACTTGAGGCCGCGCCAAGCGGACTCGAGCTTCTGGAACTGCGGGTGATGGAGGATCTCGTCGAGCTGCTTCGACAACTTCTGATCGATCTCCGCGATCAGCGCGTCGACGAAGGCCTTGTCGACCTTTTCGCCCTCACGCTTCGGCGTGATCAGCTCCGCGATCAGCGCCTGCACGCCCTTCTTGGCGACCTCGAAGCCCTCGTTGCCGGGGGCCATCTTCGCCTCGGACAGGATCTCGTCGAGCAGCGATGCGCCCTCGAGGGACTGCGCCTGGTCAGCGCCCTGAGCCTGCGTGGACATCGATCACTCCCCTTCTTTCGCGAGACCGAGCTCGGTGACGAGTTTGTTGCGCTGCGCGGGGTCGCCCAAGATCTGCTGGATCTTGTTGCGGAAGGCCTTCTCGTTGCCGAGCGGCCCCTTCAGCGCGGTGAGCGCCGCGCGGAGCTCGAGCAGCTTCTTGAGCTCGGGCACCTGGCCGGCCACAGCCTCGGGCTCCATGTCCGCGAGGCGACGGAACTTCAAGTTGACCGAGAGCTCGTCATCCGGGTTCTCGCTCAACGCGTTCTTCACGTTGAAGTTGAGGTTGAGCTTCTGCTCGCTCATCACCTTCGAGAAATTGTCCTTGTCGACGTTGAGGGGCTTCCGGTCCTCGAGCGGGCGAGGATCCTGCCGCATCGTGTAATCGCCCAACATGAGGAGCTTCAGCGGCAGCTCGACCTCTTCCTTGGCATCACCAATCGCCGGCTTGTACGTGATGTTCACGCGCTCCTTCGGCGCAACACTTCCCTCTTTCATCGCTCAAAGCTCCTTTCCCGAACTTGTTTGGCCGGCCGGGCGGCGCCGAGCCGCCCGCTAAGATACGGTAAGCTCTTCCGCGGGCGGAAGAGCCAAATCGAGGCGTCAGCTACTCTCTTGCGTGGCCTTGAACGCCTGGGAGGCATCCAGCTCGCAAAGCCGTTGGAAGCTCAGAAGAACCTTCTTCGGGAGCTCCGGATCTTCGGTGCCCAGCGCCACCTGCGCTTTGCGCACGCGGTACAGGTTCGCATACATCTCGGCACAAAGCTCTGGGTCCCACGCGCTCAGGCGGTGGCGGTCGGCGAGCTTCTCCAACCCTTCCAGCTGCGCGACCGCCACCTCGAGCACCTGCGCTTGCAGACAGATTCGTGCGATCTCGAGCCGCGCGCGGAACTTCTGAGCGGGAGAGCTGTGCTGGTTCGCGAAGCGCGACAACGCCGCGATCGCCTGCGGCAGCTGCTCGGCCGCGACCAGCTTCTGTGCGTCCGCGATCACCTTCTCGACCGCGCCCCGTCCCCCTCCGCCCCCGCCGCCACCGCCGCCGGCCAGAAGCCCCTGCAGCCACTGCTTGGTGTCTTCGCTGGCGAAAGGCACGCCGTTCGAGAACTTCAGGTTCTGGATCTCGGGCGCGCGCGCCAGCAGCGCGGCGACCTCGCGCTGGACCGCGTTGCGCGCGACCTCGTACTCGGGCCCCAGGTTCTCGAGCGCGAGCGCGAGGTAGCGCGCCGCATCCAAGAGCAGCGGGAACTCGGCCGAAGCTTGCTGCGCTTGCGCCAAGAGGCCAGCCCAGTCCCCCCCTGCTGCGGCCTCCGCCAAGCCCGCAGGTACGTGCTCGAACGGCCCGTCGATCTGCGTCTGCCCAGCTTCGTTGTAGGGCGTGGTCCCGGTCAAGAGCCACGCCGCCACGCGGCCCAAGCGGAAGCCATCCGCGCCTGCCGGGTTGACCGACAGGTACACGTCCGCGGCGCGACCGATGATGCCGGACGCTTCTGCCAGCGCACGAAACGCGCTCTCTGCGTCGACCACGTCCGCGGCGGTCATGCCGCCGCCGCCGCCACCACCTCCGTAGCTTTGCTGGCCGTAGTCGATCGCCGCGGCCTCTCCGCCAACCTCGGCCGGCGCCGCGTCGTGGGACTGTGCCGAGCTCGGCGCGGCCGCGGAAGGCGGGGGCGGGGGCGGAGGCGGGGGCGGGGGTGGCGGTGCTTCGGCCGGCACACGCCTCACCAGGTTGTTCACCTGGTCGCGCACCTGCATCATCCCCGGGTAGGCCTCACCCAGGCCGTCGGCGAGCTTGCCATCGAGCTCGCGGAACAAGGTCTCGATCGCCTTCACGCGATCGCGATCGGCGGCGGTTGGGTTCCAGGTCTGGATCAGTGGGCCGCCCAGCTCCGCCAGCCACGAGCACAGGTTGCCGCGGGCGCGCGGGCGCTTGAGCGCCGGGTACATCGGCTCCCAGAACGCGTTGCACAGCTCGACCAGCACCACCAGGCCGTCGAGCATGCCGAGCATGCCGCGCTTCTGCATGGCCGCGGCCCAGTAGTAGAGCGCGACGCGAAAATCCTTGGAGCGTTCGCCGAGGATGCTCTCGCTCGAGCTCTCCACCACGCCCCAATCGGTGGTGCCGCCTTCGATCGAGTTGACCTTGTCGAGCTCGTTCTTGATCGTCTCGAACGCCTCGTCATACGACGCGTCGTCGCCGACCCCGCCGTTGATCGGAGCGATCATCGCCTCGAGGCGAGCCTTCACTTCGTTGACGACGTCCTCGACGCTCATGGGACCGCGGAGGATAGAAGGGAGCGCGCAGCCTAGTCGAGAGCCTTGAGAAACTGCGCGATCGGCTGTTCCGTGGACGCGACCGCGCCGTCCAGCTCGGGCCGCAAGCGGCCGCGCGCCGTCTTCTCGTCGCAGGTGGGCAAGCCACACAGCTCCGCCACGTGGTCGGCCTGACCCGTGGGCGACAACATCTCACGCAGCGAGCCGACGTGCGGCGGGCCCAGGTGAATGAGCGCCGTCTGCTGAGGGATCCAGAAGGTGTTGAGCAACGTCGACTTCCAGCGCGTGACGCGCAGCACCAGGTCCATCCACACGGCCGTGGCGTAGGCGTCCCCCGCGCCGATCGGCAGTCGCAAGGCAAGCCCTGTCTGCGGCAGCTCTTGGCCGCGGAACGGCTCCACCGACTCGACCACGTTGCTCATCACCCAGAAGCGACTCGCGTCGCTGCCGAAGCCCGTCTCCCACAGCGCCTTCATCGAGTTCTCGGCGAGCCACTTCTTGTAGCCCTGCGAGCTCTGCTCGGGATCCTCGATGTTGGGCGGCGTGAGCTGCGCCACGCGATCGATGAAGCCTTGCACGGGCCAGGTGCGCCCCTGCGTCGCGATCTCGTAGGCCGCGGTCAGGAACTTCCACAACGCGATGGGCAGCGACGGACCCAAGTTGACCAGCTGGCCGTAGTCGTACGACGCGAACACCACCATCGGGTAGAGCCGGCCGGCGTTGTCTCCGCTCGCCGCCCAAGCGCCCACCAGGCCGCGTTGCGGACCATCGTCGCCCTTGCTGTCGCCGCGAAACACGAACAAGCCCACCGCGCGCTGGTAGATCGGCTCGAAGCCCTGACCCAGGCCACGCTGCGCGAAGTCCATGGCGCCCCCGAGCCAGCGATCGAACGCCGCCAGCTCGTCTCCGCCAGCGTTGTGTCGGATGAAGTCACCGGTCGCTGGGAGCTTGCCGAAACATCCGACGAGCGGCGGGCCCGCCGCCTTCTTCTTCCGCCAGAACATGGGCACCGGGAGGCTACACCAAGCCGAAGCCTCGAAGAAAGAAAGCTCGCACTGGCGAACGAGCCGCCGTTCGGGCCAAGGCACAAAACGCCCGTGCCCCCCTCGGTCCAGCGAGAGGGGCACGCGCGGCTGCGCCCGAGAGTCAGTTCTTCTGGCCGCCGAACTTGTCGCCGATGCTGGGCGGGCAGTTCGTGTTGCGGAAGAAGCTCATCGGGAAGGGGTGATTGCCCCGCCGCGGACGGACCTGCATGGTCACGGCCACCGGCGGCGCGCTCATGGTCCAGGTGACCAAGAACTGCGAGTCGTCGTCCTTGAGGGCGGTCATCTTGTCGGCCGACTCGAACAGCCGGAAGATGCCCCACGGACCGTCGCGCACGACCTCTTCGTCCAGTCCGCCTGCGCCGCGCACCTGGATCTTGGCGCCGCGCTTGTCGTCGCCAGGCCACTTGAACTCGTACCAGAACTCCTTCTCGTTCCGGTAGTCGCGCTTCTGACCGTCGACCTCGAAGATGACGTTGCTCACGATCGGGCTCACCGTCTTCAGGTTGATCTGGAAGCGCACGTCCGGCTCTTCACCCTTGTAGTTCGGCCAGAGCGCTTCGGTGATCTCGTCGGCCCGCTTCAGGCAGTTGTACATCAGCGGGTTGAACGGGGTGAACGGCTTGCCCTTCGGCGCCGAGGCGCCTTGCAGGTGCGCGATGGGGATGAAGTCGTGCTCCTGCTTGCGGTGGAAGTTGGTCAGATACTTCTCGTAGAAGCCCCACAGGACGCCGTCCTTCGGCTTGAAGAAGATCTTGGCATCCTCGTACGAGGCATCCTTCTTGGCCGCCAAGTTGAACGGGTAGCGGTCCTTGATTTTGTCGCGGTAGTGCGGCCACACCATGATCTCCCACAGGCCGCTGGCCGACCCGCCTGCGCCCTTCACGAAGGCTTTGTAGCCTTGGCGAAGCGGGTTCATGAGCAGCTCGGTCATCATCTCCTGCCCCAGCGTGTCCATCTTCTGGATCATCTGGTCGGTCTCCTTCACCGCGGCGGTGAACAGCTTGGTCGCCTCTGCCGTCTCGGTGTTGGGCGGGCCCTCTTCCACGACCTGCATCTCGCTGGCCAGCTTCTCCAGGTGACCGACGTACTTGTTCAGCTCGGGCTCGGGCTGCGGCTTCTCTGGCGGGCGGGTGCCGTCCGGGTTCACCGGCGGCGGCACGTACGGCTGCGGCACACCAAAGGTGACCACGGTCTTGAACGCCCGCTTGATGCGCTCCTTGCTGGGTAGATCGCGAGCCGCGCGCAGGTCTTCGACCTTCACCTGCGTCTGCCCCTCGAAGCGACGCTCGACGCGCTTCTGGATCTGGTCGAGCACGCCGCCGTCCTGCGTCAGCCCCGCGGGGACCTTCTCGTCGGCGAACTGGGTGTTGTCGCTCAGGGTCTGCAGCAGGCGCTTGTACGCCCACTCCGGCGTCGACAGCACCTTGTACTCCGCGATCGACTCGGCGTTGGTCTCGGGGATCTTGGCGTCGATGTCGCGGAAGAATTCCTTCCACTCCGAGATGTACTCGTCCTCGTACCGCTGCCGCACGCGCTTGAGCTGCTTCTTGATGGTGTCGGCTTGGTTCTTCTCGTCGCGATCGTAGGGCACCACCCACGCTTCGCGCTCGAGCAGCTTGGCGCCCTCTTCTTCGAGCAGCTTGTCGATGGTCTTGAACCCTTCGTAGGTGAACGGCCCTCGGACCTCGGCGGGCGGGCGCCCTTGTTTGGCGCGCTTGGAGGAGAGCTGCGTCAGCACCTCCGGGCGATCTTCGAACACGCCGCTCAGCGAGATGGGCGGGAACTTGCGGTTGGTGAGATCGTCGCTCGGGCCCGTCTCGTCGATCTTCTCGTCGATGCGAGCGATCACGAAAATCTCGTAGTACGCCTGGATGCGATCAGCCGTTCGCAGGCGCTCGCGCGCCGACTCGATCAGCTTGGGATCACGCTCCAGGCCGGGCGCGTCGCCGTCGCGCTGCAGCTCCACGTAGAACTTCACGTGCGGCTGGATCTTGGCCTTGAGGTCTTGCTCACTGGTGCCATCTCCCGCGCGGCCCAGCACCTCGGCCCAGGTCTGCGTCAGGCGGTTCACCTGGAAGTTGAAGACCTCGGGGTCCTTGAGCCGCTCCTTGTCGTCGAGCAGCAAGTAAGTCTTCAGGTTGTTGTAGTCGGGCAGGTACGGGTCACCCTTGATCTTCGACACCCGGAGCTCGAGCTCTTCCTTGGTCGGCTTGATGAAGCCGTCCTGCAGGTTGCGGATGTAGAGGTCCTTGGTCGGCGGGTAGAGGTTCTCCCCTTGGTACATGAACCAGGAGTAGGAGATGGGCTTGCCGTTCGTGTTCCAGTCCTTGAGCTTCTCGAGGTGGCCGCGCAGCTCGTCCAGGTTGGACACCTTGTTGAACGCGGAGCCGCCCTCCTTCCAGTTGATCGCACCGGCGGCGTTGGAGATGCGCTCCGTCTCCTTCACCAGCTCGCGGTTGTTCATGAACGAGATCACGCCGGGCACCACGAAGATCATCGAGATGAGCACCGCGGCGACTGCCACCGCGAGCTTCTGGAACAGCCTGCGGCGCAGCTCCACCAGGCTCATCGCCGCGATCTGCTGATCGGGGAAGATGATGTTCATGAACACGTCGCGGAGGAAGTAGCTGCGCGCCTCCTTCGACTGCTCGGTCTCTTCTTGGACGGTCCCCTTCAAGCCGAACGCGCGGCCCATGGCGCCCACCACGCGGTCGAGGGGCTTGCCCTCCTGGGTGCCGCTGGTGAAGTAGAAGCCGCGCAGCAGCGGGTCCAGGTTGTTGCCGGAAGGCGCGAACGCGGCCTGCATGAAGTCCGCCAAGTTGCGCTTGATGGCCGCGAACTCGAGCGGGAACTGATAGATGCGCTCACGCGCCGCGCGCTGGCGCTCGTTGTTGATGCGTTTGGTGACGCGCAAGTGCAGCTTCTCGACCAGGATGTCGAACTCGCGCTCGAACAGCCGCCCCGGGTCGGTCTTGGACTCCGAGAGGTTGAACGTGGCGCCCCAAGGCTGGCCACGCTCGCTCTTCTTGAGATCGCCGAACGACTCCACGAAGCCGGCCACCAAGTCGGTCTTGGTGAACATCACGTAGACCGGCATGGTCATCTTGAGGTTCTGCTGCATCTCGTCGATGCGCGCGCGGACCTTGTTGGCGACGCCGCGGACCTGCTCCTCGGTCGCATCGAGCAGCTCGTTGATGCTGATCGCCACGATCACGCCGTTGAGCGGCTTCTCGGGGCGGTATTTCATCAGCTGCTCGAGGAAGGCCACCCACTCGTCGCGGTCGGTCTCCTCGGTGGTGTAGCGGCCCGCCGTGTCGAGCAGGATGGCGTCGTTGGTGAACCACCAGTCGCAGTTGCGCGTGCCGCCCACGCCACGAAGACCGCCGGCCTGCGGATCGAGGAAGGGGAATTGCAGCCCGGAGTGGCGCAGCGCGGTGGTCTTACCAGCGCCGGGGGGGCCAACGATGGCGTACCAAGGCAGCGAGTACAGCGCCTGCTCGCCCGACTTCCCGCCGGCGAGCTTGGAGCTCTTGAGCGCCGCGATGCCCTCGTTGATCTGGCGCGCGAGCGCCTTGATCTCTTCGCGCTCCTCTGGCTTGGCGTTCAGCGCTTGTTCCTGGGCCTGCTGCGCGATCGCCTTTTCGAGCGCACGCGCGGCCCGCGCGGCGCGCACGCGCCGCACGATCCAGAGCGTGATGAGGCCGCCCAAGATCAGGACGGAGATGGTGACCGCGAGCCAGAACGGTAGAAGCTCTGGGCCTCCCGGTTCCGCGGGCGGGAACAAGAACCAGACCACCCAAACCGCGAGGATGATCAGAATGCCAAATATCCAGAGCCACATAGTCAGCCGTGAGGATGACGGGTTGACGCCAGTTCGCCAAGTTTTCAGCACGTCTGCTGCGCTTGGCGGAGAAGGTGTGCGCCTGGGGCGCGCTCGCCTTCCCCGTCATTGCAGCACGGACACGCCGCGCGCGACACCCACGCCGTGCACCGGCGCCGCGCCGCGTCTGCGAGGACGCGCGCGTTCTCGAGCGGTCAGGGCTCGGAACCATTCGCGCTTTTGAGCGCGACCAGGACCCGGCGGTCGGGTGAGGCCGCGACCCACGGGCAGACGAGAGACCCCCGAGCTGCCGAGACGCGGACCTTCAGCCTCTGGCTCGCCGAGAGCGCGCAGCGAACAGAGACGGACGGGACGCCGCTTTCAGCTGCCCATCATCTTGTTGATCGACTTGGCCACGTCGTCGGCGCTGGCGCCGATCAGCAGCCGCAAGGCGACCACGATCACCACCGCCACCACCAGGATGCCGATGGCGATCGCGACGAACGGGAGCTCTCGTCGCACGATGCCTGCGCCGGCGTCCTTGCGCTCGGCGTTGGGCGCGAGCACCTCGCCGCCACCCTCTTGCACGGCGACGTAGTTGCCGAGCCCCTCGACCACTTGCTGCAGACCCTCTTGGTTGCGCAGGCGGAACTTCCCCTGGAAGCCCAGGGCCAGACACAAGAAATAGATCTGCGCGACATGGTTTCTGCCGCGCGCGCCGTGCATGTTGTCGAGGTTCACGAAGAACCCGTCGCCGGCGGTGTTGATGCCGAAGAACTGCAACTGCAGCGGGTTCGACAGCCACTGCGTCTTGCCTGGCCAGGTGGAGTGGTAGATCACCTCGTCGGCGAAGGCGGCGAGCGCGAACTTGGCGTCGATCATGTCTTGCTCGGGGATGCGCTGCTCTCGACCGTTCTGCATCATGGTCTCGAACAAACCGAGCACGCGGCGCTGCAAGATGTCCGGCGCGGGCAGGTCGCGCGAGTTTCTCAGCTGCAAGATGAGCGAGAGAACATCCGAGCAAACCCAGTACATCGTCTGCGACTGGCTAGACATGTTCGACCCTGTTTCCGAGTGGCGCCGCGATCCGAGGAGTGCCCCGCGGTCCCTTGGTCGCGCTTATCGAAGCGTGAAACGAAGGATGCGGAAGCGCTACTTCTGAACTTGCACCCCAATGAGCCGCAGGTCCACTTTCTGGGGCTCGATGGGCTGGTAGATCGCAATGGTGCCAGAACCGAGGATGTCGTTCCAATAATCGCCGGCTTGCTCGACCCGCAGGTACACCAGGCCGGGCTTGATGGGGATGGCACCGGGCGGCCGGTACTCGACCGAGACGCGCACGCCAGGCATCGCGGCGTTGAGGATGTAGCCGATCTGCGTCCATGAGCCGACCTTGAGCAGGCGCGGCAGACGTTCGCGCAAGATCCCTTCGTCGATTCCCTTGGCTTCGAGGAAGAACTCGTGGGTGCGGGGGATCTTCGGATCCTCGAACTTGCCCAGGTACATGCCGTCGTCGCGCTTCTCGAGCGGAACCACGATGAAGTTCTCGGCCAGCACGTTGGAGATCAGGTTCAGCGCGCGGTCGAAGACGGGGTCGAACACGTCGCCCAGATCCAAGTAGTTGAACTTGGGGATCGTGGTGGGATCGCCGTCGGGAGAGAAGGTGCACAGCTGCCCGATCAGGCCGCCGAGCATGGTGAACGCATCCTCCGGGTGGCACAGGCCGTGATCGACCATGTGCGAAGCGACGGGGATGTACGAGTTCAGCGTGTGCAACATCCAGAACTTGGCCGTGTCCGACGCCTGGAAGTCGACCGAGGCCGCGGTGCGCATGCGACGGCCTTCTGCCAGCGCCTTTTGTTTGCCGACCATCGCCGAGAGCACGCGGCGCATGCCGCTCATCAAGTGGTCGGAGGTCTTGATCCGAAGGATCGGCGGGATGAAGTTCTTGCGCGGGACGATCGCACCGGTGCGGTCGCGGACCAGCTGCGCGATGCGGATGGTCTCGTAGGCGTCGCGCGGCTCGGTGCCGAACAAGATGCGCAAGTTGCTGCGGCCCCAGGTCACCGCCGTCTCGTTGCGGCCGGTGTTCACGTCGGGGACGGAGACCTGCGACGCCACCAAGCGCTGCGCGGGTCCGGCCTTGGCCGGGTCCATCGCGACGTTGGCGGCGGTCTCGCGCGTGATGGGCAAGGCAACGAACACGTCGAGCGACTCGAGCGCCGTCGGGAAAGCGCCCTCGAGCGGCCGTGCCTCGACCTGGTCCTCGCCGCGCTCCCCCACGAAGAACGGGGTGCCGTCTTGAAACACGCCGTGCAGCTTGGTGACGCGCACCTGGCCCGCAGTCAGCGCGCGCTCGTCGAACTGCACCTCGGTGATGCCCCAGTCGTACGCGACGACCGCGTGCACGCGCGAGTGCACGAGCGCTTCATGGTACATGTCGCACTGCTGCAGGTGCTGAGGGGTCATGAAGAGCCCCTCGGTCCAGACGAGCTTGCGCGGTTGTATCATCGGGCGCGAGTAGTTCTATCAGGAGTTCCCTGGCAGACACCAGCGCCAGATCACGCTCGTCGAGCGGTTTGCCGGCTACTTCGCCGTGGCCGATTTTTTGGGCAGGTTCAGCTTGCGGACCGGCTTCGAGTTCTGAAACATCGACTCGTCCATCTGGGCGCCGTTGTCGATCTTGGCGCTCTCCAGGAAGAACGCCGTGCGCGGGTCCGCCACGCCTTTGCCAGCCTTCGCGTCGCGTCCGCCACACTCGGCCTCGCCCGGGGCCAGGGGGAACTCGTAGAACGTCTTCCAACTCTGGCCCTTGGGGCCATGGAACAGCGCCACCCCGCCCAGGTAGGCCGCTTCTTTCATACGCTCGAATTTGACCTGCAGGTGATCGGTGGGGAACACCGTCACTTCGTCCACTTTCATCACGTCTTTGCCCAGGACCTCGTCCGAGCGCAGCAATACGTCGTCGTAGCGGGCGTTCTGCAGGTTGAGCTCGCTCGTCAGCTGGTAAAGCCGCACCACGACCGGCCGAGGGTTGCCGCTCTCGTTCGGGTTGACGTTGGACGCCGCGTACAGATCGAGCGTGACGATCTGTTTGTCGCAGGGTTTGGGCTCCTCGGGTGGCAGCGGCGCCGAGCAGCCAGAAGCCACCGACACGGCGATGGCCGATCCGGCGACGAGGCTGGACGCCACACAGGCGGAGATCCGGCGGTAGAGAGGCTGAGACAAAAGGGCCGCGGCCATGGCTGGCAACTATCCAACCATGGCCGCAACATTCTGCCCAGTTCTTAGCCGAACCGGGCGCCCAGGCTTCAGGAGAACGCCGCCGTGAAGTTCTTGCTGTCGTCGATGTCGATGAACAGCTTCTTGGGCGGCACTTCGTCCGCCATCTTCTCCAGGATCTGCGCCGACAACATCGGCATGAGCGAGGCGCGGAGGATGTGGTCGATGTTGCGGGCGCCCGTATCGACTTCGGTGCAGCGCGCCGCGATCATCTCGACCAGGCGATCGGAGTAGCTCGCCTCGATGCGCTGGTTCGTGCGCAGACGGCCCAGCAGCTGATCCAGCTTCAAGCGCGCGATGTTGCCGAGCGCGTCCTTGGAGATGGGCAAGTAGGGCACCATCGTCATACGAGCCAACAACGCCGGCTTGAAATGCGACGACAGCGTGGGCTTGATGGCCTCCATGATCTCGCTGATCGGCGGGTCTTTGCCCGTCTCCTCCCAGGCCGAGACGGTCATGTTGGTGATCTTGTCGGTCGCGAGGTTGCTGGTCAGGATCACCAGCGTGTTCTTGAAGTCGACCAGGCGGCCCTCGCCGTCCGAGAGCATGCCCTTGTCGAACACCTGGTAGAACAGGTTCATCACGTCCGGATCGGCCTTCTCACACTCGTCGAGCAACACGACCGTGTAGGGCCGCTGACGCACACCTTCGGTGAGCATGCCGCCCTCGCCGAAGCCGACGTAGCCCGGCGGAGAGCCGATCAGCCGGGAGACCGTGTGCTTCTCCTGGAACTCGGACATGTTGATGGTGACCATCATCCGCTCGCCGCCGTACAGCATGTCGGCCAGGCTGAGGGCGGTCTCGGTCTTGCCGACGCCCGAAGGGCCGACCAAAATGAACACGCCCATCGGCTGCTGTGGCTGCTTCAGGCCTGCGCGGGCTGCGCGCAGCTCCTTGGCGATGGTGTGCAGGGCGTAGTCCTGGCCCTTGATGCGCTTGCGCAGGCGATCCTCCATCTCGAGCAGAGCGCGCACGTCATCGGAGGCCATCTTGCCCGCCGGGATGCCCGTCCACGCGCTCACCACGTTGGCGACCATCGCGTGATCCACGTCGGGGCGAATCAGCGGGACCTCTCCCTGCATCTCGTTGAGCTCGTTGAGCGCGGTGACGACCTCCTTGCGCGCTTCGTCACGCTCTTCTTCGGTCTTGGCCTCGCTCATCTTCTTGCGGAGCTCGAGCACCTTCTTGGCGCCCGCGGTCTCCTTCTCGTACTCCGCCTGGATCTCGACCAGGTCGACCTTGGCCTTCTCGAGGCGCGCCATCAGCTCGCTGAGGCGGTCCTCGTCGACCTTGATGCCGTTCGCCTTGTCGCTGTTGAGCGCGTCGACCTCGCGCTGGGTGTTGCGAATCAAGACCTCGACGTCATCCACCGCGGCCGGCTTCTGCTGCAGCGCGACCTTCACGCGAGCGGCGCAGGTGTCGAGCAGGTCCACGGCCTTGTCCGGCAGCTGACGACCGGAGATGTAGCGGGCCGAGAGCCGCACCGCCGCCGAAACGGCCTCGTCCTGGATGATGACGTGGTGCGCCTCCTCGAACTTCGAGCGCAGGCCGCGCAGCATGATGATGGCGGTGTCGATGTCCGGCTCGTCCACCTTCACCGGCTGGAAGCGCCGCTCGAGGGCCGCGTCCTTCTCGAAGTACTTCTTGTACTCCTTCCACGTGGTGGCCGCGATCGTGCGCAGCTCGCCGCGCGCGAGCGCGGGCTTCAGGAGGTTGGCGGCGTCGCCTCCACCTTGCGAGCCGCCCGCGCCGATCATGGTGTGCGCTTCGTCGATGAACAGGATGATCGGCTTCGGCGAGCTCTTCACCTCGTTGATCACACCCTTCAGGCGGTTCTCGAACTCGCCCTTCACGCTCGCGCCAGCTTGCAACAGCCCGAGATCGAGGCCGAGGATCTCCACGCCTTGGAGCAGCGGCGGAACGTCGTTGTTCACGATCATCAGCGCCAGGCCCTCGACCAACGCGGTCTTACCGACGCCGGAGTCGCCGACGATGATGGGGTTGTTCTTGCGGCGGCGCGCGAGGATATCGATGATCTGGCGGATCTCACGCTCGCGGCCGAAGATCGGATCGATCTGCCCGGCGCGCGCGCGGCCGGTGTAGTCGACGCAGAACTTGCCGAGCGCGCTCTCCGGGTCGGTGCTGCGCGAGCCCCCGGGGACGCCCGCGCCTCCGCCGCTGCCCCCACCGGAGGTTTGCGCCACCGACTCTTCGCCCTCCTTCGATCCGCTCAGGATCGTCGGCAGGTTCTTCTTCATGTCCTCGCGAGGGATGCCCTCGAGCTGCGCGCCGATGCCGCTGGTGGAGTAGCGGTTGGGCTGCTGCACCAGGCGCAGGAACAGAACACCGCTGCGGATCTTCTGCCAGCCAAGGTCGACCGAGCCGACCAGCCACGCGTCTTGCATCCACTCGAGCAGCACCGGCGAGAAGGTGGGCCGGCCGCTGTTGCCCGTGCGCAGATCGTCGAGCCCGCGCTGCAGCGTCGAGCGCAGCTGCGATGGGTTCAGATCGTAGTGGCTGACGATGAACGCGATGTCGCTCGACGCATCGTCGAGCAACGCGAGCAAGAAATGCTCGATCGTGATCTCGTAGTGGCGGGCTTGCACGGCCTGCGTCGCGGCGCCTTCGAGCGCAGCGACACAGTTCTTGGTGAGACGCTTCAGCAGCGATTTGTGGTCGACGAGCATCGGCGCATGCTACGGGCGACCGTCGGGGAAAGAGAAGCCCTCTCGCACGGGTGACGGCACGACGGCGCGCGCCTCCCACCTGCACATATCTTCCCCTCGGCTCCGGCGTCGCCCCGGAGCGCCCCTCAGCCCTTGCTGGGCCGCTTGCCCTTGGGCTTTTCGGCCTCGGCGTCCTCTTGCTTGCCCTTGCTCAGGTCCTCGAGCAGGTCCTTCTTGATGTTGAGCTTGAGGAACGTGCCCGCTTTGGGCTTTTCGCCAGCGTCGAGGCCGTTGTCACGCGCGATGTCGCTGGGACGCTGCGCGAACTGCTTGGCGATGTCGTTCAGCGTGTCGCCCTCGCCCACGCGGTAGAGCACGGTGTCCTTCTTCTTTTTGGGAGCGAACTCGTCGCCGCTCAGCGCCACGCTGTCCAGGCGCGCGTCGAAGTCCTCGCTGAGGGGATCGCGGAAGCTGCGCGTGCGCTTCTTCTTGGGCTTGGGCAAGAGCGACAGCAGGCTGCCATCCTCGTCCCCCAGCGGGCGATACCCCTCGGGGCTCATCAGATCGAGCGGATCGACGACGTCGTCGTGGTCGACGCGCGAGTTGGACAGCTCCAGCATGGTCGGCAAGGCGGCGACCGCGCGCGACACCGACTCGGGCGGCACGCTGACCAAGAACTCGCCCTTGCCCGGCGGCAGCTCCTTGCCCAGGACGTCGGGGTTGAGCTTGCGGATCACCGAGGTCGACACGCCCGATGCCTTCGCGATGACGTCGAGCGGCGTGCGCGGCGGCACCGCGATCTCCCCCGCGTCGAGCGGCTTGCCCATGTCCGCGTTGTCGAAGTCGAAGCGCTCGAGGTTGTTCGCGACGATCGCGGCGGCCACGATCTTGGGCACGTACTTCGCGGTCTCCGACGGCAGCGCGCCTGCGCGCACGAGCTCGTTGAAGTCGGTCGTCCCGACGCGATCGATGCGATCGAGCAGCTGTTCGTAGCCCATGTTGTAGGCGGCCAACGCCAGGTCCCACTGCCCGAAGCGCTGGTACAGATCGCGCAGGTGGTGAGCGGCCGCCACCGTCGCGAGCTTGGGGTTGCGCCGCTGGTCGACGAACTTGTTCTGCTTCAGCCCATACACCGCGCCGGTGGCGGGCATGAACTGCCACAGGCCCGTCGCGCCGACGGGCGACCTCGCGGTGGCGTCGAAGCCGCTCTCGATCATGGCGACCCAGATCAGGTCCTCGGGCAGGCGGCGCATGCGAAGCTCCTCCTGGATCATCTCCTGGTAGCGCCCGCTGCGCTTGAGCCACGACTCGAACATGCTGCGACCGCGATCCGTCTTGGTGAAGAAGCGCACGTACTTGAGCGTCTGCCGCGACACGCCGAGGCCGAAGTCGGGCAGCTGCAAGCGAGAGAGCGCGGTCGAGCCCATCGACTCGAAATCCTCGGCCTCCGCCTCGAGGTCTTCTCCGTACACCTTCGGCATCCGTGGCATCGGCAGGTCGAGATCGCGACCGAGCTCGCCGAAGCGGCTCGGAGCTCGCGCCGCGCGCAGCTCGCGCAACGTGTCCGTCTCTCCCCCCGCTAGCCGCTGCTCGAGCGACACGCTCAGGGGCTCCACCTTGTACTTGGGCTTTGCCCCGGCCGGCGTCGCGCCTTTGGCCTGCTCCTGCTGCGCCCCTTTCAGCTCGACCTCGGGCGCGGCCATGCCGACGCCGTAACCAAACGCCAATGCTGAAACGAGCGCGGGGATCTTCTCGATGAGGCCCATGGTGTAAGCCAGAGTCGTACGATGTAGGACAAAGGGCAAACTTCCTGACGGACGGTCACCCACGAGCGAGCGGGTTTGCTAGCCTGCCCCTCGATGGCGGTCGCGCTGGTCGCGCGGGTGTTCGACACCCAGGCCAATCAGAGCTTCGAGGCGACGTTCGAGCGCTTCCCAGTCAGAATTGGCCGTAATCAACTCAACGATCTGCCGATCGATCGGCCGTACGTGTCGCAGTTCCATGCGGCGTTCGAGGTCCGCAACGACGCGCAGCTGTTCGTGAAGGATCTCGGCTCGACCAACGGCACCTTGTACAAAGGGCAGCGGCTGGTGCGAGACCAGCCGGTCGACATCACCGCGGCGCCGGAGATCACGATCGGGCCCGTGTTGATTCGGCTGGGCATGGTGGCCGCCGCCCCGCGCCCCGTCGAAGAGATGAAAGATGTGGGCGTGCTCGACCTGGGGCAGGGCCCCGAGACGACCCGCGCCGTGGCGCATCGCTTCGGCCCGCTCGCCCCCGGCGCCGAAGACCCGTACATCCGACAGGTCGCGCCTTACATCGAGGCCTACCGCCAGGCTTGGCAGACGGTGTACCGCGTGATCTACGACCACCTCACGCGCCTCCCGCCCGACGTGCGCACGGCGTACCTGCGGCGCATCGGCCTCGAGCAGCCTGCGGTCAGCCTGGAGAGCGACTTCCGCAAGATCGCCCAGTACTACGGCGTCGATCCGCGCGCGTTCACCCAAGCCGGCCCGGGGCAGGCCGCGTTGGCCGCGCTCACCGAGCTCTCGGCCACGCTCGCGCCAGGCACCAAGGTGCCCGACGACGTGCCGAGCGTGCTCGCCTTCTCCAAGCGCGTGCGCGACTCGCTCGACGTGTTCTTGCGCTGCTTCATCAGCTTGCGCGACGGCTACCAGGAGTTCCAGACCGAGCTCTTGGCCATCGAGAAGCACGCGCACGAACCGGTGACTGCCGCCAAGGACGCCAAAGAGCTCGGCGTCGCGCTGCTCGGCCACAACGCGAGCCCGGAGACGGCGCGGTCGCTGCAGAACACGTTCGTGGAGGTGATGAGCCACCAAGTCGCGCTGATGAACGGCGTGATGGAGGGGGTGAAGCAGCTGCTCCAGCGGCTCAGCCCGAAGTCGCTCGAGGCCGAGTTCGACAAGAGCGGCAAGAAGGGCGGCTTGTTCTCGAACCGCTTCGAGGCGCTGTGGAAGCTGTACGAGGTGCGCCACGGCGACTACGCAGGCGAAGACAAGGAGACCTTCTTGGTCATCTTCGGTTCGCAGTTCTCGCGCGCCTACGCTGCGGCAGCGGGCGAAAATTTTCAGGGAGAGCCGGGCAAAGTGGGCCGATTCACCGTGGCCGGCGGGCGCCGCACGGGGGGTGGCCAAGGCGACACATGAGCGCCCTGTGGCCCGGGTGTGGAGCAAGGATTCTCCCGTGCCAGTCGGCACGGAGCGGGCCTTCGGCGCTCGACTTTCGGGCGGCAAGGGAGAATTTGCTCTCTGATTCAACTGGCAAGCCAGTTGATCACTCCGTTTTCTTTGCCGTGCTGGACGCCCCACGTAGGCTACTCAACCAGGGACATGCGAGCACGGCGTTCCGTCACATTCATTGGCGCATCACTGATTGCGCTCGGCGCGTTGGCTCCTAGAGAGGCCCACGCTCAAGTCATCCCACCGTCCGCCGAGCGCGACGAGAATTGGGAGACCGCGTCGACCATCTCGATGATCATCGGCGTGAGCACGGTCTCGCTGATGCCGCGCATCTACTACAACGATCCAGAGGCGACGGTGGGCTGGAAGGCTCGCTGGCACATCTCGGTGCTCGCGCCGGTGTTCGCGCTCACCGCGTCGACGCTGTTGATCGACGGGCCGATCCACAGCCTGGGTGAGGGGACGAGACCCGGCTGCACGGTCGAAGAGACCGAAGCTGGCTTCAACGGCTCGAACTGCGAGTCGTACGGCATGCCCTCGACCCACTCGTTCGCAGCCTGGAGCGCGTTCGGCGCGGGGACTGGCATCTGGGTGGCAGACACCTTCGTCCACTCCGACTCGGAGTTCCACGCGGGCTCCTTCATCGGCAACGTGATCGTGCCGCTTGCTGCCGGCGTGATGACGTCGGTGGGGCGCGGCATCGAGCCGGGCGGCGGCTTCGCGTACGAAGACCCCGCGCAGATCGGCGTGGGCGTCGCAGCCGGCGTGATCACAGGCTTCCTCTCCGGGCTTGCGTACGCGCTGCTCCAGGAGCCGAACTGCGGCTACGGCAACTACCTCGTGTGCTGGTGAGCTGAGCCAGCGAGCGAGACGCGATGGCGGGCCCGCGAGGGTCCGTCGTCGTTTTGTGGCGTCGCTCCAGCGAGCGGCAGCTCCAGCGAGCGACAAAAGTGAGAAGCCGCAGCGCGCCGAGTGGCAGGGCTGCGGCTCCGGCCCCTCCGAAGCGGCGAGGGGCGGATGGCTCGCGAGAGCTCGTCAGTCGCGACCGACGACGCGCTCCCAGAGCGGCTCGTTGGTCTGGAACAGCGTGTCGCGCTCGACCTTGAGGAAGCGCGAGAACTCCACCGTCCGCAGCTGGCGGTTGCTGTCGAGATCAGGCACCTCGGTCGGCATGATGCGGACCTGCACCTGCTCGAGCAGCAAGATGCCGTCCTTCTGGTAGGTGATGTCGGTGCTCAAGTGGTAGCGCGCGTAGAGGCCACGCTCGGTGGTCGACGGCATGACCGCGATGCGATCGGTGTCGACCACGCCGCTCTCGATCAACCGCCCGCGGCGCGGCAGGAAGAAGTAGGCGCGTTTGCGGCAGGTCTGCGAGTCGGGGTCGCACTCTTTGGTCTCGGCCACCACCAGCGTCTCGTTGCCGACGCGCGCGGTCTGGAAGCGCGTGCCTTTGGGCCCGCGGAAGCTGCCCACGCCGTAGATCTCGGCGTTGTCGCCGTAGGAGCGCGCCAGCGCGATCGGTCCGCCCTCTTCGCCGTTGTCGAACTTCAAGCTGCGTAGCCACAGGATGCGCATGCCGTTGGGACCGGCGTTGACGGTCATGTCATCCGGGTCGATCAAGCGCGGCCAGCCGCGATCGCTCGCGCCGCCACGAAGCGACTCGTTGGCGAACACGTAGTTGCCAGTGCAGTCGAGCGCGGTGGGGTTGAGACCTTTCTCGTCGTCGTACCCAGGCACGAGCACCTCGGTCCACTGGGCCGGATCGAGATCTCGAACCACCGTGCCTTGACGATCGGGGTCGCCCACCGGCGCCAGCTTGTTGCGGCACACAGAGATGGGGGTCACGTAGCGAAACTCGACCTGCTTCTGCGTGTTCGAGTACGGGGGTGGACACCCCAGCAGGGAGGTCGCAAGGCCCACCGTCGCCGCGGCGGGGAGGAGTCGGCCAAGAGCGGTGCCTGAGGTCGAGAGTCGACGCAGCTTCACGCTCAAATTCGTATCATGCCCCGCGAATCCGCGGAAATTTGCCGCAGTGACGCCGCGCGCCAGCCCCAAAGTAGGACCTCAACTCACTCTTTTTGCAGCGCCCCGTTGACGAACTCTACAGGCTGCTTAGCCTGAATTCTTGTCGTTGCGAAAAACGCTCTGGGTCGCAGCGGGTGCGTGTTGGGGAGGGACCGCGTTCCTGTCCAGCATGTATCAAACACCGGGGCCTCTAGCTAATCCTCGAGGGAGAGCCCATCCGGCCAGCGTGCAGAGTTGCATAGACTGAGCACCGGGTTGGTTCGAAGTCGCGGTGAGGTGATGAAACCATGTGTCTGAACGCGTACATTTCCAAGTTTGTTTTCGAGAAGCAAGGTGCAGGCAAGGGCGGCGTGATCCAGAAGGGTCGCGAGGGTTGGGTTGAGGTCATCGCCTCGAACCACGCCATCGTCAGCCCGCGTGACCCGGCCAGCGGGCAAGCCACCGGCAAGCGCAGCCACAAGCCCCTTCGTCTGCGTTCGTACTACGACCAGTCGCTGCCGCAGTGGTACCAAGCGCTGGTGTACAACGAGAACATCAAAGAGATGGTGATCTCGTACTTCTCGGCCAACAAGCTTGGCACCGCCGGCGGCGCCGGCGTCGAGACCCTGACGTACGAGGTGAAGCTCACCAACGCGTTCGTGTCTCAGCTCGAGTTCGAGCAGCTCAACAACAAGAACCCCGAGCTGCAGCGCTACGAGAACATGTTCGTGATCGAGGTCGTGTACCAGAAGATCGAAGGAACGTGGAAGCTCGGCAACAAGGTTTGGAGCGACGACTGGCTCGCGCCGGTCTGATTCAGGCCGACGCCGGAGCTTGATCCGGCGGTTCGTGAGGTGCAGCCGGAGCGGCATGAAGTCGCTCTGGCTGTTCTGCTTTTGTCTCGCGTGTGACAGAATCGCGAGGTGTCGAACTCGCTCCTGATGCGGCTCGAGCGCGCCGCCGACCCCACCAACGTCGAGCGGCACACGTGGCGGGCGGAAGATCTCGCCGGCGCGGTGATCGCGCACATCAAGCAGATGCTCGCCACGCGACACGGCAGCTCCTTGACCTGCCCAGACTACGGCGTCCCCGACGTCACCCACCTGCTGCACGACATCACCGAGGCGGTCGGAGCGGTGCAACGCGGGGTCAAGGCGAGCATCCAGGCGTACGAGCCCCGGCTCAAGAACGTCCAGGTGCGCCACGTACGCAACACCAACGCGAGCGGCATGCCGGCGATGATGTTCGAGATCAGCGGTCACATCGTGCTCGCCGACGGCCGGCGTCAAGCGGTCCGGATCGGCACGACGCTGGACGAGAAGGGCAACGTCGAGCTCCAAGAGCTGTGAGCAGTTGACGGGCAGCGCACCTTCTTGTCGACTGCCTCTGCCGGATGTTCAACAAGTACTTCCAGGATGAGCTCACCTACCTGAGGGAGCTCGGCAAGGAGTTTGCCACTGCCTATCCGGGCATCGCGCCGATGCTCGCGGAGCGCGGCGGTGACCCGGACGTGGAGCGCTTGCTGGAAGGTGTCGCGTTCCTCACCGGCAAGATCCGGCAGAAGATCGATGACGAGCTGCCCGAGGTCATCCACTCGGTCGCTGCGCTCTTGTTTCCGCACTACGTGCGGCAGATTCCGTCGGCGAGCATCGTCGAGTTCACTCCTCTGCCGAACGTGGTGCGCGAGCGTTTGATGGTGCCGCGTGGCTCGGAGGTCGGCTCCGTGCCAGTGGATGGCGTGTCCTGCCGCTTTCGCACGACGCAAGACGTCGAGCTGTTGCCGCTCGCGATCGAAGACGTCCGTGTCGACACCGGCCAAACGCTGGCGCAGACGCTGCGCCTCGAGATGCGGCTGACCGGAGGCGCCAACTTTGCGGCGCTCAACCTCAAGTCGATCCGCTTTTACATCCAGGGCGAGCGACGCCTGCAAGACGATGTGCGGCTGTGGCTCGGCGAGCACGTGGACAGCATCGCGCTGGCGTCGGTGGACTCGGGCGGGCGCGACTCGGTGTTGCACGTACCGCCGCGGCGCGCGTTGGAGCTGGCAGGTTTCGCCGAGGACCAGGCGCTGATCCCGTTCCCGGAGACGGTGTTCCCCGGCTTCCGACTGCTGCAGGAGTATTTCACCCTGCCGCAGAAGTTCTCGTTCTTCGACGTGGGCGGCTTCGATCGGCTGCCGGGCGAGAAGGTGGGGGACCGCTTCGCCATCCTGATCCACTTCAAGGACGCGCTGCCGCCCAGCGCGCGCGTCACCAAAGAGCACTTCAAGCTGTTCTGCTCGCCCGTGGTGAACCTGTTCGCGCACCCCACGGATCCGATCAAGCCCGACGTGGCCAAACACGAGTACCTGGCGCGCCCGTCTGGTGGCGATCCCAACGGCTTCGAGATCTACGGCATCGAGAATGTGGTCGGCATCGCCCGCAAGACCAGCCAACGCGTGAAGATCCCGTCGTTCCTCTCGTTCGAGCACGAGATCGATCCCGAGGCCGCCGAGCGGGGCGTGTTCTATCAGCACCACCTGCGCAACGCGGCGGTGGGCGACGGCGTGGACGTCTATCTCTCGTTCGGCACGCCCGCCGACGTGAAGGCGCTGCCCGACTTCGACGTCATCAGCATCGAAGCGACGTGCACCAACCGCCGCCTGCCCGCGCAGCTCAAGCTCGGCGATCTGCGGATCTCCACGGCCACCTCCCCCGCCGTGGCCACCTTCAGCAACATCGCGCCGGTCACCCCTCCCCTGCCCCCGCCCATCGGTCGCGAGCTGCAGTGGCGCGTGCTGGCCCACATGGCCATGACCTACCGCTCGATCGCCGAGCTCGACGTGCTGCGCGGGACGGTGGACATCTACAACTTCCAAGCGTTGGTGGATCGGCAGGCTGCGCGCGCCAACCAGCTCCGTGTGGCCGCGATCAAGGCGATCACCGTGAGCCCCACCGACCGGCTGTACCGCGGCGCCCCGATCCGCGGCATCGCCGCCCGCATCGAGCTCGATGAGGGCGGTTTTGCCGGAGAAGGTGATATGTACTTGTTTGCCAGCGTGCTCAACGAGATGCTTGGCTCTTACGTCGCGCTGAACTCCTTCACGCAGCTCACGGTCACGGGGCAGAGCACCCGGGTCGAGTACAAATGGGAACCGAAGAACGGCCACCGCTACCTGATCTGAAGGTCCAGCTTCGGCCCTTCATCGAACAGGGGAACCGCTTCGGGTTCTACCAGCTGCTCTACATGCTCGAACGGGTGCACACCGGTGCCCCGCAGCTCGGCGAGACTGGGCCCGCCGCCGCAGAGAAGATCCGCATGCGGCCGTCGGCGGCCATGTCGTTCCCCGCGAGCGATGTCGAGCGGGTCGAGGATTTGGTGGGCCCCGACGGCGTGGAGCGCACGCGCATCACGACCACCTTCATGGGCTTGTACGGCGCGTCTTCGCCGCTGTTCAGCTACTTCGTCGAGCGTATCGCGCAGGCAGAGCACCAAGGCCAGCGCGAGTCGGTGCGCGACATGCTCGACGTCATGCACCACCGGCTGCTGTCGCTCTTGTACCGCACGTGGACGAAGTATCGGCTCTACGTCGGCTACCGCTCCAAGGGCGAGGACCCGTTCACGCGCCGCATGTTGTGTGCCGCAGGCATCGACGGCTTCGGCGCGCACAACCCGCCCATCCACAAGTTCCTGTTTCTGCGCTACGCGCCGATGCTGGCGTGGCGCGCACGCACCGCGCGCGGCCTCAACATCGCGCTCATCGAGCTGTTCGGCAACATGGGTGTGCAGATCGAACAGTTCATCGGCGCGTGGACGCTGATCGAGAAGCCGTACCGCAACAAGCTCGGCCAGGCCAATGCCTCGCTCGGCAACTCCTTCACCATCGGCCGCTACGTGTTCGACGCGTCGAGCCGCTACAAGATCGTGCTCGGCCCTCTGGGCTACGACGACTACCTCGCGTTCCTCCCGGGTGGCCACAAGCGGCCGCTGTTGCGCGGCGTGTGCGCGGTGTTCACGCGCGGCATGTACGACGTGGTGCTCGAGCTTCACGTGAAGCCGGACGCGGCGCCGCGCTACCAGCTCGGCTCACCGCGCGCCTCCACGCTGAAGCGCACCGCCTGGCTCGGCGGTCCCAAGAAGCCGTTCGTGCTCACCGTGCCGCTCGAAGACCCCACGCCCGACGCGGAGCAGCTCGACGACGACGATCGCGGCGAGCCGCCGCCCAACCCGTTCGACAAGCCGGACGAGCTCGACTGAGAATCGCGCAGGGGGGTCGGCACGTGCAGCAAGTGAGGCGCAGCTGGCGTGGCTTCACCTGAAGTTGATCTTCGCCAGGGCCAAAGCAGCACTTACGCGGCAGAAATGTGCGCGAAGCGCTTGAAGGAAACTAGTACAAGATCATGCTGGCGACGGCGGCGTTCACTTCGTCCGCGATCTGCTCGATCTCGCCCTTGTGCACGATCTGGACGAGCAGCAAGCGGGTCTCGTTGCGGATCAACAGCTCGTGCGCGTACGCCTCGAAGTTGGCTGGCTTGGCCTTGACCTTGGTGTTCACGACGTAGGACCGGCCCTGACTGTTGGCGGTGCCGATCGGGTGCCGGTAGACCAGGATCTTGCCACCCAGCTCCTCTGTCTCTTCTTCGTAACGCTTCTCCACGACGGACCAGGTGTCGTCCGGTGGATCGAGCCGCTCGAGCACGGAGAAGATGAACTGCCGCGGAGACTGGTAGGAGATGAAGCGTTTCTCGGCGGTGTAGTCCGCGTCACGTACGGTCCAATCGATGGGCCGCGCGAAACGCAAATCGCCATCGAGCACGCCGACGCCCACGAGCCGCGGCGCCGTCACCGTCTTCGCGCGGTCGAGCCTCGGGAAGTACACCTCGTAGCTGCGGTTCTTGTCGATGACGCCGCCGCCGTGCAGGTAGAAGACGTCGTCGGTCTTGGGCGCGGAGGAGGCGCCACCGCAGCCTGCGAGCGACCACGCCGCGAGCGCGACTCCCAAGAACAAGCCTGGCGCATGGGGGATGCGAAAAAATCGGCCGGGGGCCATCACTGGTCAACCATAGGGCAAGGCCCAGCGAACCGCCAAGAACGCGGCAACCGCGCAGCTCTGCACGGGAGATTTGCCCAGGGCGAGGGCCTTGAAATAAGGTGGAGCGGTCATGACAGTCGCCCGCCCCGTCTGGCAGAGCCGCTTCGTTGCGGGAGGTCTCATCGCGCTGCTCGGCTGCTCGGCCTGCGTGGGCTTGCCGTCCGGGATCGACTACCCCGACGTGTCCGACGTCGAGCTCGATGACCACCTGGTCACGCCCGAGGGAGACGACAGCCCCTCCGTGTCTCTCAGCAGCTTCAAGTTCGCGCCCAGTGTGTGCGACAAGATCGATCTGCGGGTGGAGACGACCGACCTCGATCAAGAGGCGCTGTCACGTTTCTTCGCCGCCCAAGGCCTGAAGCTCGAACCGCGTCGCGCTCGCGACGACTTGTGGTGGTACGAGTTCAAGACCAACAACGAGGACGAGGACGGAAACACCGTGCTCCGCCTGCGCCTGGCGGTGCTCAAAGACCGCTACGGCGCCGCGAAGGATCTGCACGACTCGCTGCTCCAGCACGGCCCGGGCTGGTGGGGTGTGAGGCGGGGCAATCTGGCCCTCTTGGCGCCCAAGGCGAGCTTGCGTGAGGCCTTGCGCTTCGCCATCAAATACAAGCTCGTGTGCTGGGGAATGTTCACCTACGCCGGGGTCGACGACGCCTACGTGGTCGCCGGCGCCTACAGCGAATTCTAGGGGAGTCCTGTGCCGCCTCTTTCCAGCCGACGAGCTTTCCCGGATACTGGTGTGATGAGCAAGCGACGTTGGGTCGCGCGTTCCTGCTTGACGGCCGCGTTCGTGTTGCCGATCCCGGCTGCCCTCGCTTACGGCTGCGGAACCCCCACCGAGTTCGACGATCTTTGTGGTTGGGTGAAGGATCCCAACAACTGCTACCGCGATTTCTTCGTGGACGTCGGGGCGCGCTGCGGTGCGGTCGGCCAGACGAAGATCGGCGAGTTTGCCGCCCGTGACAAGCTCGACCTGTGCGTGCTCGCCGAGGGTGGGCAGGTGGTCTTCGAGCCCGGGATCGATCTGGCGCTGCCGCCACCCAACAACCTCGAGCCGATCAAGATCAAGATGATCAACCCGGACACCACGCTGTGCGGGGAGGTCGAGTTCCGCTCGAAGTACAACTTCAGAGTGTCCATCGAGGGCGACCCGCTCCCCGACGGCGGCGTGGAGGCGGGCGTCCCGGAGGAGCTCGTGCTCGGCGGCACCTACCAGATGGAAGGCAACTGTGGGGAGGGTCCGCAGAGCGCCGAAGCGTGCGGCGAGGGATCCGACGCGTTGACCGTGACGTGCCCCAACAGCGGCGGCTTCCTCTTCGATCGCCTCCAGATCACGCGCTGCACGGAGTACGAAGCCATCCTCCCCCACGCCGAGGTGGACTTCTCCCCCGGAGGCATCGACCAGACCGGCGTCGTGCGAGTGACGGTGTTCTACCCGCCGCTCGAAGGCGATTTGGAGAATGCTCAGCCTGTTCCGGTGAACTACGCCGAGTGTTTCATCCCGGCCGCGCCGCCGCTGTGCGAGAACGGCATCAAGGATGGCTCCGAGACGGACATCGACTGCGGCGGGAGCTTTTGCTCTGCGCGTTGCCTCGACTCTCAGCTGTGCATCAGCAACGACGATTGCTTGAGCAACGTGTGCGGGCTCGACATGGGCATCAAGAAGTGCGCCGGGCCCTGAGCCCTCGCTGATCAAGACACCAGCAGCTTGACCACCAACGTCGTGCTGCCGAGGCGCAGCCGATCGTTGTCGTGCAGCTGGCGTTGCTCGCCGCTGCCGAGCTTCTGCTCGTTGAGATACGTGCCGTTGCGCGAGCCATCGTCTTGCACGAAGGCCTGCCCGGTCGCCGGATCGGCGGACACGCTGGCGTGGCGCGACGACGAGCTCGCATCGTTGATGCCGATGTCGACCTTGTCAGACCCGGCGCGCCCCAGCTGCGTTCGCCCGCTACGGATGGGCCAGAAGATGCCCGACGGCTCGTTCTGGAACGTGACCAAGAAGCCCACCAGGATGCCCGCGTTGCTCCCCCCCGCAGCGCCAGGCATGGGGCCCGACAGCGCGCCGGGCGAAGGCGGGAGCGCACCGGGCGGGATCGGGGGCGGCGGCGCGACCACAGGCGGCGGAGCAAAGCCTCCGGGAGCTCCGAAGCCGCCACCACCACCCGGGTAGACAGCAGGGGGAGGCGGCGGCGCGACCCCCGCGCCGGCGACCATGCCCACGATCGGAGGCGGCGCCACCGGCCCGCCCCCCGACATCGGTGGCAGTCCTTGCGGAGCTTGACCGTGCATCTGTTGAGGAACGCCTGGAGGCGGAGCGAACGGCGGCGGTGCCGGGTACGCGTTGGGCGGCGCGAATCCGGGGGGCGCGCCGAACCCAGGCGCGGCAGGAGGCGCAAACCCGACGGACGGCGCCATCTGCGGCATGGGTTGAGCGCCCATCCCGCCCATCCCGCCCATGCCGTGCATGGCGGGCATGGGTTGTGGAGCAGCCATCTGTTGCTGAGGGGGTGGCGCTGCGGGCGGCCCCTGCGGACGCACAGGTGCCATGGCGGCCCACGGTGATAGCGCCGGCTCTGCGGCACCGCCGGCACTGAAGGCGGCGGGACCGAAGCCCTGTGGCGCGGGGGCCGGTGCGTACGCACCGCCACCGCCAGGCGGCGGGGGGTAGCCACCACCGGGCGGCATCGGTGGGGGCGCGGCCGGCATCGGCGGCGGCGGCGCCGGCATGCCCCCGCCTCCTCCGCCCGGAGCTGCGCCGGGCATCGCGTTTCCGCACATGTTGCATGCGGTATCCGCGTCTTGCAGCATCCATCCGCAGCTCGGGCACGGCTTCATCGCGAGGCCTCGAGGGTATCGACCGCGAGACTTGGGTTCAAGATCGCGACGCGGGTCTCCGCGTCACCGCGGGACCCACGTGCGACCTCGGTTCCCGCACTCAGTTCGTGCTCTCCGCAGGCTTCGCGTCGGCTTTCTCGTCCACTGCCGCGGGGTGCGGCATGGACTCGAGCGCGGCCTCGAGCACCTGCTCCATGCGACCGACGAAGACGAACTGCAGCTCGTCCACGACCTCCTTGGGGACCTCCTCGAGATCGGGGCGGTTGCGTTCCGGGAGCAGGATGCGCTTGATGCCCGCGCGGTGCGCCGCGAGCACCTTCTCTTTGACACCGCCGATCGGGAGCACCCGACCGCGCAGCGTGATCTCGCCCGTCATCGCCACGTCGTGGCGCACCTTGGTGCCGCTCAGCAGCGAGACCAACGCGGTGAACATGGTCACGCCCGCGCTCGGACCGTCCTTGGGCATGGCGCCCGCCGGGATGTGGATGTGCAGATCGCTCTTCTCCAAGAAGTCCTTGGCGATGCCGTACCGCTCCGCGTTCGTGCGCACGAAGGAGAGCGCGGCTTGCGCCGACTCCTTCATCACGTCACCGAGCTGACCCGTGAGCTGCAGCTTGCCCGTCCCGTACATGCGCGTGGCTTCGATGAACAGGATCTCTCCGCCCACGCTCGTCCACGCCAGCCCCGTGGCGACGCCCGTCTCGGCGGTGCGCTCCGCGACCTCGCTGGTGTACTTGGCGGCTCCCAAGAACTCGTGCAGGTCGTCTTCGTTGTCGACCTTTCGCTTCTTGGAGTCGCCCTCGGCGACCTTGACGGCGACGCCACGAATCACGGCCGCGACCTGCCTCTCGAGGCTGCGCACGCCGGCCTCGCGCGTGTAGTGGTCGATGATGTTCTCGAGCGCCTGGTCGGTGATCTCGACGTAGTCCTCGGAGAGGCCGTGCTCCGAGAGCTGCTTCGGCAACAAGTGCCGCCGCGCGATGGCGAGCTTCTCGCGCCGCGTGTACCCAGGAATCTCGAGGATCTCCATGCGATCACGCAGCGGCGGCGGGATCGGGTCCGAGACGTTGGCGGTGGCGATGAACATCACGTTCGAGAGGTCGAACGGGATCTCCAAGTAGTGATCGGCGAAGGTGTGGTTCTGCTCCGGGTCGAGCACCTCGAGCAGCGCGGCGGACGGATCGCCGCGGAAGTCGTGGCCGATCTTGTCGATCTCGTCGAGCATGAACACCGGGTTCGTGGTGCCCGCTTTCTTCATGCCCTGGATGATCTGACCGGGCAACGCGCCGACGTAGGTGCGCCGGTGGCCACGGATGGCGGCTTCGTCGTGGACGCCGCCGAGCGAGATGCGGTGGAACTTGCGGCCCAACGAACGCGCGATGCTGCGCCCGAGCGAGGTCTTGCCCACGCCGGGCGGGCCCAACAAACAGAGGATCGGGCCCTTCTTGTCTTGCTTGAGCTTGCGGACAGCCAAGTACTCGAGGATGCGCTTCTTGACCTTCTCCAGGCCGTAGTGATCCTCGTCGAGCACCTCACGGACCTTGGAGATCTCGAGGTTGTCTGGCGTGGTGTGGGTCCAGGGCAGGTCGAGGATCCAGTCCAGGTAGGTGCGCACGACGGTGTACTCGGCCGAGCCCACTTGCATGGTGCGCAAGCGCTTGAGCTGCTTCTTGGCGACGGTCTCGGCCTCCTGCGGCAGGTTGGCCTTGGCGATGCGGTCCTCGATGCCGTCGAGGTCGCCCTGATCGCCGTCGTCCTCGCCCAGCTCTTCCTTGATGGCCTTGAGCTGTTGGCGCAGCACGTACTCGCGCTGGTTTTTGCCCATCTCCTCCTTGATTTGGGAGTTGATGCGCTCGCGCATCTTCAGGATCTCGAGCTGCCTGGTCAGCAGCCGCAGCACCTTGCGCACGCGCTCCTTCACGTCGATCGTCTCGACCAGCTGGGCCTTCTCCTCGACCGGCGCGTCGAGGTTGGCGGCGACCAAATCCGCCAACGCGCCCGGCGCTTGGATGCTGTCGATCAGCGAGCCGGCCTCCCGCGGGAGCTCCGGCATCAGCTGGATCACCTGCTTGGCGATGTCGCGCAGGCTCATGGCCAGAGCCTCGGCCTCGACGTCCTCGGTGTGCGGCTCGTCCAGCTTGCGGATGCGCGCCTTCACGTACGGGCCCGACTGCGTGACGCTCTCCAAACGGATGCGCACCAGCCCCTGCAGGATGAGCGAGTAGTTGCCCGAGCTGTACTTCAAGGCCTTCAGCACGCGAGCCGCGCAGCCCACGGGGTAGAGGTCTTCGTAGCCGGGATCGTCCGTGGAAGGATCGCGCTGCGCGAAGATCGCGATCACGGGCTGCTGCAGGTTGTCGACGTCCTCGACGAGCGCGACCGACTTCTCGCGACCGACATCGAAGGGGGCGACTGCGCCGGGGAAGAGCACGGCGTTGCGGATCGGCAGCACGGGAAGCTCGTCACCGAAGACGATCTCTTCGTCGGAGCGAGGCGGCACCGGAGGCGGGGGATTTTTCTTGTCGGACATAGGGGTCGGGACCTTGGGCCCAAGGTAGGCCCGAGTCGGCGCCCGTCAAATGGTTTTCACGGACAAAACCAAGCAAGTATGACCTGGCCGAAGGCACCGGTGTAGGATGCACGGATGCTGCACTCCGCCCTTCCGCCGGCGGAAGAGATCGATCTCGTCCCGCTCGCGGATATCGCGCGTGGTGGGATGGGCATGGTGCAGCTCTGTCGCGCCAAGAGCGGGCGTTTGACGGGCCGAGCCCTCGCCGTCAAGCGGCTCAATCCCGCGATTGAGCAAGAGCCCGAGTTCGTGAACATGTTCCTGGACGAGACATGGATCACGGCCACCATCAACAGTCCCCACGTGGTCAAGGTCGAGGCGTGGGGCCGCGACGATGTCGGGCTGTACCTTGCCGTGGAGCTCGTGCAGGGTGTCAGCCTGTCTCGCTTGGTCAAGGAATCCAAGGAGAAGCAGGAGCCGTTCGCCGAGCGCACCGTGGCCAACATCGCCTCCCAGATCTGCGCCGGCCTGCAGGCAGCCCACGAGCTCAGGGGTGAGAACGGCGCCCCGCTGGGCTTGGTGCACCGCGACCTGACGCCTGGCAACGTGCTGGTCGGCTTCGACGGGCTGGTGAAGATTGCGGATTTCGGGATCGCCAAGGCAGAGGAGCGACTGACCAGCACCCGCATCGGCATGATGAAGGGCAAGCCGGCGTACATGGCGCCCGAGCAGGCGCGCGGAGGTGGCATCGACGGCCGCGCGGATCTGTTCGCGCTCGGGGTGGTGATCTTCGAGCTGTTGTCTGGCCGTCGGCCCTGGCTCGGGAACAACGATCTCGAGACGTTGGTGGCGGTGTCCACCACCGAGCCGCCCAAGCTGCTCGATCTGCGCAAGGTGAGCCCCGTGTTCGCCGAGATCGTCGAGCGCTGCCTGAAGAAGAACCCCGAGCAGAGGTTGGCGAGCGCTCAGGTGGTGCGGGAGATGCTCGATGGCTGGCGTCGCGAGCGTGGGTTCGACGTCGACGATCAGGCATCGCTCGCCGCCTTCGTTCAGCGCAACACCGGGCAGCAGCAGGCCTGGTTCCAGCAAGCGCTGCACGGTGAGCTGTCGCGCGGCGGCGTGACCTTCATGGACCTCGAGGCCAAGATCGATCAGGGCCGAAAGAAGAGTGTCGCTGCGCCAGAGCCGGCGCACGCCGCGGTGTCCTCACCATCGGCACCCTCCAGCGGACAGCTCGAAGAGATCGACGACGCAGCGCAGACGCGGTTCATGGCGCAGCGCACGACGGGGCCCGCCCAGCCGCCCGTCGCGTCGCCTGGCGTCCGCCCCAAGCTGGCCGCGACGATGGCGTTGTCCCCGGAAGAGAACGCTGCTCTCTCCGCGCGGCTCGCTGCCCCGCAGAGCCCCCGGCCGCAGGACCTGCCGCTGCCGCCCCGCTCACAACCGCACTTCCACACCGGCCAGCCGCCGAGCGGACCGGTGTCGCCCATCACCGCGCAGCCCACGAGCTCGCAGGCGATGCTCGGGCAGCCCCCGTCAGGGCCCGTGTCTCCCCGGGTCTCCCCCATCGATCTCACGGCGTACGGGCCCCCCGTCGCCGTGGAGGTCGCCGGTCAGCGGTCGCGGGGCGGCTCTGCCGCACGTTGGGTGGCGATGGTGCTGCTGATGCTGGGGCTCGCCGTGGGGGCGTACTATCTGGTGCGGACCCAGATCGTGCCCCGCACCACCCCCTCACCTTCTTCGAACCAGTGATGCTCGATCCGATCGCGGCCTTCCTCGCGCTCTCGTTCGCGCTCGGCAGCGCCGACCCCGGCGACGCGCTCGATCCCGGGCCGAGCCCGGAGTGCCCGAGCGACATGCGCTTGGTGGCCGGCACCCACCACGACGAGGTGCAGCGCTACTGCGTCGCACCGCAGGTGGACAGCAAAGACACGCACTGCTTCGCCTACTTCGAGGGCGTCACCGCGTTCGAAGGCCCCAAGACCGACGTGCGCGTGTGCATGGATCAGTTCGAGGCACCCAACAAGCGCGGCGCCAAGCCGTTCGTGATGAAGTCGTACAAGTCCGCGAACGCCTACTGCAAGGCGCGCAACAAGCGCATGTGCAGCGAGCAGGAGTGGGAGACGGCGTGCGAAGGCCCCGAGGTGCTGCCGCTCGCCTACGGCTGGGCGGTGGACAAGAAGATCTGCAACAGCGACAAGAAGTGGATGCCCGTCGACTGGGACAAGTTCGGCGCCGAAGGTGACGCCGCAGACGCAGAGGCCCGGCGCCTCTGGCAAGGCACCCCCAGCGGACGTTTCCCCGGCTGCGTGTCGCCGTTCGGCATCTACGACATGATGGGCAACGTCGAGGAGTGGGTCACGAGCCGCAAGCACCGCCGCTTCCCCGGCAGCCTGATGGGTGGCTTCTGGGCCAAACCCTGGACTGGCTGCCGAGGCACCAACGACGCGCACGAGCCTGGCTTCGTGTTCTACGAGACCGGCTTCCGCTGTTGCGCCGATGCCGGAGCGCTGGACGCCGAAGGCAAGCCTCGCAAGAAGAGCTGAGCCATGTCGCGCCCGCGCACCCTCTTCTTCGGGACCCCCGAGATCGCCGTGCCCTCGCTCGTCGCGCTGCACGAGATCTCCGACGTTTGCGCGGTGGTGTGCCAGCCGGACAAGCCGCGCGGCCGCGGCTTGCACGAGGCGGCGCCCCCGGTGAAGGAGCGGGCGCTCGCGCTGGGCCTGCCCGTGCACCAACCGAGCAAGGTGCGCACGCCCGAGTTCGCGGAGTGGGTCGCGGCCCAGCGCGCGGAGGTGGCGATCGTGATCGCGTATGGCCGCATCTTGCCGGGCGCAGTGCTGGCTGGGCCGCGCCTGGGCATGCTCAACCTGCACGCGTCGCTGCTGCCCAAGTACCGCGGCGCCGCCCCCATCACCTGGGCGGTGGTGGACGGCGAGACCGAGACCGGCATCTCGCTGATGCAGATGGACCAAGGGATGGACACCGGCCCCGTCTTCAGCAGACACACGCTGCCGATCGGGCCCGACATGACCGCGGGCGAGCTCTCGGTAGCCTTGGCAGAGCTCGCGGCTCGGGTCGTCCGCAGCGAGCTCCCGCGCGTGCTCGCAGGCGAGGTGGTGGCCACCGCGCAGGACCACGCACACGCCACGCTCGCCCGCATGTTGCAGAAGGAGGACGGCCGCATCGACTGGACCAAGCCTGCTCCGAAGGTCCACGACCACGTGCGCGGCATGTCGCCCTGGCCAGGCGCGTTCACGACGCTGGGTGGCAAGCTGTTCAAGGTGCTCGAGACGCGCCGCGTGACCGCCACCACCAGCGCCGCGCCCGGCACCATCACGATGGCGCACCGCGGCCGCATCGAGATCGCGTGCGGCGAGGGCTTGGTCGAGCTCGTCCGCGGCCAGCTCGAAGGCAAGAAGGCGCTGCCCGCCCAAGATCTCGTCGGGGGGCGCACGCTCTCGCCCGGGATGGTGCTCGGGGAGCGTCCGTGAGCGAGGGCGGGCGAGCGAGGCTGGATCGCTTCATCGCCGAGATGCAGGCGGAGTTTCCTTCGTTCCGCATCGTGAAGAAGTCCGAGAGTGGGTTCTCTCGCCTGATCGACCGACTGCTCAGGATCATCACCCTGGGGGGGCAGCGCGAGTACCTCACGCGCTACTACACGGTGATCGGCAGCACGCTGTACGTGCCCCCGAGCTTCGACGACGCCGACCCGCTCGACATCTTGGTCACGTTGCACCACGAGCGCGTCCACCTCAGGCAGCGTCGTCGCCTGACCATGCCGGGCATGACGCTGGTGTACCTGCTGCTGCCGCTGCCTCTCGGGCTGGCGTACGGGCGAGCGCGACTGGAGTGGGAGGCCTACACCGAGACCTTGCGCGCGACCTACGAGATCTTCGGTGAGGAGGCGCTGCGCGCCGAGCCGCTGAGGCGACGCATCGTCGGCCAGTTCACGAGCGCGGCGTATGGCTGGATGTGGCCCTTCGAGAGCGCGGTGAATGCCTGGTACGACCAGGCCATCGCAGACATCTTGCGCCAGCGCTGACGCGTCACTGACGCTCTGCGAAGCGGGGGATCGAACCCTCGATGGTCTCGACCGTGTCGTCTGCGCGACGCTCGGCCCGCACCGCCCGCAGCGACGAGAGCTCGACCTGCTCGGGCAGCGTGCGGCACGTGCCGAGGGCGTCTTCCTCTGCCATCAGCTCGATCGGCTTCATGCACAGAGCTCCAGCCGCACACTCGAGCCCGTCGATCCCGCCGCACAGCTCGAAGCAGGTCCCCTGCCCGTGCTCGTCGAGCTCGCAGCGCAGGTTGTCCGCGTCGCCGCAGTCGGCGTCGTCGTTGCACACGGTCTGGACCGGGGCCGCGCAGCTGAAGCACAGCGTGTTGCCCTCCAGCTCGCAGCAGCCGCCGACTTCTTCGGAGCAGAGGTCGCCCATGTTGCACGCGGGGAGCGGGGCGCCGGGCGACAGCTCGACCTCCGCCAACAGCGGCCCGCCGAGCCGCACCACGCGGTGGAGCTCCACCCGCGAGGCCTCTTCCTGCTCGAGACGCTCCTCCTCGACCTCCGCCAGCTGCCCGTCCACACAAGCAACGAGCGAGAGAGAGGTGGCAGCGAGCAGCAGCAGGGCGGACTTGGTCGAGAACATGATGGGGCTCCTTCGCCGAGGCGACCGATTCGCCCCGTTCACAGCGTTGGAGTGCCCACTCGGCACGATGTGAAAGCGCCGCCCCCAAAAAAAGAGGCGCCCGCAGGGGCGCCTCCTTTTCTGCCGCGACGATGGGATCAGGACCCGGAGGGGTGCCAGATCGTCTTCATCTCGACAAAACGCTCGATCCAGGTGGGCGAGGTGCAGAGCTCGTGGTCGTACCAGGCCTCGAGCCCGAGGTTGCGCACCCGCACGCGCTTGACGGTGTCGGCCGCGGCATCCGTGGCCTCACGCGCGAGCTCCGGGTCCACGCTCCACAGGTCCAAGGCCGCGACCTCCATGTGTTTCGCCAGCGGCAGGAGCATCTCCTTGGTGTGGCCGGTGAGGATGTTCACCACCCCGCCGGGCAAGTCGCTCGTGGCCAGCGCCTCGGCGAAGGTGATCGCGGTGCGTGGATCGTCCTCGCTGGCCAGCACGATGCAAGTGTTGCCTCCGGTGATGATCGGCAGGATCGAACCGACCAAGCCCAAGAGCGCGGGCTGCGCGGGCGCAGCCACCGCCACCACGCCCAGCGACTCGGGCAAGGTGAAGTCGAAGTGGGGCCCCGCCACCGGGTTCAGGCTGGAGAACAGGCTCTGGTACTTGTCCGCCCAGCCCGCGTACGAGATGACGCGATCGATGCTGGCGGCCACCTCTTTGCCGGCGCTGTCCGCGTCGGCGCCCGCCTTCATCAGCGAGCGCTCGAGCTCGGCCGAGCGCGCGTCGAGCATCTCGGCCAGGCGATACAGGATCTGCCCGCGGTTGTGGGCGGGCCGACGCGACCAGCCGCCCCACGCCGCGTGGGCTGCGAGCACGGCGTCACGCGCGTCCTTGCGCGAGCCGCGGGGCACGTTCTCTTTTTTGCCACGCTCGCCGCGGATCATGTTCTCCACCACCTGCACATAGCGCCCCGACTCCGAGCGCACGAACGCGCCCCCGACATACATCTTGTAGGCCTTGCGAACGTTGAGCGCGATCGGCTCCCAGGCCGGCTCGGCCGCGAGCGCCCGCGAGGTGGGCTTGGCCTTGGCCTTGGTGACCGGCGGCGGCGCGGCTTGTTTGGTGCGTGCCATCACTCGACCTCCAGGTAGGCCATCAGGCCTTGGCGACCGCCTTCGCGGCCGAAGCCGCTCTCCTTGTAGCCACCGAACGGCGAGCTGGGATCGAACTTGTTGAACGTGTTGGCCCAGACCACGCCTGCGCGGAGCTTCTGCGCCACGTCGAAGATCTTGGAGCCCTTGTCCGTCCAGATGCCGGCCGACAGACCGTACATGGTGTTGTTGGCCTTCTCGATCGCCTCGTCCGGGGTGCGGAAGGTGAGCACGCTGAGCACCGGCCCGAAGATCTCCTCGCGCGCGATGCGGTGCGACTGCGACACGTGCGTGAAGAACGTGGGCGGGAACCAGAAGCCCTTGCGCGGCAGATCGCAGGGCGTGGAGAAGCGCTCTGCGCCCTCGCTCTCACCGCTCGTCACGAGCTCGCGGATCTTGTCGAGCTGCATCTTGCTGTTGATCGCGCCGACGTCGGTGTTCTTGTCCAACGGGTCGCCGACGCGCAGGCTCATCATGCGGTCCTTGAGCTTGCGGATGACCAGGTCGTGCACGCCCTCTTGCACCAGCAGGCGCGAGCCGGCGCAGCATACGTGGCCTTGGTTGAAGTAGATGCCGCCGATGATGCCCTCGATGGCCTGATCGATCGGTGCGTCGTCGAACACGATGTTGGCGGCCTTGCCACCGAGCTCGAGCGTGAGCTTCTTGCCCGTGCCTGCCAGCGCCTTCTGGATGCGCTTGCCGATCAGCGTGCTGCCGGTGAAGGCGACCTTGTCCACGTCGGGGTGCGAGACCACGGCCGCGCCAGTCTTGCCCGCACCGGTCACGATGTTCACCACGCCGGGCGGCAGGTCCGCCTCTTCGATGATCTTGGCGAGCAAGAGCGCCGTGAGCGGCGTGGTCTCGGCGGGCTTGAGCACGACCGTGTTGCCACACGCCAGCGCGGGCGCGAGCTTCCACGCGGCCATGAGCAGCGGGAAGTTCCAAGGGATGACCTGCCCGGCCACGCCCAGAGGCCGCACGCGACCGCCGGGGAACGCGTACTGCAGCTTGTCTGCCCAGCCCGCGTAGTAGAAGAAGTGGTTGGCGGCGAGCGGCACATCGACGTCGCGCGACTCCTTGATCGGCTTGCCGCCGTCCATCGACTCCACGATCGCAAACTCGCGCGCCTTCTCCTGGAGCGCGCGCGCGATGCGGTAGATGTAGCGCCCGCGATCGAGCGGGTGCATGCGCGACCAGTAGCGATCGTACGCGTTGCGCGCGGCCGTCACGGCGCGGTCGACGTCGCGCTCGTCCGCCTCGGCCACCTCTGCGAGCTTCTCCTCGGTCGAGGGGCTGATGGTGTCGAAGTAGCGGCCGGAGAGCGGCTTCTGCCAGCGCCCCCCGATGAACAGCTCGTAACGCGGCTCGATCTGGACGTGATCGGCAGACTCCGGGGCGGGCGCGTACGTCCAGGCGCTGCCGAAGTCGAGGCGCGAGCCGGACGCGAGCGCCGCGGGCTTCTTGGCGTGGGCGTGCCCGTTCAGCGAGCCGTTGGTGGGCACGTGCACGATCGCGCGCGAAGGCTTGGCGCGCTTCTTCGCGCTTTTGCCTGCTCCGGCAGTGGGCTGGGTCTTGGCCATGACGCGCCCAACGATAGTCGAAACCACGCTCGCGTGGTCGGGGATGTCGCTCGGCGACGACGCCGTCGGCTTGCGCTCCCGGGGGGCTCGGCGAGGTGGCATGGGGGTCCGGGGCTTACGCTCTCGGGCTTCCACTGGTCCCCCAGGCGCATGGGGCTCCAAAGGCCGGGCAAGCCGCGGCCTTTGGAGAGCCAAGCCCACACGCCATCTGCGCCTGTGGGCCCAGGGGTCCCTTCGCTTCAGCCCCAGACCCCCACACCACCTCGCCTCGCTTGGCTCTGGTGCGCGCCGCGGCCCTCGAGTGCCGAGGGGCTGGCCTCGTGACCAGCTCGAGCGGCTATGAGCCCGACATCGGCGAGAGTCAGTCCTTGGCCCCGACCGACGACGACATCTTGGAGCACAACCGCGCGCTACCCGAGCGCGAGCGGCTGCGCCTCGACGAGCGCGTGGTGCACGAGGTCGTCGAGCAGAAGTCCGCAACCTCAGTCCAGGGAACAACCGACGCCAGACTCTGGGCTGACGTGAGCGACGAGGACTTCGAGCGCTTTTCTGGAGGGGCTGCGAAAAGCGCGGGCACTGCCGATGCGGTCGCACGAATGAAGAGTCTGCTCGGTCTTCAGGACTTACGCAGCAGCTGGCGCAAGCAACTCGCCGCGGTGGCTGAGGAGACACACCAATGACGGCCACGGAAGCTGACAGCATCCAGGCTTTGCGGCCGAAGTACGTCCCGGGCGACTGCGGACCATTCTCAACGGAGCACCTGGCGACTGCCGAGAGTTCCACTAGGGCGACGACTCGACCCCGTTCACCGCAAGCTGCTCACGACGATTGGCGGGAGCTACTTGCAAGCGCCGCCTTGAACTTCTCGATGTTCGCCGAACGTGGTGACCGGAACGCGTCGTCATCGAGCAGCCGAATGAAGGTGCGAGCCAGGATGGTTCCTCGAGAGAACCACCATATGAAATGAACAGCTCGACCCGGCGGCGGTTCTTGCTTCGCCCCATCCCTGGTGCACCGCGTGCGAGATGCTCGCGCTGATCTGAGCCATCACGTGTCTCGCCGGCATCGCTCTAGGACATCGTTTCTCACCACCAAGGAGCGGCGCGAGCTTCACGCGCTGGCAGCGCTCCGCTCATGCGGGGCACGTTCGGCGAGCACGTGTCCGACTGCTGAGCGCTGACGGTCCCCAACTCATCGCTCGGCTTCGAACCGCGAGGGAGCTCGCCGAGCTCGGCGTCACGGTGACCTCTTGAGGAAGCCGCGCATCAGGTGCGAGAGCCCATCGCGTTCTGATTCGGCGCTGCGCCGACTCCTTCGAGGTCACGTACAAAATTGTACCTTTTGGCCACTCAAGCCATTGATTCCATTGCGCGCACAAAACTGGATGTAGACAGTTCCCGCTCGAATGGCGCCTCCTTCGGCTGGGCAAGGTGGCGATCGAAGGGGGAATGGCATGAACGACAAGATCGTGGTGACGAACTTCGCTGCGCTGATCGAGAAGTACGGCAGCGGCGGGCTGCGGCGCATCAAATCGGCGCTGAATGGCCTGATCGCGGCAGACAAGAGGCGCGGCATTGCCACGAAGATCGCGGACCTCTCGTCGTCCGCGTCGATGGCCCGGTACGGCGCCAGACCGGTCGCCGACCCTGGAGACCAACGCGGCACCAAAGACGCCATCGACGAGATCTTCCGGAGCACAGACCCCGACTACCTGATGATCCTCGGAGCACCTGACGTCGTCTGCCACCAGAGGCTCGGCAATCCAGCAAACGACGAAGACAGGGCCGTCCCCAGCGACCTGCCCTACGCTTGCGACGCCCCATTCTCCGCGAGAATCAGGTCGTTCACGGGCCCTAGCAGGGTGGTCGGGCGCCTGCCGAACGTCACCGGCGACACGGACGCGAGCTACCTCGTGAAGTTGCTCAAGACAGCGGCCTCGGCCAAGCCCCGTCCCTACGCTGACTACGCGCGCTGCTTCGCGATCAGCGCAAAAGTGTGGGAGGCCTCTACGTCGCTCAGCCTGGAGAACGTCTTCGGGAGCAGCGCGGGGCTCAAGATCTCGCCGCCCGCGGGGCCGCGATGGCCCGGGGGGGATCTCAGCGCGCTCAGTCATTTCATCAACTGCCACGGCGGTGAGGGCGATCCCCAGTACTACGGCGACGATGGCCGCAGCCAGCCGATCGCACACGTCTCCAGGCTCGTCGCAGGCAAGATCAAGGTTGGAACCGTGGCGACGGCGGAGTGCTGTTACGGCGCTGAGCTCTACGACGCTCCCACGCTCGAGCTAGATGCACCCATCGCCAACACCTACCTCGGAGACGGCGCGCTCGGCTTCTTTGGCAGCTCGAACATTGCCTACGGTCCCCCCGAGGGCAACGACCAGGCGGATCTGGTGTGCCAGTTCTTCTTGCTCCGCGCGCTGTCGGGTTCGTCCCTCGGACGCGCTGCGCTCGAAGCCAGACAGAGCTTCATCAGCCAAGCAGCCGAGCTCGATCCCATCAACCTGAAGACGCTGGCGCAGTTCAACCTGCTCGGAGACCCCTCGCTCCACCCGGTGCACGTGCCTGCTCCCCCGGGGGACAGCGACGCCCATTCGCTCGAACGAGCAGGCCGCCGTAGCCACCTCAAGTCGGTGGGCACGTTGCTATCGGCCACCAAGCCTGTCGTCACCACGAGCAGCACGCGAGGGATCGGCAGAGCCCAGCGCTCTGCGATCGAGACCATCGCGAAGAAGGCGGGCATCTCGCTCGACGACCTGCGTTCGTTCAAGGTGAAGCGGCCAGCCGGCAGACGGGGCGCGGGCAAGGCGGCGCCGATCGTCTCGAGCTACCTGGTGCTGTTCGGTCAACCGAAGGGCCCGGAGAGTCCATTCACGCGCGCTTGCATCGTCGCGAAGGTTGCCGGTGGACGCGTGAGAGGGCACCGCTTGTATGTGCGTCGCTGACCTCGGGACGATCCGAGCTACGCTCGGCCGCGATGAAGTTCCGTGGGCGAGTCGTACGCGCACCGTTCGGTGTAGGCTCCAAGAGCGAGCGGCAGGCGATCTGGCTGGAGACCGACGACGACCGGTACGTGCTTCGCCGCAAGGGAGCCAACGCCTTCTCCGATCCCCAGTTGGACAAGCTGGTGGGCTGCGAGCTCGAGGTCGAAGGAAAGGTCGTTGGGCGCACCTTGCTGATGACCTCCTGGAAGATCGATCCGCCTCCCCCCTGACCTGGTCGCCAGCTGCGTGCGGGCCACGGAGCCGGGGGCGGTGAGCGCCGAGCTGGACGAGGCCACCCTGAGCAAGCTGCTCAGGCCGTTCGTCACCGAGGCGGCGGCGCTCAAGAAACAGGCCGACAAGCACAAGTTCTTCGCGCAAAGCGCCGTGGTCCTGTCGGTCCTACTGTCGGCCGCGTCGGCGATCGCCGCCATCTTTGGTGCGCCGGTCGCCTGGGTCGCGACCATCGGCGTCGTCACTGGCACCGTGGGCTCGCTCGCCCAGGCTTTCGCGAACCGGGACGAGTGGGTGCGCGCCCGCATGGCGCAGGAGAGGTTGGAGCTCGCGATGCACGGGCTGCGCACGTCGCGCAGCGTCACCGCGGAGCAGTTCGACGCGTTCCACGACAAGGCCATGGAGATCCTGGTCAACGAGCGCAACGAGTGGAGCAAGCTCACCCTCGGCACGCGCCCGGAGCAAGCGATTCCCACGCTCGAACTGAGGAAGCGACTCGCCGCCGCGGAGCGGGAGGCGGAGCTCGAGGAGGCCGAGGAGGCCGACGCGATCGAGGCCGACGCCCGCCCCGACCCCGGACCCAAGGAGAGGCCATGAGCTTCTACGAAACCTACGATGCCGTGTACTCGATCTCGGACCTGCATCTCTCGTGCTGTCCAGGAGGCGCCGACGTCGCGCTTCTTTCCAAAGCATTCGCTGCGATGAAGGCCCGTGCGCCGGCCCGAAAGGCGCTGGTGCTGAACGGTGACATCGTCGATTTCTTGGATCTGCCCAACGCGCGGGCGTTCGACCCGTACGGCGCCGCCGCCAAGCTGGACTCTTGCATCAGGGCCACCAAGCCGTTCTGGGACGAGCTCGCCGATTTCTCCGCGACCGGCACCGTCGTGCTCACCCTCGGGAACCACGACCTCGAGCTCGCCCTCCCCCATTGCCAGGCCTTGCTCAGGCGCACGATCCCTGGCCGATTGATCCTCGCGTTGGACGGCGCGGGGTACCGCTGCGAGGTCGGCCCGCACACGCTTCTGTTCATTCACGGGAACAATCAGGATCCTTGGAACTGGGTCGACCATGAGCTGCTCGCGAGCATCGCGGCGAGCTTCAACGCGAACCGCGACTTGCCCGAGTGGACCCCGAACCAGGGGACCTTGCTCGTCATCGAGCAGCTCAACCAGCTGAAGCAGAAGCGTCCGTTCATCAACTTGCTCAAGCCCGAAGGTGCCTGGATGCTGGGCTTGCTCGACATGCTGGGGATTTCGTCCAGGCTCAACGCGGTATGGGACCTCGCAAGACGCCAAGCGAAGGCAAGCTCCGGCTTCGCGACCCAACGCAACGATGCCTTTCTGGGACGCGCCGAGCGCGAGGCGCGCACCTTCCAGCAGCTTGACGCGCGTGAGCTGCTGCTCGGGGCAAATCAGAGCCATTTGGCGGGGGAGAGCGTGCTCGCCTCCGCTCCGAGCACCGCCACACTCGGCTGGCTGCGCGCCAAGGCCGCCGAACCAGACGAGGTTGTTCGCTACGTCACCGAAAACCTCGCCAAAGACGAGGCGCGCTTCACCTTCAATCTCGACGGTCCTGACAACTACTACGAGCGCATCCAGCAGCGGGTGGGTGCGGGCATCCACGTCGTCGTGTGCGGGCACACCCACCTGCGGCGAGCGAAGCTCGGGTCGCTTCCGCTCTACTTCAACACCGGCACCTGGATGCCGCTGATGGATCTCTCCGAGGTCGCGGCTCAAGACCCCGCAGCGCTGGGCAAAGCTCTGGGCGAGGTGAGCCTCGCCGAGCTGGAGGCTGTAACCTGGGGCAAGGCTGCCAAGCCGTTGATCAAGCGCGAGCCAACTGTCTTCTTTGCCGAACGAGCCCAACGACACACCCAGACAGGACTTTGGAACGTCGAAGAGCGGGCTGGGCTGTTCGCAGTTGCCGCGGGCAGCGCCAAGGAGCTGCCAGAATGAACATCCGCAGCGTGCGCCTGGAGCTGCTGAGACCAGGCCCTCCCCACAACCAGCTCTTGTCCCCGCTCACCTCGTACATCGCCCTCTGCGGCGACGAACCCCCCGAGACGGTCAACGTACCCTTCGAGCACTATCGTCTCCTCCGGCAACTTCACGCCCTTCGCCGAGCGTCCACGCGAACCGAGCTGGACGGGGCGATCAGTGAGCTGCGGCAAGATGTGGTCCGGATGCTCTCTGGCATCCGATGCCTCGCGACGTCGCTTGCCCAAGCGCAGGGCAACGGTGATCTCATCGAGATCGAGCTCGTGCTCTCCGCCAACGAGCTGGCTCTGATTCCCTTCGAGATCGCGTTCTTCCCCGGGAGCCCGACACGAGAGCTCGCGCACCGTGAGGTGGTGATCACGCGGCGAAGTCGTCGTGTTCCACGGTCGCGTTTGGCTTGGAGCCATCGGCCGAGGATCCTGCTGATTTCGGCTTCGCCACCCGGCGTCGACCCGCCCCCGTTGGCCGAGCATGTGCTCGCGTTGCGCGAGACGCTTGCGAGTCACCTGGTCTATTTGAATGGGCATACCGACGAAGAGGTGCTCCTCCAAGAGCTCGAGAAGTTCCTGGTCGTGCTCCCTCACGCAAGCGAGCACACCATTCAATCCGCCGTGGAGCGCGCGCACGCATGCGACGCGCCCTTCACGCATGTGCACGTGCTCGCTCACGGCGCGGAGATCCTCAACGATGGCGGCAACAATGAGGGCCTGTTCCGAGAGCCTCGCTTCGGAGTCGCGTTGCACGACAGCCGCGCGCCTCAGGTGCCGGACGTGCTCGGCGGCCGCAGACTGTTCAGCGCGCTCGCCGGCACCACCGAGGACGGGCGGCGCCGACTGCCCCAAGTGGTAACGCTCGCAACCTGTGACGGCGCAAATCAGGGCGGAGTGGTCGTTCCCAGCGCATCCGTGGCGCACGACATCCACGATGGCGGCGTACCATTGGTGATCGCGTCTCAGTTCCCGTTGACCTTCGACGGGTCCAAGGTGTTCGTCAAGCGCCTCTACGAGCGCCTCCTCGAAGGAGACGACCCTCGCTGCTCTCTTCAGGAAACCCGTCGCGCCATGCATGCTGCGGGGACCTTTCCAAAGGGGGTGATCGATTGGGGCGCCATTGTAAGCTATGGCTCGTTCCCTGAAGACTTGCCGAACAGTGTGCGTCAAGCCCGCATCTGGGCGCTCCGCCAGCAGACCGATGCAGCGCTCTCTTCGCTCGACCCGCTCGTCATGCCCCCTGGGAGGAACGAACCCGACCTGGGATGGAAGGCCTTCCAGCGGAGACTCAGTCTTCTCGAGCGCGAGCTGACCGGTCACGCCGATGACGTGCACACCGCGCGGTACATGGCGCGCCAACACTTGCGCTGGGCATTCCTGCTACGCGATGGCTTCCTCGGCACAGACACCGCCGCAGAGCCGACGCCGAGCCCCTCAGAGACCTCCCAGCAGAGCCGTTGGCGCAGGTTCGTGGAGGCGCGCGCGCAGGAGGAAGGTACCGACCCCCAGCACCACTTCATGACGCTGATGGACCGAAGCCTTCGCGCTTACCGCGACGGCTGCAATGAGCATTACCGGGCGACCGGCAACCCCATCTCCTTGGCTGAGGGGCTCATGGGGGACTACTTCCTCGGAGAACCGGTGCTCCATGTTCGCGCTCAGGCATCGGCCACCGAGTGCGAAGAGCGGGTGGTGGGTCGCAACACGACTGCGGAGGCCGCGCGAAAGTTCGCGCGCGCGCGCGTACTTCTCTGGGTGTTGAACCCGATCGTAGTGAGCAGCGCCAATCCCGCCGGGACCACACTCCAATTCGGGCCGGTCCAGGAGCTCGAAGCATGGGCCGAGGGCAAGGCCCTGCCGTCGCCCTGGGAGTACGCGGGGATTCGAGACTTGATCGGGCGGCAGCTCGCGGTCACCAAGCCAACCGACTTTGAGCACTTCGCGCTCAGGCGCGCCCTGCTGCGCCTCGCCTCGCCCCCGTCGGACTCTGTGCGGCCAATCCCTTGGCCCCCAACAGCGCCAGCGCAGATGAACCAGGTGAAACGGAGAGCGACGAGCGTCGTCCACATGCTCAACGAGTGCGGCGTGTCCAGGACCTTCAGTGCGATCGTGGATTGGGTGTCCGAGCAAGATGGGGGAAAGCGAACCGTAGCCACATGAGCGCCAAGTCGTCCCCCACCACGCCGCGCCAGAAGGTGCTGCAGGCGCGGGGCCGCGCGGCGCTCTGGATCGGTCTCACCGTGGTGGCGGCCATGGTCGCCCGATTGGTGTTCTCGGAGCGGCGGGACTTCGACGCGTTCGCGTGCGACCCGTGCGGCTGCGATGGCTGGCTTCGGATCTTCCACTTCGCACGGCAGCCGTTCCTCTCGGACGCGCAGTGGATCGTGTTCCTGTTCGTCGTGGTGCCGGCCACCGTGCTGGCCCTCGCTGGGCTGGAGAAGCGCCTCGCAAGGGCACGCTCGGAGCTGCGCTTTCTTGGAGTCATTGATGACCGAGAAGCCGAGCCCCCACGAGGTTGGCGCCAGCATGTCCCGACTGCGGTCGCGGTCCTGGTGGGCGGCACGACCATGGTGTTCGACCTGGTCGCGTACCGCGCCTACCGAAGTGCGACAGAGCCAGACTCGACCAGCTGGTACTTCGGCGCGAGCTGGCCGCAAGTCCTTCTCGTGTACGGGCTCGGCGCCTTTACGACCGGGTGGATCACCTACGGAATCATTGTCTTGAACAAGCAGGCCGTCGACTTCGTACGCGGCGGGTTGTCCCTGATCGCGCGCGACCCCATGGGAAGGCTCGGCCTCTACCCGCTGGCGGACATCTACGACGCGATGATGGGCCTCGTGGTCGCGCTCGCTGCAACGGCATTCGCCGCCCGCATCCGAAGCTCTGGGACGATCGTCGAGTTTGCGGCAGCGGTAGAGAGCCAGAGCCTCACGGAGTTGTTGGCGACCTCGAAGTGGCGCCTGCGTTGGCCGAACGTCGAGGAGACGCCGCTCTTGCTGCTCAACCTGGCCGCGCTCGTGGCCGTCTGCTGGTTCCCACTGCACGACATCGCCAAGCGCCGGAGAGCCGAGCTGTGGTGGCGTTTGGCCATCCTTCGCCAGCTCGAGGCCGGCGCTGACCCGCTCCCCGCGAAAGATCGGGCGGAGCGAGACGAGCATGGGGAGGGCGATCTCGACGTGCTCTCCCCCAGCCAAGAGCGGCGACTGAGGGAGCTCGCGAAGGCGCTGCAGACACCGGCTGCCAAGCCCCAGGACGCTGCGCTCGCTGCCGAGCAGAAGCGCCGGGCGAGCGCCCGCGCCCTCCGCGAGGAGATCCAGCTGGTCGAGAGCTCGACGGTCTGGCCCAACGGCGCGGAGCGCGGCGGCGCGCTGATGGCATTGAGCGCACTGTTCTTGATTGGCGGCGCGGCGCCGATCCTGATGGTCCCGCTCCTCGCGCTGGCCGTCCTGCTGGGCGTGGTGACGCGTGTCTCCGGCCTGCTGCAGCTCGCGCTGTCCGGCCAGGCAAAGATCGCGAGCCACGTGGGGGCCGAGCCAGAGGAAGAGCAGCCGGCGTCCAGCGGCAGCGGGTAGGCATCACGTTGCCATCGAGCCAGCCTAGAAGCTGAACTCGGCCCAGACCGCGCCGTGGTCCGAGGCGCTGTTGGTCTTCGACGTCACGGACGCGAGCGGGGTCTCGCCGCTGGTCGAGTACTGGTCGATCCTGTGAATGCCGCGCCGGTACACGCCAGCCTTCACGAACGCATCCTTGAGCGGCTTGCTGACCAGCACGTAGTCGATCTGCTGGCGACCATTGTAATAGTAGGTCCAACGGTCTTCCTGGCTCTGGGGGAACTGCAGGGCCAGCACGTCGTGGAGGTTCGGCACCCCCAAGAGCGGCGAAAGCGGGTCGCTGTCGGGCGTGTCGTTCAGGTCGCCGAGCACCACGACCTTGTCGCTCTTCAAGTTGTAGTCACCGAGAATCTCGGCGAGGCGCGTCGCCTGCTTCTTCCTTCTCCTGTCGTTCGACGTCTGGTCGCCGTAGCCCTTGCTCTTCAGGTGGTTGACCAGGAGGTAGAGGTCGCCGAGCTGGGGGTGCTCGACCTGCACCTCGAGACAGTCGCGGGAGAAGATCGTGCCCGAGCTGTCGCTGTCGTCGATGTGGCTCCAGATGCCTCGGATCGGGTGCTTGCTCACCAGCGCGACATCGATTCCCCGATCATCGTTGCCGTCGATCAGCATGTTGTGGTCGAACTTGCCCTGCCCCGAGAACTTCTCTGACAGGAACTGCTTGAGCAACGGCCGGTCCTCCACTTCGATGAGCCCGCAGACGTCGACCTTGATGTCCTTGACCACCTGCGCCGTGTTGGCGCGCGCTTCGTCGCTGATCTTGTCGCGCTTCAGGTCGACCCACCCCTCCCAATCGCCTCGCCCCCTCGCCGACACGCTGCCGCTGGTCGAGATGAGCTTGCCACGCGTCTCCGTCAGCTTGATGTACGGCGCCAGCTCATCATACGCAGCCTTCACCGCAGGCTTGTCGTAGGTGGTCTTCGCAATGAGCTTGTTGAACTCGGCGAACTTGTTCAGGAGCGCGGTACCCGTCGCCTGATTGTCGTAGTTGATCAGTTTCGCGCGGCTGAAGAGATTCTCGCAGTTGAACGACCCGATGCGCAGCTTTGTCGCCATGTGCCCTCCCGGTTGGCGGGCAGGGTACGGTCGGCTCGGGTTCGTCGTCCACGGGAAGATCTTCGTGGCACGAGCCCTGTCCACGTAGCGCATCGTGTTCTGCGCCTGGTTGCCCCGTCCGGCGACCACTGAACAGCGACGCTACGTCGGACCTCACGGACTCGACGATCGACTTCGTCCCACGGTTGCTGGACACTCGCCATTGGGGTCGCTTCCGGGTGGTTCGACCAATGGATCAACGACCACCGCCCTTGCCATCCTTGGGTCGTAGCTCAGCTCTGCGGCGGCGCCTCGTGCTACGTTGACCCGCTGCCTGCTGCGCCGGTACGCTCTCTGCCCATGCGGTGGGTGGGCTTCGTGGTGGGTGTTGTGCTCGGGACGGGATGCGGTGACTCGGGCACCGGAGGTTCCGGAGGTTCCGGCGATACAGGGCCCGAAGGTTCGTCGACATCTGACGGGACCGTGAGATGCTTCACGGAGTCCTGTTCAGAGTCGGAGTGTTGCCTCAACTCGGTCTGCGACACGGCCCAGGCTTGCGACGAGTACGTGGACTTCGGTTGGACCTACTTCTGCGACGGGCCCGAAGACTGTTCTGGCGGCGACACGTGTTGCGCCGGCATCCCCGCCGGTTCGTTCCCGATCCGGTCCGAGTGCACGGCGCCGGCCGAGTGCTCCATGCTGCCGAACGCTCTCTACTTCTGCCACAGTGACGAGGACTGCGGCGAGCTTGGGTCCTGTGCTCCTTACCCTGACACGCCCTACGTGTCGGTGTGCGGGCAGTAGATTGGGAGGCAGTGTGGCGAAGAACAACGGTCGCCGTTCGAGAACCCATGGCTAACACCGAGGACAGCAGGGGCAGTTTGTGGAGGGTTGTTAAGGAGAACCTGACCGGTATTGGAACCTGGCTCGGCTTCGTGGTGATCGCCAAGGTGGTCACCGACCTGGTGATCGAGCAGTGGTTCCCGGGCACATGGGCCGCAGCCAACACGCAGCTCGTTGGCTGGGGTGCATCTGGGGTGGTGGTTCTTGCCGTCACCGTCCAGGCTTTGGTCAGAGGGACTTTCACCTTCCGGCGACGCCCACAGAGGAGGGTGTTCGAGCTTTCGGCGGCCTGCTGGGGATACCAAACCGACAGCCTTGTCCGCACCATCACGATTGAGCAGGACGGTGCAGCGCACAATCACTGGGACCTGGCGTTCAGATCGACGAAGGAGCCACTCGATACGTGGAAACGGTTAGTGACCTCCAAGCTTGCAACCCCGGAGCCGTCTGTCGTGGTCAAATTCACAGGGGTGACCGAGTTCTCGTGCACCGACAGAATCCAGACCCGAGTGGCGACAGGCGTGAAGGGCGAAATGGTTGAGACGTACTCGTTCGAGCCGCCGCTCACACCGAAGGGTGTGAAGTCGGCAACCGTCGAACTGACTTCTCCAAGCCCCGCGGGCACCTTCAAAACCGTCGAACCCGACCATGTGCATGCCCAGGTCGCCTTCCCGACCGCGAAAATGGTGCTCATCGTCCGGTTCAAGTTCGCTGTGACAGTCGAGGTCGGTGCGAGGAATGGTCTGACTGGAGTGCCGCTCGACTGGGAGACGAAAAGCGTCAAATCAACACTTAAGCCGAAAGGGCAGGACCACGCCAACCAGTTCAAGGGGGTCTGGGAGTGGACCATCGACTGGCCTCAGCAGGGGGTCGCGTACGTGCTTGAGTACAAGCCGACCGCACTTGCTGCGCTGCCTGCACTACCACCGGTAGCGGGACTTCCGCCCGCCCCGCCACCTGCAAACCCACCGCCCACGAAGCCTTGAATTTTCCGTTTCCAGTGGCTACACTTTGAACTTAACGGAGGTTGGACATGCTGATCGAGGAAGACAAGACGCTCTGCTGACGCTTTGAACCGTCAATTCCAACCAGTGTCACCCCGGAGGCAGCCCTCAGACAAAGGAGCTGCCTTTGCTCGTTCCAAAGGCCTCGGCGCGACCAGGCCTGGCCTGTTAGGGCGTCACCGAGCCGCCCATGGGCTTCCAAGCGTACCGTTTGAGCGCCCCTCCAACGTCAGCGCTGGCGAAGTCAGCGCCGACGCGACGGAACTGGTGCTCGCCGTCGCTCATCAGCGCTAGCCCCGTGCGCTCGAACGACAGCAGGTCGTCGGCGGTTTGCCCCACGCCCACGCAGAGCATGAAGCACATCCCAAACAGCAGGAAAGCTGAGCGCCTGTGGTACGCGTCAATGCGCTGATCGGCCGCCAGAACCATGACCTGATCGATCGGCTTGTCTGCGGACGGCTTGAGCAGTTCAACCGACAAGCGTGCACGCTCCGGGAAGGCCGTCTCACCGTTGAGGTAACGCCTGAAGTCCTCCTCGTCCCGACCGCCCAGGCTGACGACCGGCCTTTTGCGGATGCTGCCCCGCCAGAACACGCTGAGCCCGAACTTCACGACCACATCGCGATCGATGGCAACGATCCGCCGCATGGGGTCGTCACCCATCATCACGACTGGCTCGGCGGTGTCCAAAGCCGGGAACGTGCCATCGACCTGCTTCGTCACTCTGGAGACGTGGTTCTCCCAGACGCCGAACCGCTGCTCGCACGGGCCGCAGAGCATGTACTCACGCTCCTGCTTGCTGCTCAGCGAAACGCGGCGGTCGCTGAGTTTGACCAGCTTGCCCTGGAAGCCCATTTGCTGAGCCCGTGAGAACGCCCAGGAAGGCATGCAGGTGTGACTGTGGTGCAAGTCGCCGTGGCAGAGGCAAAGGCGGCAGATCCCTGCTTCCATGACGTTCGAACGGGTATGACACGTGCTGAACGCCTGCGCAACTAATCGATCCGACGAGAAGTACGGTACCGAGCGAGGTTGGGAGAGCGCGACCTTGCAGAGCTGCGCGTTCCGCGCAGAGGGTGGCTGCGCGATCTGGCGGCTTGGGACCCACGCGCGGGTAGAGCCGCCGGGGAGCGAGGCCCTACACGTGTCCACGGTGGTGGTGCCCAAGGAAGCGCGCCTCGGTCAGCCTCTTGCCATCCGTTCCTCGCCGCCATGTTCTCCGGCACGCTCGCCGCGGTCGAGGCGGTGGTCACCGCCGTGGAGGCTGCCGGCGGTGTCCACGCGGCGTTCGACAACGTCCGGCCACCTGATGTGATCGACGCGATCGCTTTGCCGGGCGCTCTACCCGGATGAGCGAGGCGTGCTGGTCATGCCGGTCTTGGCGGGCCGGGTCGTTGGAGGCCAGGAGCTTGTGGTGCGGCGTAGCGGGTCGAGTTATCGGGCCTTCTTCTTGTCGTGGAGTTCGGCGGCCTTGGCCCGCAGAAACTCCTCGAAGCGTTTGTGCTCCGTGACCTCAACAAGCCGGCCCGAGAAGCGACGACGCAACAGGCTCAGGATGGCCTCCCGTGAGGTGGTTCCGAGGGTCCTCATGTCATTGGCGCTGCCCACGATGCCGTTGACCTGCCCGATTAACCTCAACCGATCCGGGCCTCGGACGTCGAGGTCGGCGACGATGGCGTTCAGAATTTCCTTGGATTCCTTCCGCGGTCGAAGAAACGGCTCTGGCAATGGAAACTCGAAGGCGTGGAGCGTCTTGAAGCCGGAGATCGCCTGCTTCGTGTGGGTCGCTCCGGCCGCCGCAAATCGATCCAGGGCATCGTCAAGCACTTTAACGTTGTCGAGCGGGACGCTGGAGCGATCGGTCCTCGTGCTCATCTCCACGTCGTCGCCATCGACAAGCAGAAGCTGGATCGGGCTCTCGCTGCAAACAAGCGGAACTGCGAGCATGGCCACATAGATCGAAACCTCGGCGGTGTCCGCGAGCCGCTGGACCTGCTTGGCCAAGGGCTTCTTCCGATCCAGGTTCTCTCGGATCCAGGGCGACGGCATGAGCAGCTCACCGGCAAACAAGTTTGCTTCTTTCTCGAAGGTCTGAACCAAGTCGTCATCGAACTGGAAGTTCCCATCGGTGTGACAGACCAACGTGCCGGGCTGCCACGGGATCACGAGATGGCCCAGCTCGTGGCCGATCGTGAAGCGTTGCCTGACCTTGGGCTGGTACTCGTCGAGGTAGACGACCGGACGCTCTTGGAGTGAACGCTTCACGATCGCATCTCCGGCAAACGGGAGCGCCACCCGTTTGAGGTCCGCGTAGGTCCGAAGCAGATCCTCGACTGCAACAGGAGGGCTCTGGCCCGCCTTCTGGAGCAGGAGTCGAGCGAGCTTGCGAGGGGGTGCGTCTACTGGATTCGTTTCGTCTGACGCAGCCATGCTTCAACTTTTCGGAACTCGTCTGCGTGGATGCCGCGGGCCGCCAACGACGTCCCGCCCTCCGACAACTTCACCATGTCGGGGAGCGAGAGCCCGGTCTTCTTTGCCGCGAGGATGGGGCTGAGCGTCCAGTGCTTCTCGGCCCAGAGCTGGTACTCAGGCCATGTCATGCCGAGAAATTCGTGCAAGGAGAGCCCGGTTCCCCCGGCGTGCCAGACGTCGATCTCGTCGTGGATCTGTTCCGACGGATCCAGCACATCCCCGGCCAAGCAGCGGTCGATGAAGGTTCGGTGCCTAGACACTGATCGTCCTCCCCTCAACGGCAGGCTTGATGATGGCGCCGGTCTGTTCGTCACAGACGCCGAGATGCTTTCCGCGTTTGTTGTACATCTCAAACTCGCCGTGGAGGGAGTCCCACTCGAAGAAATTTTCGCCGTCCGTCCAGCGGCGTCCTCCCTCTCGCTTGACGTGCTGGAGCCCGGTGATGAAGCCGGTCTTCGGGACTGGTTTGCCGCCCATCCATTCCCAACTCTAGCGTAAGCCCCCTCAAACGTGGGCCTCGTGGCTGTGACATTCGCTGTCCTAGCTTGAACGAGCCTGGCTTGCACATGATCACGTGTGCCGGCACGATCAGATGCATGTCATCCCGAGCAGAGCATCACCGAGCCGGTATCGTTGCGGGGGCGCTGGTCGGCCTCGTGGCCACGATCGTCAAAGGCCTGGACCGTGAGCCCATGGACCTCGTCATCGGGGCATTGGGCGGGGGGCTGGGCGGAGTGTTCGGGGCCCGGATCCCCGACCTGCTTGAGCCACCGACGTCGCCTGACCATCGTGGAGTCGTGCATGGCGTGGCGTTCAACGCCGCTGTCTTGGCCAAACTTGCCCCGTCCGCTGCTGCCGCTTCACGGGACCTGGTGGCGGGTGCCGAGGATCCGTTCGATCGAAAGCTTCGACTGCTCGTTGGTTCGGCGCTGGTGGGGACGACGGCGGGTCACCTGAGCCACATCGCGTTGGATGCAACGACGCCCCGAGGCCTGCCGTTGCTGACGAAGAAGTTCTGAGGGAGGTGCCCATGTCCGTCCGAGCCGAACCGGTCAACGTTCGTGAGCAAGTCCTGAAGAGGCTCCGAGACGCCTGGGTGGAGGCCCAGCCAGATGTTGCGGAAGAGCGGATGACCTTCGAAGAGTTAAGCGATCAGCTCCGACGTGCCGAGCGAGGGCCAACCGTTGACGAGCGGCCGAACGAGTACGTCGATCGGGTTGTCGACCTTCAAGAATCTGCCCAACTCTGTCAGCGTCGTCTGGAGGCAGCCCGAAAACGAGTACGAGAACAGTTCGACAAGGAGACGCGTCACGGTGCCGGGTAACAGACAACAGTGCTTCCATCTCCTTGTGGTCTGGGAGCTGCTGGTGTTGCCGAACCTGGGCTCTGCTCGAAAAACCGGGCCGACGCCATCTTTCGTGGTCAGCCCGGGCTCGTGACCAGGAATCCTCACTGATCGCGCCGCGCCGCCAAGCCCCGTAGCGTCAACTCCCGTAGCGCAAGTTCCACACGGTGACCATCGCGCGGCGAAGCGAATCCTGAAGCTCGTTCGCGGGGATCTCCTGCAAGCTCCGAAGCTCGTCACCGGAGAAGAGGCCCCCAAACTGCGCGTTGATGCGAGACCGCATGTCGTTGCGATCGATCCGAAGGTTCGGCGGAACGTGCTTCGGAAGCACGCTGTCCTCTTCGAGGCCGTCGGGGCGTTCCACGAGGTAACGAACCCTACAGCTCTCGTTCCCGAACCGCGTCTGCACCTCAAGCACTTCGGCGAGGAAGGGTTCGTCGTCCAGGACGACGACGACGAAGTCACCGACATCCGCGTGGCCGCGGATCCCCCCAGGGCCACCCATGCTCGCTGCCAGCCGGGCCCTCTGACAGGCCGGGGTCTCACGCGTGATGCCCATCAGCTCTTGCGCCCGCGTGATGATGGAGGTGCACAGGAAGACGCCCTGGATCGACGTGAAGCGGAGGTCGTCCAGCTCGAGTTCGCGTTCAGAGAGCGGCGAGAAGTGCATCACCTCGCTCGGTTCGGAGTATCCGATCTCGTAGCAGTGGCCGAGTGAGCGGCGCTCCATCGGCGTCGCGTGCTCGTGAGCCTTGGCGATGAGACCTGCGGCACTCTCCAGATCGCGGTTGCCTTGGGCACGCAGGTCAGCCCCAAGATCGACTTCGACGTGGAGGACGCCCTCCGGCTCCGTATCCAGGGGCAGTCCACTCGTCAGGTGGCAAGGGCGTTCGGCGTGAACCCGACGACCCTCCATCGGGGCTTGGCGGCCGTTTCAGAATCGTCCCGGACGGTGGGGTGATCGAGGCCCCGGATCTCCGGCGGAAACAGGTGGTGGGCGAAGGCGCCACCGGCGTGGCGGAATCGAACGATTCCGAACCGGCTCGTTCCGGTCCTTGCGCCTGTCCAGTACCCTTCGACCGTGACCACGGACGACGAACGCAGGAAGAGCATCGAGCGCGCCAAGGAGTCGGGCCTGACGCTGGCAGCTACCGCCTTGAACATGCTGCTACCCGGGGTTGGCAGCCTGACCACGCGCCTCCGTCAGCACATCACGGACCAAGTGGTGGCGAACCGACTTGCACGTCTCGACGACTTCCACCGCCGGGTCTTCGAGGGAGACATCGGAGAGCACGAGGTCAACGAGCGCTTCAAGGCGATGGCCGACGGCGACTTCCAGCATCTCCTGGTGACGATGCTCGAGGACATCGAGAAGGAGAAGGTCCCGCTGTACTCCGACGTGTACATCTTCCTCGTGGAGAACAGCTCGACACTCGCGACTCCGATGAAGCAGGCATGGATAGTGGCCGTGTCCCAGCTTCGCCTCGGTGACTACGGCGTTCCTCGAAGCGCCATCAACGAAGGCTGGCAATCCGCAAGACCCTCAAGCCACCGTCTCGCCGCCGTCGGCGCGATCACGCTCGCGGGGAGCCCGCCGAGCACGGCGATACCGAGCGGCACAAACGTCGAACTCATGTTCCAGGCAACGAGCTTTGGACGGCAGCTCCTCGATCGGCTCGAACGCCACCTGCCGTCATGACGAGGAACCCACTGGCGCCGAAGGACCCGCCCCAGTGATAAAGGACGAGTCCTTCGGAATGGGAGGGGCGGGTTGTCGGAGAACGGAAACCGTCCTTCCCGCGGTCCGGGCGATGCGGACGGCCTCAGCCTTGAACTCGGGCGTGAACGACCGGCGCTTGCGGGTCGTCTTGGAGAGCTTCTTCATGGGCACCCTTCGTCATGAGGGGAGGGATGTGAGGTGTCTACGAAATCGGGTCAGGGCTACTCGCGCGCGCATCGGGCTTGCGCCACGCGCACGCGGCGCAGATGGGCTCGACCCTGCGCCGAGCCCAAGAAGTCTTCGACGAGCGCGTTCCGCAGCCGCGCCCTGGAGGCCGTGGGCAGACACCTGAGCGCCGAGAGGGCCTCCTCCACCAGCTCTTCCGCAAGCGCTCGATCCGCGGCGCTCGCGGGCGGCTCGTTCACGGCGCGCCGCCGCCGCGGGCGCGGCGGATCTCTTGTCGGGTCATGGGGCCGCGCATGAGCGAGATGGCCCAGCGGGGCTGGAGGAGGCAGCTGGGGGTGGCGGCTTGAGCATCCCGCACGACGAACCACCTGGGCGCGAGGCGCTTGAGCACTGCGGCGAGCTCCTCAGCGGATTGGCCTTGGCCGGCTTCGTTGGCGAGGCCGTCGAGCACCCGCTCGCGGTCCGCGTCGGTCTGCAGGCGGCCGAGGCACCACAGACCGGCGTTGCTGAGCGCGCGGTAGTCGAGGTCCATGGGGTTCTGGGTGGCGATCACGACGCCCACGCCATAGGCACGTGCTTGCTTCATGAGGGCCACAAGAGGGCGCTTGGTAGGGGGCGAGGCGGGATGTGGTGGCAAAAAGCCGTACACCTCGTCGAACACGATCAGCGCGCGCAACCGCTGTGAGCCGGGGAGGCCGCGCACCCACGACAGCACCTCCTCGAGCACGACGCCCAACACCAGCGCGCGCTCGTCGTCGTCCAGGTGCGCGACGCTGATGATCGTCGCCGGCGTGCGCCCGCCCTCGGGGCGCATCCACGCGCCCACGTCCAACGTGGCGCCCTGGCGCCAGCTCGCAAACGAGGGCGCCGCGAGCAGGTTGTTGAGCGCCGCGGCGAGCTCTCGACGCGCACGCTTGGACAAGAAGTCGTCCACCGCGAGCGCGCCGATCGTCGCGACCGGCGGCTCCACGATCTCACTGAGCAGCGCGCCGATCTCGGCTGGCTGCCCTGCACGTAAGCGCGCCTCGGCCAGCACCGACAACAGCACGTGCTCACGGCTCCGGGCGGGGTCTGGATCGCGCCCGAGCAGGCGCAGGATGAGTGACACCGCCGCGCTCAACGTCGAGCGCGCGCCATCGGGATCCGTGTGCCAACGCCCGGAGCCGCGCTCCAGCGAAGAGAGCACGTGCAGGAGCTCGCCTGCGTCAGCGCCCGGCGTGATCACCCGCACCGAGGTGCGCGCGGCGTAGTCGGCGACGTCACTCAGGCTCAAGCCAAAGGCCTCGAGCCCCTTGCGCCGCTGCTCCGCGACGCGCAGAGCGGCGTGGGCCCCGTCGGGATCTTGCGGGGTCGGCTCGACCCACGGCGCCACCGCCGCCGCCTCGAATGACGGGAGCGCGAGTAGGAGGTTTGGCAAGTCGCCCTTGATGTCGATCATCAGCACCGGGATCTCGGCGCGCAACGCCTCTTCGACCAATACGGTCACGAGCCCGGTCTTGCCGCTGCCCGTCATGCCCACCACCACCCCGTGCGTGACGAGGTGGTGGGCGGGCAGACGGAGCGGCGCGACCTCTTCACGTCCGTCGATCGGACGTGCCAAGCCGAGATACAGCGCGGGGTTCATGAGGTCGGCCTTGGGTGGCGATCAGGGCGTGAGGGGGGAGTTGCCGGGCATCCCCGGCGGCGCAACCACGGTCGTCGCGGGAGCGCCCACGACTGGGCTCGCAGGCGCGGGCGGTTGCGCGGGTTGCGCCCCCGGGTCTCCGACGCCTTGCGCCTTGCGCTTGGAGCCGCCGCGCCCCGCCCACAACGAGGGCGCGATCGTGTCCGCGTCGCCTTCCTTCCAGCGCAGGTAGCTCACACCGCGGCGCGCCTCGTCGTAGGCCTGCACGAACAGCGTGAACGCGCGTTGGCGCGCCGCCGCTGCTTCGGTCACCGCGCTCGTGCCCTGCTCCTTGAGACCGATCGCCGTCGTGAGGCGGAGCACCACGTGCTCGGCGCGATCGAGCTCGGCGATGCTGACGCTGGTCTTGCCCACCACCTTGGCCCAGCTATCCCGGAACATGGCGGCGAGCGCGATGATGTCCGAGGCGAGGTTCTTGTAGCCGACCGGGCCCTTCAGCTCGCCCAAGCGACTGCCGTCGAGCAGCCCGCGCTTGGACAGCGCCACCACGTCCGAGACCAAGAGATCACGCGTCTTGGTGAGCTCCTCCACCAGCTCCGGGATCGGCTCGGGCGGAGACGAGGCAGCGATGTACTGCCCCGCGGTCTGCATCGCCGCGAGCGTGAAGTCCTCGAGCGCGTCGAACTGATCGAGGTCGAAGCCCTGCAACGTCGCGAGCTGAGGGCGAAGCGCTCGCAGCTCGGGCAGGTTGCCCAGCACCACGATGGTGCCGGCCATGATGTCGATGTTGATGTCGTACAGCTCCGGCGGCTCGAGCGCAGCCATCGCAGGCTTCACCTTCTCGAGCGCCTCGCGCAGTCGAAGTGGAGAGACGGTCGGTTCGGTCGGAACGAGCGGTTGGGTCATGACGAGTCCTTCTTTCTGACGGGAGAAGCGAAGCAAAACGGCCCCGCGCGTCCGAGCGCGGCCAGCCGCTCTCGGGAGGTTGCGACGCAAGGGAGAAACGCAGCTGGGTGCGGTTTCTCGGATGCGGCGCGTCACAAGGAGCAGCTGGCTGCCCTGTTTCGGTCGGCGCGACCTCGGGAGGGCAGCTGGCTGCCCTGTTTTGGTCGCAGGCACCAAGAGTGGGGCAGCTGGCTGCTCCTTTTCGATGCACCGCATCAAGAATGGGCAGCTGGCTGCCCGGTTTTGGTCGGCGTGACCTCGAGAGGGCAGCTGGCTGCTATTTTCTGATGCGCCGCATCACAAATGGGCAGCTGGCTGCCCTCCAACGGGTGTTTCAAGCCACCACAAGGTGCGCAGAATCGGATTCAGAGTCCGCGCACGCAGGGCGGATCTGGTTGACTCCCGCGAGGCCTCGCTCGCGGTGCACGTGCTCCTCTCTGGGGTCGGCGAGCACGCTGCCCGGCACGACCGCACGCCCTGTTGTCGGATCTCGATGGCGCGATCGGAAAAAAAAGTACTCAACACCTCCGCGTGCGCTTGCTCCAATGGGGCATGCCTTCGCGCGCCGACTTCGTCGCCGAGCTCACGGACGAGACCACCGTCGGGTACGACGAGGTGCTCGACCCCGACGCGCTCGCCGAGCTGCACGAGCTGATGCACGACTCGCTCGAGCTCCACCCGGAGCTTAGCCTCCTCGTCGGGGAGCATGCGCCGCGCGAGGCGGTCGAGCAGAGCGCCGAGGTCCTCGCCGGCAGCGCCATCGAACAAGCCGCCGCGAGCGCAGGGAAGAAGCAACATGGCTGAGGCGCCTGCCGCCGTCGTGCGCTCCCCCGCCCTGCTCACGCCTGCCCAACGCACCCTGGTCGAAGGCGTGCGCGAGCCGCTGCGCAAGATCGCCAGCGAGGTCGCCGCGCGCCGAGGTGCCGATGCCGACGAGCTCTTCCAGCAAGCGCTCGAGGTCGCCTGCCTGCTCGCGCCCGAGTACCGCCCCGATCGCGGCGCCACCTTCCTCACTTTCGTCTTTCCCCGCGCCCGCGGCGCCATGCTCGACCTCGCCATCGGCGACGCCAAGCGACGCGCGCAAGCCAGAGCCATCCAGCGCGCCGCCAAGGCCGTCCACGAGACCATCGAGGTCGGCGATCCCATCGACGAAGACGCCCCCACCCGCCGCGCCCGCCTCGACGACGCCCGCTACGCCCTCGCCGCCGCCGCCGTCATCGGTCAGATCGCCCCCACCCCCGAGGAGCTCTTCCTCGCCCAAGAGCGTCGCGCCGCCATCCAGCACCTCGTCCAGCGCGCCCTCCAGCTCCTCGACGACACCGATCGCCAGCTCGTCATCGCCTGCGCCATGCACGACAGCTCCGTAGCCGAAGCCGCGCGCCAACTCGGCCTCGGCTACGACCAGGCCAAGTACCGCTTCCGCGTGGCGATGGCCCAGCTGGGGCGCAGGCTGGGGGCCCCGGGGGGCAGGTGATGGCTGATCCTCATCCGCCTCACACTTGACCGCCTGGGCACGGTTGGGGAACGGCCAAGAGCTTCGTTGCTCCGGCCGGCGTGCCCAGTGAAGCCTCGACAGGAAGTCAAAGATGGTGCTTGCTCAGGACGTGGTGCTCTCGCTCAAGCAAAGCTCAGCCATCCAGGGCCTGGCTGGGGTCATGGCAAGGTTCCTTCCCGGAAGCGGCGCGAGCAACTGGACCGGCCACGTTACCTTTGCCACCATCGCGGATCGGGTCGGAATCGGTCACCTGTGTCCCGACAAGAGTCAAGGCAACAAGCGCCGACGGCTCACCGTCCTCCTCGAAGGGGCCTACGAGCACGACAAGACCGTCCGAACCTTCCAACATCTCGTGCTCGGCATCGTCCGCGAAGGCCTCATCTACACGAAGTCGAAGGGGGAACCGATCACTGCCAACGAGATGAAGCGGGTGAACGGCCATCTCCTCGAGCTGAATGTGAAGATCCCGCAGCTTTGGGACGACGGCTTTCTCGACGCGATCAAAGACAGCGACTCCGCCAGGGCGCAGCGGAACGTGGAGCAGGCGGAACGTGAGCAAGAGATCGCCGAGTCCGAGGGAGTGCAGCGGCGGCGGGAACTCGAGAAACTCAAGGAGGACCTTGTAAGCCTTTCAATGATGGAGGACCGGCAGGGCGCTGGTTTGAAGCTCGAAGTGCTTCTCAACTCGCTCTTCGAGCTCTCAGGGCTGGAGCCGCGATCGCCCTTCAAGATCATTGGCGAACAGATCGACGGCTCGTTCATGCTCGGCGATGAGGTCTACCTGCTCGAAGCCAAGTGGGAGCAGGGGAAGCTCCCCGAGGCGCCTCTTCTCGTCTTCCAGGGCAAGGTGAAAGCTCCTTTCGGTCGCGGGGTGTTCATCGCGATGAACGGCATCACGAGCGAGGCCGAAATGGCCATCCGCACTCGGAACGCGCCGAACTTCTTCGTGCTGACCGGACACGACCTCATGATGGTGCTTCAGGGTGCAATGACGCTTCCCACCTTCCTTCGTGAGCGGTGGCGCGTGTTCGTAGAAGAGGGTCTGATCTGCCCTCCGTTCAGCCGCTTGTTGAAGTGTTGAGCTGCCCCGACAACCGGGGTCCCATCAAGACTTGCCGGGGCCGCGCCTGACCTTGCGGCGCGTGTCTGGTAGCGGAACCACTCGCTCGGGGGTGGCCTCCCAGGCCGCGAGGCTCTGCAGCAGGCGCTGCACCACGAGCTGGGGGCCCTCGGCGAGCAGCATGCGCTCCGACGCATCGAGCACGACCACGCCGGGGGTGGCGCGGATGCGGGCGAGATCCTCCGTCGGCGAGGCACCCTCGCCGACGTAGCGCAGGACGAAGCGAGCGCGCGACGGATCACCAAGCGTCTTCGACACCACCTACAGAAGGGTGACAGCTGGACCGCGCCCTGTCTACCTCGGCAGGCCGCTGCCTTCGAGATCGGACGGGAACCCTAGCGAGGCCGCGGAGGTGAGCACGAGGTGCGCGATGGCGTCCGAGCGCGCCTGATCTCTTGGCATCGCCAAGATTTGTGGCTTCTTCGCGAGCAGGCGCGCGGCGATGCCGGTGACGGCGGGGCACGCCATCGAGGTGCCGCTCATGGGCATGTGGCCACCTGGCACCGTGGACAGCACGCCGACACCCGGTCCGGTCAAGTCCACCTCACCCCCCACGTTCGAGAACGCGGCGATGAAGTCGCGCTTGTCTGTGCCGTAAGGTCCCATGACGTCTGCCTGCTCCCCGGAGCCCTTCGGGAACGTGCCCTTTCGACCCATGGCGGAGACAGCGATGCAGTGGGGATCCGCCGCCGGGAAGCTGACTGGGCTGCGGTCATCGTTCCCCGTGGCCGCCAACACGACGCTGCCCTTCATCCGCGCGTCGTGGATCGCGGATGACGTCGCAGCGTCACGATCGGCGCCGCCGAGGCTGAGGTTGATGAGGTCGCAACCGTCCGCGACGGCCCGGTCGATCGCCTTGGCGATGGCATAGTTGCTCGCTCCGTCGGCACCCTGCCCAAACACGCGGTAGCTGCGCAGCCGCACGCCGGGCGCGATCCGACGGATCCCCTCGGGCGGAGCCCCGCGCGCAGCGATGATGCCAGCCACGTGGGTGCCGTGCATGTCGCCATTGTCGCCAAACTCTCCCGGGCTCTCGCCGATGACCGTGTTCACGCCACCATCGACGACCAGGTCGGGATGCGGCCCCACCCCCGTGTCGACGACCGCGACCGTCACACCCTGGCCATCCTGTGGGGCGCCGTCACCGTAGAAGTGGCGCACGCAGTCGTTGTAGGCGAGGTCCACGGGCTCGATCCTGACCTGTACAGCTCCCGTCGCCACGTTCCTCTTGAACGCGCCCCAGTAGCCAACGGGGCCGTACACGTAGAGGCGCTGGATCCGCTTGGAAGGGCCCAGGCTCAGCGTCACCAACCCCTTCTTGTTCGTTGTTCCGCTGGCACCGATTCGGTTCTCGAAGTCGGTGAACGCAACCACGTTGGCTCCGGCCACAGGCACTCCGGAGCCTTTTGAGCTGACGGTGACGGTCGTCTTGAGCGCGGTTGCGGCCACCTTCACGCGCGATTCGATGCGCATTGCGTGGCGCATCGGCATGAACCACACGACGGGGACCAGACGCGCGCCCGGCTGCGCCGCCTTGAAGGCATTCGCCACCTCAGGCGTCATCTCCAGCAGCTTCGCGCCATCTTCGTGGATCGAATCGATCACGCGGAACGATGGCTGGTGGTCCTTGATCCCCGCCGCGGACGCGAACTTCTTGGAAGCCGCGACGGTCCGGACCGGATCAATGCTGCGGAGAAACTCTGCGAGCTTGTTGGTGGAAGTGGCGGGGTGGGCTTGGATCCCGCGGGTAGGCAGTAGGATGTACTCTTGAAGGCGCGACTTGTTCATGGGCGGACCTTGGGCAAAGTTGTGAACTGCACGCTCACCTACGCGACCAGCTCCAGGGCGTAGTCGCGCAGGCGGCGCTCGACGAGCGTGCCGCCGTGGCGGGCGAGCACGTCCATCTCGGTGGGGAGGAGGCGCTTGAGGTTGGTGCCGACGTTGGAAGCTCGCTCGGCGTCGCCGGGCTGGGCTTCTCCGACCTGGCTGTCGACGGAGAACCAGAGCGGCTTGGGGCCGCGACCGGCGGTGTGGCGGTGCTTGAGCCGGTCGAACTGCAGGCCGCGGACCTGCTCCATGAGGATCTGGATGAGCGAGAAGAGGACGCCGAAGCTGGCCTCGGTGGGCCGCTCGTCGATCGCGAACGGGGAGCCTGCGTCGCTGACCAGGCCGTAGTCGAGGCGGTTGCGTTCGACGTTGAAGAACGGGCTGATGCCGAGGTTGTCGTAGACCCCTCCGTCGGTGAGGGTGACGTACTCCACCAGCTTGGTGGGGGAGAACTCCTGCTCTTGGAGGCGGAGCGGCGGGAACACCGGCGGGAACGACGACGACGCGGCGACGGCGCGGGCGACCGAGAAGCTGGTGGCGGCCTGCGCTTCCCCGAGCTCGTGATCGCCCATCTCGGCGCCCCGGCTCTCGCCCGTTACGAAGAAGAAGAGGTTGCCGGTCGCGAGGCTTGTGGTGTTGAGGTAGAGCCTGGGCCCCGTGTCGAGGTCGCCGAGCGTCAGGCCGCCGAACAGGTCGCGGTCGTAGCTGTCGGCAAGCTTGTCAGTGCGCGAGGCGAAGGGATCGAGCAGCCCACCGATCACGGACGCCACCGCAATGGATCGCGTGCGCAGGTAGGTGTCGAGCTTGTCGAGGGCGGCGGCTCGATCCCTCCAGCCGGCGGCGAGCACGGCCCCGGCGATGCTGCCGCCGCTGACGCAGGAGAGCAGGTCGACCTTGCCGAGCAGGCCGAGCGCCTCGAGCTTGCGGAACACGCCGAGGTGAAAGGCCGCCGCGCGGAAGCCGCCGCCCGAGAGCGCCAAGCCGATCCTCTTGATCTTGCCGTCGATGGTGATGGACACATCGTCCTCCTCAGCTTCGCCTCGCGAAGCGTTGCTGCCGACAGTTACGCCGACCGTCACGCCGCCCGGTCGGCCAGGTCGAAGATGACCTGGAAGAGGGCGTTGAGCTGGACGATGTTGTCCCCGTTGGCCTCGCGGATGAACGGCATGACGAAATACGGCTGGACCTCGCGGTCGATGGTGATCTGGACGCCGCCGTCGGTGAGGTAGCGGTAGCGGAACCTGCCGTCCTTGCGGGAGACGAACAGCTCGGTGCGGCTCATGCCGATGAAGTCGTCGCTGTCCGACTTGATGGCGCGGATGGCGATCTCGATGAGGCCGAAGACCGAGTTGATGATGGGCACGAAGGGAGCGACCTGTGGGGCGGCGATGGTGACGATGTTCAGACCATCGTTCTTGATCCAATCCATGAACTCCTTGATCGTCTTCTCCTTGCGCTGCTGGTTGGCCTCGTAGAGCTCGAACAGCTTGCTGGCGGCGGCGTTGGTGAACAGCGCCTTGACCTCGGCCGAGCTTTGGTCGGACTCCCAGCAGAAGAGGTCGGTGACGATCTTGATCTCTTCGCCTTCGGCGACGGGTGGGAGCTCGACGGTGTAGCGCGTGTCGGTCAGCGGGATGGTGGCGCCTTGGGCGACAGAGTGCCCCTCGTCGATGGGGGCGCCCATGCTGAACCCCTGATGGAGGGGAACGAGGTCGCCGGGCTTGTCGATGTAGACCTGCCAGGTGAAGTAGAAGTCCGGGTCGCCAAAGGCGTCGCTGCCACGGATGCACTTGAGACGGTCGGCATTGAAGAACAGAAATGAGGCCATGGGGGCTCCTTGAGCACGAGGTTGGCGTGGCGGTGGGGTTGGGGATGGGTGCGCGGACGAAGCAGCTACGGCTGCGCGAGAGCTCTTCGCAGCGCGGCGCGAGTCTTGGGGCCTGCAATGCCGTCGGCGGTGAGGCCGTGCGCCTTCTGGAACGCGCGGACGTCCGCGTAGTTCGGGGCCTGAAGCGCCGCCTGGACGTTGATCGGGAAGATCTGCTCCTCGAAGAAGGTGTAGCGGTCCTTGAGCGCTCGCGCGTACGCGTGCTCGTCCGCGGTGTAGTAGCGCTGGCGCTTGAGCGCGTGCGCGAAGCCGGCTGCGTCGCCTTCGAGCACCTCTGGCCAGCTAGCGGCGAAGCGCTGGTGCATCATCTCGAGGTACTCCCTGGCCCCCTCGGCCAAGGACGCAAAGGCGCGGAAGTGGGTCTGCGGGTGTGGCGGCTCGAAGATGACGCGTCGCCCCTCGATGATCTCCCAGACGTGATTGAGCATCGTCCAGGGCTCACCTTTGATGCGCTTGGCGTTGCCGAGGTTGTAGTTGTGCAGCGAGCGACCGTTGCCGGTCTCGATGCCCCATTGCGCGAGGAGCACGAGCAGAGACTCGTTGCTCGGGTTGGGAGTGACGATGACGGCGCGCCACGCCTCGTGCAGGGCGTCGAACACCTCGCGGGGTGAGGCCGGCGTGAGCCGATGGGGGACGAACAAGCTGTCGTTGGGCTGGCTGGTGGTCACCACGCGCTCCTCATGTCACGACCATGGGGCCTTCGCCGCTGAGCAGCGCGGCGCGCCCGGGATCCGCCAACACCTGACGAGTGGGGATCGTCTGGCCCTGGACGCGCACGGTCGAGCCAATCACGCGCACGCCGTGGCTGTAGTCCGCGTACGTGAGCTCGTGCAGCAGGCTCAGCGGCTGAATGGGGACGCCATTCAGTCTGTGCCACCCGTAAATGGGTACTTGGTTGGGTTGGGCGCGCAGCCGGTTGGTGAGCACCACGTCCTTCTTGTGGCCCGCGACGAGCCCCTGCCGCCCCTGCCGCGCCGCCTCGATGGCGTCGTGGTGCTCCAGAATGTACGGGAGACTCATCATCTTGGGGCCCGGCGTCTTTGGCGCAGGCGCGAGCTTGACGTCGGACTGCGCATGGATTGCGTCGACCAGCTTGGTGGTGGGCAGCACCCCGCCCATGATGCCCGCCGCCTCCTCGGCGCCGGGCCGGCTGAAAGGCACGCGAACAAAGTCGGCGTCGGTACCGATCGCCACGTAATCTGGAAGCACATCCACCTCGACGTCCACCACCGCACCGTCGATCAATGCAGATAGCTCGATGGTCTTGGACCCACGCAGAAAGTCCGGGAACCGACCTGCGCGCAAGTGGTCCAGCCAGGCCTTCTCGCGATCGATGACCGAGAGGGGCTCGGTGGCCTGCACCAGCGCGCGCCCTCCGGTGGCAGCACCGGACTTGGGCGGGCTCGAGGTTGGCAACTCCGCGCCGCTGGGCAACAGCAACGCTGCCTCGAAGTGCATCCCGTCTGGGCGCTGGAAATGGCCGCCCCAGAAGAAGCCGTGCGCGTTGGCGAGCGGCACGAGCTTGCGCACCGAGCCTGTCGCGCCCACCAGGGGTGGCACCAGGCCCAGGCCGTTCCACGCAGCGTTGATGTCGAAGGCCGAGCCGAACGCGTGGTTGCTCAGACTGCTGCGGCTGCCTCGCACGAAGCGCGGCACCCAGGAACCCGCCCAGCTGCGCACGAGCGGCAAGAGGCCGGCTGCTTCCCAGGCCTGCCACAGCGCAGCCAGCTGATCCCTGACCAGACGGTGCACCTGCACAGTGCCGGAGCCTGGCGCTCCTTGGATCCCCTTGAGCTGAGGAATGGTGACGTTGACGATGTTCTGCGAGACCCAGTCGCCGAGGATCTTGATCCCTTCTGGGTTGTTGGGAGTTGGCGCCGGCGCGAAGTCGAAGCGGCCGAGCAGCTGCTGCCTCGCTGCCGTCGTAACCAGCGGCGGAAACGCTGGACGTGGCGGCCACCCGGCCCCGGACTCGTCGTCGGGAGAGGCGTCGTCGTCGATCCCTGCGTCGAAGCCCAGCAGGAGCGCCTTGCCCAGCGTGCCGGGGCCGACGACGCCATCGGCGCTGAGGCCCTGCGCCGTCTGAAACGTTTTGGTGGCGACGGCTGTCCGCGCACCAAAGACACCGTCCGCCTCGCCTAAGCTGAGGCCTTGGCCGACCAGAAAAAGCTGCCAGCGCTCGACGTCTTCCCCACGATGGCCGATTCGAAGCACCCGCATATCGCCCCCTTTGAGGCCATGGATGCAACGCCGAGAATCGAGCCGACGCTAGATACAATTTTATACCATTTGGGGCCCTAAGTGATGGTTCTGACCCACCTGCGCCCACCTGACAGCGTTGCGCAGCTTGTGCACCTCAGGATCGCTGGCGACAACTCCAGCCTGCCAGGAATCAGGCACTTGCATTCGAGCCCAACGGGCACCGTTCTTGCGAAGCTCGCGCGCGCGCGCGGGAGGTGGGTATGGGAGACACGGAATTTCAGCCGGAAGCTACAGAGCAGCGTCGGGGCGGGCATGCGAATGCGATCCTGATCGTGGAAGACGATCCCATGGCCGCCAAGTCGTTGCGTCGGGCGCTGTCCGAGTTCAGCTTCGCGGTCGTCGCGACCGATCTCGCCGCCGCCAGACATGCGTTGGATGAGCACCGGTGGGTGGGCTTTCTGGTGGACTTCCACCTCCCCGACGGAAAGGGCATCGAGCTCCTCCCGGACATCCGCGCGCGCTTCCCCGCTGCCACCGTGCTGGTCATGACCGGCGACGTGTTTCAAGGCGGGCAGGGCGCCGTGCTGCAACACCGCGCTCTGTTCGCGACCAAGCCGCTGCCGCGATCTTGGCGGCAACTGTTCCGGGATGCGGTGGACCCCCTGACGTGTCTCAGGCGGCGCCTGCAGGCGATCGGCCTGACTCGCGCCGAGTGTGAGATCTTCGCGCTGATGGCCTGCGGGATGCCCGGAGAGGACGTCGCAGCCCAGCTGCACATCGCCCCCGGCTCCGTGCGAGGTCACACCAACCGAGCGCTCGCACGGCTCGGCTTCAACAACATCCGAGAGGTCCTCGCGCTCGCCGAGGGCTACCGCACGGACAACGTGCTGCGCGACTGAGCGAGCGCCGTTGCCGCGGCGATCGAGCATTTCAAGATACAATTTTATACCATTTGACGGTCGCCGCTGGCGGTGCACCGCGATTGTCACAACTTCGCAACGCGCCCCCCAATTCGTCGCGCAAACACCCTGATCGCGGTTTTCCACAGACACGATTTCATTCCTCTCCGTTGATCACGGCGCCCCATTGCGCTTTGCTTGGCGCCATGGCGGAGGGGGAAGGAGCACGGCCCATGTGTCGAGGGGCATCCCAATGAGCGCAGGCCAATGGTGTGGCTCCCGGAATGGTGGTGCACCCTCACGGGTTGCGCGTCCGAGGCCGTCGATCGCGCATGGGAGCCAATGGCCACGGACCACCGCTGACAGTCCCCGTCACACACACGCAAGGAGCTCGCATGCTACGCGCTGAAGAAATGGTTCAAATCGACGCGCCACGAATGATCGAGGGCTCCACGACCCTGCCAGACAACGCAGAGCGCACGGCCGTCACCCACGTTGGGAACGTGAACGCGTGCGATCTGTGGTTTCGGGTGCCGACTGCGTGGGAGTCGCAGGTCACGCTGCGCGTGTACGCGCGGGTGAAGGACGCGCGGGTTCTCATCAAGACGGTGCGCGTGAACGAGGCGCAGCGCACCACGGCAGCGGGCTTCGTGTCCGGGCTGGGCATGTCGCTCCGCGGCCTCCCGGTAACGGGGCTGGAGGTGACGGCGCAGGCGCCCGACGTGGTCACGGGCACGGGGACCTTCTCGCTCTCGGTGTGGAGCAGCGAGGCGGCGCCTGCCCTCGTGGGCGGGGTGCCCACCAGCGCAGCCGAAGCGTCGAACGCGCAGACGGTGGCCCACCTCGCACTGCGGAGCGGAACGACGCCTGTGTTCGGGGCGGGGGATGCGCTCGGGCGCGCCGTTGTGAAGGCCGCACGCGACGGGGTGATGTACAGCGTGGTCTCGCCATCGACGGTGAAGCCATCGGTCGCTGCGGTGGGCACGCACTGGCTGATGACGTTGCGCTCGGCGGCCAAGCGGGTCGAGGTGCAGAGGATCATCGTGAGCTACCACGGGCTCTCGGCGGCGGCCGCCGCCGACGGTCGGCTGATTGTGTGTCGCAGCACCACGGCGCCGACCAACGGCAACAGCGTGGCGGTGACGCCGCGACCGTTCGACTCAGCGGACACCGGCGCCACGGCTACCTGTCGCGCGTACGGCACCACGCTCTCGGTCGGCGGCACGTTGCTCGAGCTCCTCTCGGTGTCGTTGCGCTGCGACATGAAGGACCAGTTCATCTACGACGCCGACGCGTTCGGCAAGCCACTGGTGTTGTTGTCGTCGGGGGAGACGCTCGCGGTGCGCTTCATCGTGGACACCACCGTCGCGGCGCAGACCTTTGGCCTGCACGTCGCCATCACGTTCATCGAGGTCTGAGGTCAGCCATGGCAACCAATCGTTACGCGGGTGTGGTGGTCGAGAAGTCCACCCAGGTGGGCATCGCTGGGCTGACGATCGAAGCGGTCGACTTGCGAGGCAAGATCGAGGGTCCGGTGGCGGGCGCCACGACGGACAGCGCGGGCGCCTTCGAGCTCCAGGTGAGCGACGAGGTGCTGGCTGATCTTGCGAGCGCAGGCAGCTTGATCGTGTTCTTGCGTGTCAAGTCGTCCCAGAACGTGTTGGCCTCCACCGAGGCGACACATCGCTGGAGTGTCCGACGCAGCGTGAGCGGCGCGCGCATCGAGGTGGAGGCCGCCAGACCGCTCGGAGCCGACCTGGCCGCCACGAAGTACTTGGTCAGCGGCATCGTCACCAACATCGACACCGGGCCGGTGAGCGGCGCGATCGTCAGCGTGCACGCGCGGGGGTTGGGCGCCGGCAGCATCACCGAGACCTTGCTGGGCACTGGCACCAGCAGCGCCAACGGTCACTACAAGGTCAGCTACGAGCCGGGCACCGCCACCGCCCCAGATCTCGCTGTGTCGGCGTCCGTGGGCGGATCGAACGTGGCCAAGGCGACCGTGTGCCGCGCGCCGGCGCGCGCCCGTGTGGACCTGGTGGTGAACGGCGAGAAGTACCTTCGTGACCCGGGTCGCGTCCGCTACCAGGTGGTGACAAGCGCTGTCGATCCGCTGTGCATCGCGCCCGTCGGTGGAGCACAGGCGCTCACCACCGAGCAGATGGAGCTGGTCGCGTGCAAGACCGGCATCCCGTACGAAGAGGTGGACGCGCTCAGGCTCGCCTCGCAGCTCAACGTCGCCCACCCCACCATCTCCCGCGAGGTGTTCTACGCCTTCATGCGCAAGGGTATCGCCGGGACCTCCGACGACGTGTTCAGCCACCGCATCCCGTCGCTGCAGCGGATGCTGGAGGAGGCCATGCTCGAGCGCACCATCGCCTCGACGGTGGCGTCTACTGCCAACTGGCCGGCGCTCAAGGGCGCGCTCGAGACCGCGGCGCTTGCCACGCTCAGGTTGACGGGAGGCAACAAGCTCCGGCTCGGCGCGCTGCTCTTGGGAACCGCTTGGATCACCACGTCTGACCAGCGCGATGGGTTCGTCAAGAAGGCGCTCAACCACGAAGGGACGAGCGACGCGTTCTGGGCCGCGATCGATGCCGACAGTCTATTCGACTTTCCGGACGCGCGTCCGCACCTTCGCATGGCGGTCGAGGTCGGCTCGATCTCAGGTGCCTACGCGCCCATGGCGAGCGCGCTGCTGGCGCTTGTCGAGAGCGACGATCTGCCCGCTGATCCCAAAGAGCTCGTGAAGTACGAGGCCGCCGACTGGGACGCGATCATCGCAGGGCTGCCGGGCGTGCCCGAGGGCACGCCCACGACACCGGGCACTCCGGAAGAGAACTACCGCAACGCGCTGATGAAGTCTGCGGAGTCCCGCTACCGCACCGCTCGCATCAAGTGGCGCGTCTCCCAAGACGAGGCGCCCACCAGCGCGCTGCGCAAGTTCTTCGACAGCGTGCACAACCCCACTTTCGACTTCGCCCAGAAGCGTGTGGGGCGCTACTTGATCGAGAACACCAACGCGCTCACCGGGCTCACGGCCCCGGAGCAGACCGAGGTCGTCAAGCGCCTGCGCGACATCGAGCGGATCTTCAAGGTCACGAGCTCCTGGGCGGAGGCGAGCACGCTGCTCACCGCCGGCCTCACCAGCAGCTACGCCATCCACCAGAAGGGCCGAGACAAGTTCACGGCCGAGTTTGGCTCGATGGGAGCGCTGGTTGCGAGCGGCATCTTCGATCAGGCCTGCTGGCGGGCCTCCACCTCGGCCGCGATGCGGATCAAGTACGATCGTCGTCTTGATCTTCTGAAACTCCCGGTTCTTGCGGACAAGACCACGAAGGCCGTGAGCTTGCCGGCCAAGATCGGCGACTGGGACACTCTCTTCGGCACGCTCAACCAGTGCAAGTGCGAGCACTGCCGCTCGGTGCTAGGGCCGGCCGCGTACCTGGTGGACATGCTCGAGCTGTGCGACCGCGTGTCTGCCACCAGCGGCACCGCCAAGACGCAGCTCTTGAACCGCCGGCCGGACCTCAAGCAGCTGGCGCTCTCGTGCGAGAACGCGCACACCCCGCTGCCGTACATCGACGTCGTGAACGAGGTGATGGAGGTGCGCCTCGCCGCATCCAGCTGGCCTAGCTGGCCGGCCTCTCCCAACCCGGTCGACACCGTGCCCTCGGCGGACGAGCTCGCCGCACAGCCAGAGGTGCTCTACCCCAGCGAGCACATCGCCGCCTACACCGCGCTCGAAGCGGCCGTGTTCCCCATGCACCTGCCGTTTCATCTCTGGCAAGAAGAGGCGCGCATCTACCTCGACCACCTCCAGGTCTCACGGGCAGAGCTGCTGGAGCTGTTGGCTTCCGACGCCGCTGGGCCCAACGCGCGCCACCTCGCGCTCGAGCGCCTGCGCACCGCGGCACGCCAGTACGACATCATCGCGTTGCCCACGCTGGCGGTGATCAACTACTGGGGGCTCACGAGCTGGCCAGGCAGCGTGCTCGCCAGTATGGTCATGGAGAAGACCGCGCTCAGCTACGACGAGCTGCGAGAGCTGTTCGCCACCCAGTACTGCTTCAGCAACACGATCCGCTTCACCCCTACGGGCAGCTGTGATCTCGCCACGTTGACGGTGGACGGCCTCACGGACGACACCCGTCGCCACTTCCTCCACCGCATGGTGCGGCTCTCTAGCGTGCTCGGAACCAGCCTGACCGAGACCGACCGAGTCATCCGCGCGTTTGCCCCCCTGGATGCCACCGCGCTGCCCAAGATCGCGGGCTTGGTCGAGCTCTCGCAACGAACCAAGCGCTCGCTGACCGAGCTTTGCTCTTGGTTCGCGGATCTCGATACCCACAAGGAGTGGGAGACCCCACCCTTCCGGCTCGTGTTCTTGAACGCGCGCACGCTCGCGCCCGCAGAGCAGGCGTTCGAGACAGTCTTCTCTACGGGCAGCAGCAGCGCCACCATCGCCTCGGTCGCCACCGCCCTGGTCATGGCGCTCCAGATCTCCGATGCGGATCTTCGCCGTCTCACCGACGCCACCACCGCCGCCGCGGAGATGGCGCTGCTCCCCATCGTCTCGAGCACCGCAACGCTCACCCTCGCGAACCTCTCCCGCCTCCACCGCGTCGCCCACGGTACGCGCACGCTCAACCTGAGCATCCTGGACTGGTGGGTGCTCCGAGAGTTCACGGGCGCCAAGTCGCTCAGCGGCGACGAGGGTGTCACGGCCACCCCAGCGGACACCCTGGCGTTCCTGGACCAGCTCGAGCGCTTCCGCGAGACCGGGCTCTCTGCCAGCGAAGCGCACTACATCTTGCGCCACGTCGCCACCAAGGAGAGCGGCCTCGAGCCGACAGAGGCGCAGCTCACCCAATGGGACGCAGAGCTCCTCGCCGACCTCGAGAAACACGCCGCCGAGTCGGCGGAGGTGAAGGATCCGCACGGCCAGACAGTCAAGAACCTGGGCGCGCTGCTGTGGCCCGGGCAGACTCCCTCGGCCGAGGAACAATTGGCCGATCTTGTCGACGGGACCCACAGCGACCCCTCCGCGCTGATCACGGCGCTCACGCCCTTCCTCGGCGACGCTGCCGACGCTACGGCCAAGCTGGTCACCAGCGGCGGCTCGATCAAGGAGCTCGACGAGCGCCACGCCTACCTCGCGCAGCGCTTCACCCGCTACAACGGCTCCGCCTCCCTGGTGAAGTCGTGGGTGAGCCGCACCTTCGGCGTCGACCAAGACGTGGCCCGGGTGCTGCTCGAGTCGGGTGTCATCAAGCACGGCGCCGTCGCTGCCGTCCGCGCATTCATCCCCACGCTCGCGTGGACCACGCCATCGAGCACCACCACAGAGCGCAAGAACCTGTACGAGCTGCTCCACAAGAGCGGCTTGCTCGTAGAGCGCCTGCGCCTCGACGCGCGCGACCTCGCCGCTCTGTACCCCGGAGGCGTACAGGATCCCGGGGGGCTCCCGTTCCTCGATCTCAACGCGCTGCCCCTGGCGCCGCCTTCGGTCGCTGCCGCGTTCACGGCCAACGAGCGCGCGCGCTTCGCCACCTTGCTGCGCCTCTCTGACCTGATCTGGGTGCGCGATCGCTACGCCGCCGGCGCCGAGGCGTTCTACGCCACGCTTACCTTCGCCGCGAGCGGCGCGCTCGGTGACATCGAGGCGCGGGTGGCGATCGAGAACAACCTGGTCACCGCCGACGTGACCGAGCTGGGATCGGCGTTCGCGCTGAACACCGCCGCCGAGTACCGCAAGGAGCACGTCTACTTCCGCCTGTTCCGCGCCGCGGAAGCCCTACGCCGCACAGGCGCGTCCGCCGCCCAAGCGAAGGGCTGGCTGCTGGTCGAGTCTGCGCTGCCCGTCAACTTCACCGACGCCGGCCCCAACGCGCTCACCATCGCGCGCGAGATCAAGAAGGTCGCCCGCGCCAAACACAGCGACACGGATTGGACCAAGATCGCACGCAATCTGCGCGACCCCTTGCGCGACAAGCAACGCCGCGCGCTGGTCGGTGCGCTGCTCCCCAAGATCGGCGTCGCCACGACCGATCAATTGTTCGAGAAGCTCCTGATCGACGTCGAGATGAGCCCCTGCGCGCTTACCTCGCGCCTCGTCTCGGCGCACGGCTCAGTGCAGACCTTCGTCAACCGCATCCTCCTCAACCTGGAGAGCAGCGCCATCACCCCCACGCGTGACCTCGCCAGCGAGTGGGAGTGGATGCGCAACTACCGGGTGTGGGAGGCCAACCGCAAGGTCTTCCTCTGGCCCGAGAACTGGATCGAGCCCGAGCTCCGGGGCGACAAGACCCCCGAGTTCGAGGCGCTCGAGACGGCGCTGCTCCAGGGCCCCATCACCCACGACAACGCCGAGGCCGCCTATCGCAAGTACCTCGACGATCTCGCCGACGTCGCCAATCTCGAGATCGTCGCCCTCCACGTCGAGAAGGGAGCGTTCTTCGTCCTTCCCGGTGCGAGCAGCTACGTCGCCGTCCACGTCATCGGCCGCACGAAGAAGCCCCACCGTCACTACCACCGCAAGAAGACCAAGAACGGCTGGACCCCGTGGCGCAAGATCGACGCCGACATCCAGGGCGACCACGTGGTGCCCGTCACGTTCGGCGGGCGCTTGTACCTCTTCTGGGCGTTGATGGAGGACTTCAGCAGGCCAGCCGATCCGGTAGTGGCAGTGACCACGCCAGAGGAGGAGCTGATCACTGACGAGATGATTGAGGCAGCGCCCGAGCAGAGCAAGCCCTTCCTGGCGCAAGCACAGGCGCAACAGGAGCAAGCGCTCGCCCAACAAGCCGCGGACGCGGAGGCGCTCTCCACGCAGAGACCCCAGTCCGTGGCCACGCGCGTGAGCTTAACATTTGCGGAGCTGCGCAGTGGGCAGTGGACGAGCAGCTCGCTGGTATCGACGCCTGTCCAGCTCAATGCGGCCCCGGTGCGCTCCCTTCTTCACTTCCAGGCAACGACCAGCGGAAACCGCATCGAGGTCACCATGCTCATGTCGATGTGGGAGGTGGGCCACTTCCGCTTCAATGTGGGTACCGCGGCGTTCCATGGGGCGGCGCGGAATTACCTGGTGGACCCGGGTGGGGGGTACCCGGCGCAATGCGTGCCCACGGTGGTCAAGAGCAAGACCAATGCAAACTGGGCGAGCCAAACGCAGCTCACCGTGCCGGACGCAACGAACATCGAGTTCCAAGCGTTCGACACGGTGTCGAACAAGCTCCGGCTGTACATGGTGGAGGGCAACGATGCGATCCCCGCCGCACGCGTCCTCGACAAGGTCAACAAGGCCACGCGGATCGTCGTGAGCCGCGGCGTCGAGCCGGCCAAGGAGCGCTCGCACCTGGTCGTTCAGGATTCCAAGCGCGCCTTCTTCCTGGAGCTGGACTCGCGAAAGTACAAGCCCAGCTCGAGCGGGTTCCCGAGCCAGGTTCTCGGCGAGTTCGGCGACGCGCCTGCGTCGAGCAAGGAGTTCGACAAGTTCTACCGCGTGCAGCACCTCTACCACCCGTATGTGAATGACTTCCGCGCGAGGATGGCGCGGCACGGGCTGGACGGTCTGCTGCGCCCGGTGGCCCTGCTCGACCCCAAGCCGCAGTACCAGGAGGCTGACATCACGTCGAACTACCTCCCATACGACCAGAACGTGACCACGCCGTTCCCCAAGGAGCGGGTCGAGTTCGGGCACGGCAGCCCGTACGGCGTGTACAACTGGGAGCTCTTCTTCCACGCGCCGTTGCTCATCGCCACGCGCCTGATGCAAGAGGGCCGGCACGACGAGGCGCGCAAGTGGTTCCACCTGGTGTTCGACCCCACCGACGGCGCCACCCCAGCCACCGCCACCGACGCGACGCGCTACTGGAAGTTCAAGCCCTTCGCGGACAACAAGAACCTCGCCGACATTCAGACCGAGCTCGCGGGCTCGGTCACCAACGCCTACGCAGAGGAGATGGTCGCCTGGGGCGACGCCGAGGCGCTCACGCCGCCCTCGGTCACGCTGTCTGCGCAGATCGCCACCTGGCGTGATGATCCCTTCGACCCGCACGCCATCGCGCGCCTGCGCGTGGTCGCCTACCAGAAGGCGGTGGTGCAGAAGTACATCGAGAACCTGATCGCCTGGGGCGACCAACTCTTCAGCCAGGACTCGATCGAGTCGATCAACGAGGCGACGCAGCTCTACCTCTTGGCGTCCTCCATCCTCGGTCCACGTCCGACGCTCATCCCCGACCCCACGCCAGACGCGGTGCAGTCCTACGATCAGCTGGATGTCACCAGCGCGTTCGACGCCTTCTCCAATGCCCTGATTGACGCCGAGGTCGTGGCCCCGGACGTGCCCAAGGACGGCTCCGACTGCGCAGGCGGTGCCACCATCCCCTCCACGGTGTACGGCTCGCCCTACTTCTGCGTCCCGCACAACGAGAAGCTCATCAGCTTCTGGGACACGATCGCCGACCGGCTGTTCAAGATCCGGCACTGCCAGAACATCGAGGGCGTCGTGCGCGCCCTGCCGCTATACCAGCCGCCGATCGATCCCGCGCTGCTCGTGCGCGCTCGCGCTGCCGGGCTCGACCTCTCCAGCGTGCTCAATGACCTCGCCGTCTCCGCCCCACCCTATCGCTACGCCATCCTGGCCGCGCGCGCGCTCGAGTACACGAACGCGGTCACCAACCTGGGCAGCGCGTTGCTCTCCGCGATCGAGAAGAAGGACGCCGAGGAGCTCGCCCAGCTCCGCGCCGGCCACGACGTCGCCAACCTCGACGCCACCCGCGAGATCCGTAAGCAACAACTGCAAGAGGCCAAAGAGAACCTCGAAGCCACCAACCGGTCGTTGCGCTCCGCGGAGGAGCGGCTCAGCTACTACGACAGCCGCGACTTCATCAGCCCTGGCGAGGTCACTGCACAGGTGCTCGGGGGTGTTGCCGAAGCGCTGAGCGCGACTGCACAGACAGTGAAAACCGGCGGCAGCCAGTCTGCGTGGATACCGGACTTCATCGGGGGAACTGCTGGAATAGCAAGTCCTGTGACGCTCAACGAGTTCGGCGGGAGCAATGCGAAAGAGGCTGCTTTTGGCGCGGCCGACGCGCTCAGCTTGGGGGCGAGCGCTGCACGCTACGGCGCTGGCCTCGCCAGCACCCTCGCCGAGTACCAGCGCCGCATGGACGACTGGAAGCACCAGGCCAGGCTCGCGCGGCTGGAGATCGCTCAGATCGAGAAGCAGATCGTCGCCGCGGAGATCCGCGTCGCGGTCGCGCAGCACGAGCTCAACCTCGTGAACCAGCAGCTCAAGCAGAACAAGGACGTCGAGCGCTTTCTCCGCACCAAGTTCAGCAACAAGGACCTGTACGGCTGGATGAAGGGCCAGCTCGCCGCCACCTACTACCAGTCCTACAAGCTCGCGTTCGAGATGGCGCGCCGGGCAGAGAAGGCCTTCCACTTCGAGCGCAGCGCCGGCACCGACACCTTCATCAAGTTCGGCTATTGGGACGGGCTGCGCCAAGGACTGCTCGCCGGCGAGCGCCTCGCGCAGGACCTGCGCCGCATGGACAGCGCTTACCACAGCCAGAACAAGCGCGAGTACGAGCTCACCAAGACCATCTCGCTCGCCACCCTCGCGCCGCTCACGTTCATGCAGATCCGCGAGGGCGTACCAGTCGCTCAGCTCGGTGGCTTCAGCCTGAAGGAGAGCCACTTCGACGACGACTTCCCCACGCACCACCTGCGCCGCGTCAAGTCCGCCAACGTCTCCGTCCATTGCACGCCGGGCCCGTACCAGAGCGTCAACGGCAAGCTCACCTTGCTCAACGCACAGACCCGCAAAACCGCCACGTCGTCAACGCTCGACACGCTCTCCGGCGTGGTCAGCTCCATCGCCACCAGCATGGGCCAGAACGACCACGGCATGTTCGAGCTCAACTTCCGCGACGACCGCTACCTGCCCTTCGAAGGCGCCGGCGCCCACCTCGAAACCGGCGACCAATGGCGCTTCGAGCTCATGGCCGGCAACGAGTTCCCGTTCGACAGCATCTCCGACGTCGTCTTCCAGCTCCGCTACACCGCGCGCGAAGGCCGCTCCCCCGCGCCCACCGCCATCACCAGCCCCAAACACGTCCTCTGGCGCGTCCCCCACGCCTTCCCTGACGCGTGGCAAGCCTTCGTGGATGGCGCCTCGACGATCGATCTGGTGGTCACGCCGGATCGGCTGCCGAAGGGACGAAACCGCAACCACCAGAACGTGACGCAGGTCATCGTCTGGGCCAAGTGGTCAGGTTCACCCGCGGTGCCTGCGGTCACGAATCCCGCGAACGGCGCGGTGTCCATGGGGGGGGCCACGCCCGTCGGAACCGTGGCGCCCATCATGCAGAAGTACGAGAGCGGCGCGCTCACGCAGCCTCTGACGGGAACGCAGTTCACGTGGAAGTTCGCGCCCCAGAAGACAGGTCTCCTCGATTTCTGGGTCGCGTTCTCCTACTCGCTGACTTGAGGACGCCATGGACGCGCCCGACAAGAAGCCCGAGGTGGGCTCGTCGCAAGACGAGCAGAAGAAGCCCTCTCCGCGCGAGGCGCTCGGCGGAGAGCGCACACCGGCCAAACGCTCGTTCTCGGTCCCGGCCGCGCCTTCGGTCGAGCTGCCCAAAGGAGGCGGCGCGATCCGCGGGCTGGGCGAGACGTTCAAGGTCAACCCCGCCACCGGCACCGCGTCGTTCGCCATCCCCCTGCCGATCAGCGCCGCGCCGCGCGGGCCCACACCCGATCTCGCGCTGAGCTACGACTCTGGCAGCGGCACCGGCGTGTTCGGCGTCGGTTGGAGCGTCGGGGTGCCGAGCATCACCCGCAAGACGGACAAGAAGATCCCCGAGTACCTCGACGGCGAGGACAGCGATCTGTTCCTGCTCTCCGGCGCCGAGGACCTGGTGCCCGCGCTCGACGGCGCGGGCGCACGCATCGTCACCACCAGCAGCACCGAGAAGATCGAGCGCTTCCGTCCCCGCGTCGAGGGCCTGTTCGCGCGCATCGAGCGCGTCACCCTCCTTTCGCCCCCCGCCGGCGACCGCGAGGTCTACTGGCGCGCCACCACCAAGGACAACGTCACCAGCACCTATGGCCGCAGCGCGAGCTCGCGCATCAGCGACCCCAAGGACGCCCACCGCGTCTACGCCTGGCTGCTCGACAAGACCGAGGACGATCGCGGCCACGTCGTCCTCTACCAATACAAGGCGGAGGACGCGCAGAACCTCCCCACCGCCAAGCCCAGCGAGCGCCACCACCGGAGCGGCCTCGCGCCGGTCACCGCCGGTCGCTACCTCAAGCGCGTGCTCTACGGCAACACCACCATGGGCGACACCACCGGCAGCTCCGCCAAGCTCGAGCTGGTGTTCGACTACGGCGAGCACCACGCCACCGAGCCCACCAGCAGCGAGGTCAACACCTGGCCTGTGCGCCAGGATCCGTTCTCCTCCTTCCGGTCCGGCTTCGAGATCCGCACGTACCGCCTGTGCAAGCGCGTGCTCATGTTCCACCGCATGAGCGAGCTCAGCGGCCACGAGCTCACCCGCGCCCTCGTGCTCGGCTACAGCGAGAGCCCGCGCTTGACCAAGCTCACCAGCGCACAGGTCATCGGCTACCAGTGGGGCACCACCAGCTACACCACCAAGGCCCTGCCCGCCGCCACCTTCACCTACTCGAGCGACACCTTCTCGCGCTCCATCCAGGAGCTAGGCACAGCTCAGCTCGGCGACGACTATCCCCGCGCGCGCATCGGTCAGAGCGCCGAGTGGATCGACCTCGATCAAGAAGGCATCCCCGGCCTGCTCATCGACGACGGCCAGGCCCACCGTTACAAGAAGAACCTCGGCAGCGGCAAGCTCGCCGGAGGTGGGCAGCTCCAAACCGTGCCCAGCATCCGCGAGCGCCCCGTCCAGCTCCTCGACGTCGCAGGCAGCGGCACCCTCGCCATGGTCATGCGCGCCGGCAACACCTCCGGCTACGCCGAGCGCACCAAGGACGGCTGGGCGCCCTTCACCCCCTTCAAGGCCTTCCCCACCGTCGATCTCAGCGATCCGGATCTGCGCTTCATGGATCTCAACGGCGACGGCTTCGACGACATCGTCGTCACCCGCGGCCACTTCCTCCTCTGGTACCCAAGCCTGGGCAAAGACGGCTACGGCCCCGCCCGCAGCATTCCCCTCCCCAGCGACGACGAGCTCGGCCCCCGCGTCGTGTTCTCCGACCCCAAGGGCGCCGTGATGATCGCCGACATGAACGGGGACGGCCTCGCCGACCTCGTCTCGGTCCAGTTCTCCGGCGTCACCTACTGGCCCAATCAGGGTTATGGTCGCTTTGGCGCCGCGGTCCGGATGGATCAGGCCCCCTTCCTCGACACGCCGGACCACTTCGACGCACGCCGCGTCCGCCTCGCCGATCTCGACGGCACCGGCACCGCCGATCTCGCCTACTTCCACGCGAGCGGCCTGCAGATCTTCCGCAACCAAGCCGGCAACAGCTGGGCCGCCGAGCCCACCCTCCTCATCCCCCCCGAGGCCGCCCGCACCGCCCAGTTCATCGACTTCTATGGCAGCGGCACCAGCTGCCTGCTCTGGTCCGCCACCGGCGACGCCCCCTTCCCCCAAGCCCGGATGTGGGACCCTCTCCAGCACCAGAAGCCCCACCTCCTCACCGAGGTCGACAACCACATGGGCCGCCTCATCGCGTTCGCCTATGCCCCCTCCACTCAGTTTTACCTCGCGGACAAGAAGGCCGGCAGACCCTGGCCCACCAAGCTCCCCTTCCCCGTCCAGGTCGTCGAGCGCGCCGAGAGCTATGACGCCATCCGTCGAGCGCGGCTCGTCACCACCTACCAATTCCACCACGGCCATTACGATCCCGTCGAGCGAGAGTTCCGCGGCTTCGGCTTCGTCGAGCAAACAGACGCCGAGCTCTTCGGCCAAGACCACGGCCAAGGCCTCTTCCCCACCTACCCCACCCCCATCAACGGCGAGATCCCCCAGCCCCCCGTCGTCACCAAGACCTGGTTCCACACCGGCGCCTGGGTCGAGAAAGCAACCCAGCAAGCCGCCTACCAAGCCGACTTCTGGAGCCAAGACACCGCCGTCACCGAGCACCTCAGCTGCGCCCTCCCCAGCGGCCTCACCCCCGAGGAGCAGCGCCAAGCCACAAGAGCCCTCCGCGGATCCATGATCCGACAGGAGGTCTTCGAGCTCGACGGCCACGCCGACCAAGCCCACCCCTTCTCCGTCACCGAGACCAACTACGACGTCCGCAAGCTCCAGCCGCCCCAGCCCCCCGCCGCGCAAGCCACCCCCAGCGGCACCCCCACCCGCCCCAACCTCCCCGGCGTCTTCCACACCGTCCCTCGAGAAACGCGATCGTGGCTCTACGACCGCGTCCCCAGCGATCCCAGAGCCACCCAACAGCTCGCCCTCGTCGTCGACGCCTACGGCACCGTCACCCGCAGCGCCACCCTCAGCTACCCCAGGCGCACCACCAGCACGCACGCCGAGCAGAACGCCCTCCTCGCCGTCGTCACCGAGACCGACGTCGATCACGTCGACGACCAGAGCAACGGCTACCGCCTCGCAGTCCCCACCGAGAGCCGAGCCTACCAACTCACAGGCCAAACCAACCCCACCCCCGGCAGCTTCCTCTCCCTCGCCACCGTCGACAGCGACTTCACCAGCGCCAGCGCCATCGACTACCACACCACTCCCCCAAGCGGCCTCCAGAAGCGCCTCCTCCAGCGCGAGAAGGTCCAGTACTACAACGGCTTCAGCCTCCCCAACCTCCTCAACTTCGGCACCGCCGACGCGCGAGCGCTCGTCCACAAGAGCTACCTCCTCGACCTCACCGACGCCCACATCACAGCCGTCTTCGGCACCAAGCTCACCACCACCATCCTCACTGAAGGCGGCTACACTACCCCCAGCGGTGAGAGCGGTTACTGGATCCCCAGCGGCCACGTCACCTTCGACGCCGCAAGCTTCTACCTCCCCTCCGCAGCCCAAGACCCCTTCGGCAACACCACCAGCATCAGCTACGACACGTACAAGCTCTTCGCCGCAAGCATCACCGATCCCGTAGGCAACGTCGTCAGCGCCACCCACGACTACCGCGTGCTAGCCCCGAGCCAAATCACCGACCCCAACGGCAACAGGCAGCAAGCAGCCTACGACCCCCTAGGCATGCTCAGCGCCGTCGCCATCATGGGCAAGACAGGCGGAAGCGACGGCGACACCCTCAGCGACCCCACCGTCAGCTACGCCTACGACCACAGCCGGTGGGACACCGCCCAGAAGCCCAACTACACCAAGACCACCGCGCGCGAGAAACACGGCGCCAGCAACACCAGAAACCAGGTCAGCTACGCCTACGCCGACGGCGGCGGAGCCGTCGCCATGAGCAAGGTCAACGCCGAGCCCGCCACCCCAGGCGGAGCCGCCAGATGGGTCGGCACCGGACGCACCGTCCTCAATAACAAGGGCAACCCGATCAAGCAATACGAGCCCTACTTCAGCACCACGTCCGAATACGAAGACGAGGACGACATCGTCACCACCGGAGTCACCCCCGTCCTCCATTACGACGGCCTCGGTAGGCTCGAGCGCACCGACTTCCCCGACGGCTCCTACGCCAGGTTCGAGCGTAGCCCCTGGCAGGAGAAGGCCTTCGACCGCAATGACACCGTCGACGAAACGGGAAACCTCTGGAAGGCCGCAAGGCTCCCGGGCGCCACCCCCACCCCAAGCCTCGCCGACCAGCGCGCCCTCACCCTCACGCTCGCCCACGCCAACACCCCCACCGTCACCCACCTCGACACCCTCGGCCGCGCCTTCCTGCTCATCTCCCACAACAAGCTCGGCAGCACGGACGAATTCCACGAGACCCGCACCAAGCTCGACATCGAAGGCCTCCCCCTCGAAGTCAAAGACCCATGGGGACGCACCTGCCAAACCAACTGGTTCTCCATCGCAGGCCAGCTCCTCAAAGACACCAATATCGACAAGGGCACCCGCTGGGCCATCGCCGACGCCGCCGGCGCCCTCCTCCGACGCTGGGACGATCGAGACCAGGTCTTCCGCACCACCGTCGACGCCCTCAGGAGGCCCACCCACCTCTACATGAAGCCCGGCAGCGCCGACGAGCTCCTCCTCCAACGCATTCTCTACGGAGACAACGCCGGCATCACCACCCCAGAGAACAACAACCTCAAGGGCAAGCCCGTCCGCGTCTTCGACGGCGCAGGCCGCGTCAAAACCGAGAGCTTCGACTTCAAGGGCAACCTCCTCCAAAGCGATCGCAAGCTCGCCACCAACTACACCACCACCCAAGACTGGATCGCCCTCGCCAGCGTCACCACCGCCGCCAGCGCCGACTCCACCGCCGCCTCGTCACTGGAATCGGAGACCTTCACCGAGAGCCGCGAGTACGACGCCCTCAACCGCGTCACCAAGCTCACCACCCCCGACAGCTCGCAGTACATCCCGACGTTCAACGACGCGGGCCTCCTCGACAAAGTCGACGTCAAGATCAGGACCGCCTCCACCGCCATCAACTTCGTCCACAACATCGATTACGACGCCAAGGGACAGCGGCAGTCCATTGCCTACAGCCACGACGGCACCAACGCGAGGTTCTCGACCGCGTACACCTACGACCCGCTCACCTACCGCCTCAAGCAGCTCGTCACCACCCGCGTCTCCCCGTCGAGCACGCTCCAAGACCTCAGCTACACCTTCGACCCGGTCGGCAACATCGTCCAAATCAGCGACGCCGCCCAGCAGACTGTCTACTTCGACAACAGCGTCGTCCTCCCCGCCAACGAATACGTCTACGACGCCGTGTACCGGCTCGTCAGCGCCAAAGGCCGCGAGCACAAGAGCATCGGCGACACCCAGGTCGACCACAACGACGCCCCCCTCCAGAATCTCCCCCACGCCAACGACTCGCAGGCCGTCCGCAACTACGAGGAGACGTACCTCTACGACAAGGTCGGCAACATCCTCGAGCTCTTCCACAACGCGGGAAGCGGGGCAGCGACGTGGCGGAGGTACTACGACTATGGGCCGTTCACGGCGTCGGTGCCTGACACGAATCGCCTCCGCTCGACGTCGCTGAGCGGCGACACGCCCGGCACCGTGCCGTACTCAGCGCAGTACACCCATGACGTGCATGGCTCCATGACCGCCATGCCCCACTTGTCCACCATCACCAATGGCCCCTTCGACCAGATGGTCAAGGCCTCCAATGGCACGCAGGACACGTACTTCACGTACGGGGCCGACGGGCAGCGCGTGCGCAAAGTCTACGACACCAATGCGAATCTCAAGAAGGAGCGCATCTACCTCGGCAGCTACGAGATCTACCGCGAGCGCACCTCCAGCGGGGTGCAGTTCGAGCGGCACACCTTGCACGTCATGGACGACGCGCAGCGCATCGCCATGGTCGAGACCAAGACCATCGAGGGCGGTGTGGCCATCGGGACGCCCGCCGATAAGATCAGGTACCAGCTCGGCAACCACCTCGGGTCGGCGGTGGTGGAGTGCACCGAGACCGGGGCAGTCATCTCCTATGAGGAGACGAGCCCATACGGGAGCTCGACTTATCGGTCAGCTAGCGGAAGCGTCGACGTCTCTGCGCGGAGGTATCGGTACAACGGCAAGGAGCGGGACGAAGAGACCGGGCTCTACTATTA
>CAZXMG010000010.1:0-102911 GCA_964641275.1 uncultured Polyangiaceae bacterium
TTCTTGTCGTCGGTGGCTCCGGTGAAGGAGCCCTTCTTGTGCCCGAACAGCTCGCTATCCAGCAGGCTCTCGGCGATGGCTGCGCAGTTCTGCGCGACGAAAAGTTTGTCACGCCGGCGCGAGCGGTAGTGCACCGCGGCCGCGATCAGCTCCTTGCCAGTGCCCGTTTCGCCCTCGACCAACACCGTGACGCGTGTGTCGACCACCTTGTCGAGCTGCTTGATGAGCGAGGTCATGGCGTCGCTCTTGCCGATGATCGTCACCTCTTTGCCGCCGCCGCGCCGCCGCTCTTCGCGGCCCTTGAGGAAGTTGTTCTCCTTCTTCAGGTTGTCTTCGGCCAAGACCAGGCGCTTGATGAGACGAGCGCTGGACACCGCGAGCGAGGCGTTCGACGCGAGCAGCAACAACAGGTCGACGTCGTTGGGAGACAACATGCCAGGAGCGTTGCGGTTGTCTACCTGGAGCACGCCCAGGATATCGTCCCCGCGCCAGAGCGGCACGCCGATGGTGCTGCGGATCGACGCGCCCATCAGGGATTCGCTCTCCCCCACGTCCTTGGGCGCGTCCGCGGCCAGCACCGCAGCTCGCTCCTTGACCACCTTGCGGTACACGCTGCGGGCGACCGGGATCGACCCCGCCGGCGTGAAGCCCTTGCCATCTTCGCCGCGAACGCGAGTGAGCACAGGCACGAATGCCGGAGCGTCCCCGCGCCCAAGATCATCGTCGCGGAGCACGAGCGTCACGTGCGTAGCAGAGGCGACGAGCTCGAGCGCTGCGTCGGCGACCTCGAGCAGCACGCTGTCGAGACCGGTGGCCGAGCCAATGCGCTTCTGCGCGCGGTACAGCGTGGACAGCACCGTGGGATCGGCCTCGCGCGTGTGCACCGCTGGCAGCGCGTCGAGCCGCGTCATGGTGAGCACGTGGCCGAGGTCGGCCTCGTCAGCGATGGTCAGCCGCAGCGTGGTGACGGCGTCGCCGGTGCCGAGCTCGATCACGTCCCCGGTCTCGACGTCGGCGGGCTTGTCGCGCTCGAGCCGCTGCCGCTGGTCGGCGCGCACCAGGATGGTGCCGTTGGTCGAGCCGAGGTCCGTGAGCACCACGCGATCGCCTTCGCGCTCCAGGCGGCAGTGCTCTCCGGAGACATGCGCCTCCTCGAGCACGACCTGGTTGGAGGAACGTCGGCCGATGGAAACGGCGTCGCCGCGGAGCTCGAAGGAGCGTCCCGCGGCGAGACCTTGCGTGACCTCGATGACGAGGCTCAGCATTCCCTTGCTGAGCGAAGGATCAAGCGTCACTGGGCGCGTGCGCGCAGCTGAGCGGCTGTCTGAATGAAGATGCGGTAGTCCGAGACGAGGTTCTCGTCTTTCGCCTCTTCTGCCTTCGTGAAGTACGACAGCAGCTTGTCGGCGGCGGCGTTGTCGCCCTTGGGCGTGAGGATCTTGAGCGCCTTCAGCGCGGTGAGGCGCACCGCGTCGTTGGTCAGATCCGGCATGGCGTCGACGAGCTTGCCGCGGTCGGCGTCCTTGCCCAGGATTCCGACCATGTAGGCGGCCTTGATCGCGGTGAACTGCTTGTCCTTGCTCTGGTTGTCCTTGTTGGTCAACGCGGCGAAGTAGCAGTCCACCGACTCCTTGCAGTTGGTCAGGAGCTCCTTGGCCTGCTTCAGCTCCTTCTCGAAGGTCTTGCCGACGGTGGTCTCCTTCTTCTTGCCACCCTCTTCGTCGATGGTGGCCTTGGTGTTCGCGAGCGTGTCCACCTCCGCGACCTGGTCGAGCTTCATCACCTTGACCGCCGCGACCAGCGCCACGCTGCGGACGGGGTCGATCTCGCCGGCCTCGACCTTCTTGGCATCGCCCTCCGTCGTCGCCTTCACCAGGTACGAGGCGAGGCTGGGATCGAAGAAGTCGCTCGCGCCGTCAGCCAGCAGCTCCTTGGCCGGGCCGGCGTCGATCTCGAGGTCGTACTTCACGCTCTCGAACGTCTTCTTCCAAAGGTCCACGGCAGGCGTGGAGCGGGGCAGCTGCGTCAGCGTGAGGGCCAAGATCACCTTGGTCTGTGCGTCCTCGCCGGCCTTCTCGGACGCAGTGATGAGCGGCTGGATCGATCCCTCGCTGCCGAGCGCGCCCAAGATCTGCGCGGCGGTCTGGATGTGGACCTTGGCCGCCGCCTTCTTGGCGGAGTCGGGGATCTTGCCGTCTTTGTCCTTCTGTACGCCGAGCAGCGCCTGCTCCTCGGCGTACTTCACGAGCTCGGTGTCCTCGCCGTTCAGGACCTTCTCGGCGGGGCCGATGCTGGCCTTGCCGACCTTCACCAGGGCGACCAGCGCGGTGGTGGCAACCGGGGCTTTGGTGGGGGTCAGGATCAGCTTGATCAGCGGACGGATCGCCTTCTCGCTCTTCATCTCGCCGAGGGCGCGCACGCTCACCGTCTGCCAGAACGCTTCGTTGGCGGCGGCCTGCTGGTTGGTGGGGTCCATCGGCTTGTCGATCAGCTTCAGGAACTCCTCTTCCTGCGGCGTGCCCGTCACGGCCAACACGGCGTTGGTCACGTCGAGCTTCATCAGGTTGGCCTTCGGCCGCGCGAACTCCATGGTCGTGAAGACCTTCATCACCTGCGGCGCGAGGCTCTTCATCTGCAGGGCGGCCACCGTGCGCAGCACGTTCTGCACGTCCTCTTCGGTGCTGTCCGGCTTGTAGTCTTCCAGCGTCTTCTTGAGACAAGCCTCGGTCCGCGGGTCGCGCAGCTCGGCCAGGAACTTCACCAGCGTGGAGCGCGTGCGGTCCTTCACCGCGGCGTCGAGGCACACGTTGTTCAGCGGCTCGATGATCTTGTCGAGCAGCGCCTTCACGGCAGGCCCGTTCTTGTCCTTCTTGTCGCGCTGGAGCGCGTCCTCGTAGAACTGGATCAAGCGCTTGATCGCGAGCGGCTGCTTGGCAGGGTCTTTCAGCTCGTCGACGTGGGTTTGCGGGTCGTTCTCGTCCCTGCAGCCGACCAACGCGGAGGAGGTCACCAGCGTGGCGGGCAAAAGTACCGCTCCGAGGAGCAGCGAGCGAACCAGCGGAGCAATCAGGCGGGCCTTACGGAGCATCGTTTTCCTCGCGAAAGTCGGGCGCACCCCCCACCTACCGACGCCGGCAGGGCTGGCCAGAGGCTTCTCGCCAGGCACGGTATTCAGGCCATCCGAGGCTGTCAATCAACCGGTCAGGGATTGAGCCCGCAGACGAAGTAATCCTCGGGCAGGAGGGTGCTCTGCTTGCAGTAGGTCTGCTGCGTCCCGACCGGCCCGTTCACGGGCTGACAGGCAGGTGCGTTGATGTCGCAGATCGCCAGGTTGGGGTAGTCACACTCGCTCACGCACTCGGTCGAACCGTAAGGCGCCTGCCCGCTGGGGTAGTCGCGGATCGCGCAGCAAACGCCGACCTCGCAGTCGCTAGGCAACTGGCAGGCGATCGCCACGATCGTGTCCTCGAAGCTGTCCACACACTGGCTCTCGTCGTCGACGCAGCTGCTCGTGTACTCGTCCAAGTTGAAGCAGCACACGCCGCCCTCGTCGACCGCGCAAGGCCCACCTGGGCAGTCGACGGTGGTCTGGGGCGGCATCCCGGTGGTGCTCGTGACCTCCGAGGTGGTGGTCACCGGGCTCGAGCTCGAGGTCGTCGTCGTCGTCGTGGGGCTGCTGCTGGTCGAGCCGCCATTGTTGGTGGTCGGTGGCTGCGACGAGGTGGAGCCACCGTCCGAGCTGCCGTTGCCGCTGCCGTTGCCGCCGCTCGATGCGCCGCCGTCGCTCGCCCCGCCCTGGCCTTCGAGCGAGAACACGTTGTCGAGATCGACGCTGCAGGCGCTGCTGAGGGCGCCCAAGAGGAGCAAGTGGAGGTGGTGCTTCATGCGACGGCGCGTATTGTCACACGAGGCCCGGCCAGCGCGGAAGGGTGGTCGGAGCGGCGGCCGCAACTTGCGCTGCGCTGCGCAAAGGCCATCGCCTGCAGGTGGCGACCGTCAGGCCCGCCGCTCAGATCAAACGCGACTGCTTCTTCTTCTGGCGCTCCTTGGCCCGGCGCGCCTTGCGCTCCTGCTCCGTGGCGAGCGCGCCCAGCACATGCAGAGAGTTCTGGCGCACGATCGGATCGGACTTCTTCGCGCGCTCCCGCGCAAGCTCCATGAAGCGCTGCTGCGCGCGCACGACGGGGGCATCCGGGCCGTGGGGCGAGCGCTCGTAGGTCCCGTCCGAGCTCAGCCACCAGGTCTTGGACACGTCCGAGAACAACACCTCTCGGATGTCCTCCAGGCGCTGCTTCATGCGCTCGTCGAGGATCGGTGTCAGCACCTCCACCCTGCGGTGGAAGTTGCGTGGCATCCAATCGGCGCTGGAGATGTAGAGCTCGGGGGTGCCGGCGTTCTCGAAGCGGAACAACCGCGCGTGCTCCAAGAAGCGATCGATGTTCGCGTGCACGCGGATGCGCGACGACAGCCCAGGGATGCCTGGGCGCAAGCAACACACGCCGCGCACGCGCAGCTGGATGTCGACGCCCGCTTCGCTGGCTGCGTACAGCGCGTCGATCACGTCGACGTCGACCAACGCGTTCATCTGCGCGTGGATGCTGGCCTTCTTCCCGGCGCGCGCATGCCCTGCCTCGCGCGCGATCAGCCCCAGGATGGCCTCGTGCAGCCCGAGCGGAGCCACCACTAGACGATGCCAGCGCGGCGGAGCGCTGTAACCGGTGAGCAGGTTGAACAGGCTGGTCACATCGGCCCCGATCTCGGGGTTGGCGGTGAGCAGGCCGATGTCGGTGTAGAGCCGGGCGGTGCTGGGGTTGTAGTTGCCGGTGGACAGGTGGACGTACCTGCGCAGCTTGCCCTGCTCACGCCGCACCACGAGCAGCGACTTGGCGTGGGTCTTCAGGCCGAGCAAGCCGTAGATCACCTGGGCTCCGCTCTGCTCGAGCGTGTGCGCCCAGCGGATGTTGCTGGCCTCGTCGAAGCGCGCCTTGAGCTCGACGATGGCCGTGACCTGCTTGCCGTTCTCGGCCGCGCGCGCCAGCGCCTTGACGATCGGCGAGTCACCGCCGGTGCGGTACAGCGTCTGCTTGATCGCCAGCACGTCGGGATCGTCGGCCGCTTGGTTGATGAACTCCACCACCGGGTCGAACGAGTCGTACGGGTGGTGGAGCAGCACATCGCGGTCGCGGATGATGGCGAACAGGTCCTCCTTGTCGCGCAGCGGCCCAGAAATTTGCGGGGTGAAGCGCTCGTCCTTGAGCTCGCGGCGCGGGTCGCCGTCGATCATGCTCAAGAGATCGGCGAAGTGCAGCGGCCCCGACACGCGGTACACGTCCTGCCGAGGATCGATGTGCAGCGCCCGGCACAGGCGCGCGACGCTGGCGTCCACGCCCTCGCTCATGCCGATCTCCACGCGCACCGCGTTGCCGCGGTCGCGCCGGCGCAGCTCGGCCTGGATCGTCTGCAGGAGATCCTCACCCTCCTCTTCGTCGATCTCGAGATCCCAGTTGCGCGTGACGCGGAACGGGTAGGTGCCGCGCAGGCGCGACGCCTGGAAGAACTCGTGCACGTGCCGGGCGATCACGTCCTCGAGCAGCACGAAGCCGCGCTCGGCGCCTGCGACCTTCACCGGGATCAAGCGGTTCAGCATGGCCGGAACCTGGATCACGCCGAAGCCGGCGTGCGTCTCGCCGTCGCGCGACAGCATGATGCCCAGGTTGATGTTCTTGTTGCGCAGGTGCGGGAACGGGTGGCCGGGGTCGATGGCGAGCGGCGTCAGCACCGGAAAGATCTCGTTCTTCCAGCGCTCGTCGAGCGCGGCGAGCTCCACCGGATCGAGCTCCTCGGGGCGGACGAGCACGATGCCGACGCGCTTGAGCGCAGGGTAGAGGTCGGTGTTCCAAAGCCTGTAGGCGCGGTCCACCAAGGCGTGGGCGCGCTCGCTGATGGCGGACAGTTGCTCGTCGGCGGTGAGCCCGTCGGGGGGCAGGTCGGCCACCTTGCCGCCCTGCTGGGCGCGCAGGCCCGCCACCCGCACCATGAAGAACTCGTCCAGGTTGGAGGTGAAGATGCCCAGAAACTTGAGCCGCTCGAACAGCGGCACGTCGGTCGACTCGGCCTCTGCCAGCACACGCGCGTTGAACTCCAGCCAGCCGAGCTCGCGGTTCAGGTAGTGCGAGGGGTCGCCGGAGTCGAGCGGCGAGACCGTGCCGGGGGCGGGGGTGCTGTGGGGCGCAGAGGGCGGCGGCTCGGGGATGCTCGTCGAGTCTGCGTTCGTAGCAGCTCCGATGATCACGGTCGGAAGGTCGGATCGCACGGCCGCGAGCATAGTCCATCCCCGGGTGCTTTCCGGACCTGATTGGTCTACACCGCCGGGGCGATGAGAGCGGTCGAATCGGCCCAGGAGCTTTCGCGCCTCTGCGACGAGGCTCGCGCCGGCGGCGCACGGGTTGGCTTGGTGCCCACCATGGGCGCGCTGCATCGCGGCCACGCGCGCCTGATCGAGGTGGCGCGGGAGCGCAGCGACTTCGTGGTGGTGACCGTGTTCGTGAACCCCACGCAGTTCGGACCCAGCGAAGACCTGGCCAAGTATCCGCGCACGCTCGACGCAGACTCTGCGCTCTCGCGCGAGCTCGGCGCGAGCGTGCTGTTCACGCCCGAGGTCGCGACCATGTACCCCGCCGGGGAGGAGACGCGCGTCCGCGTCGGGCGCACGGCCGGGGCGCTGTGCGGCGAATTTCGGCCCACCCATTTCGAGGGTGTCACCACCGTCGTGGCCAAGCTGTTTGGCGCCGTCGGTCGCTCCGTGGCGGTCTTCGGTCGCAAGGATTACCAGCAGCTGCGCGTGATCTCGCGGATGGCGGCGGACCTGTTCTATCCCGTCGAGATCGTGGGGGTTCCCACCGTGCGAGAGCCCGATGGTCTCGCGCTCAGCTCGCGCAATCGCTACCTGTCGCCGGCCGACCGCGTGCGAGCGCTCGGGCTGGCGCGCGGGCTCTCGGCCGCAGTGCGGGCGTTCGAGCAAGGGGAGCGGCGCGCCAGCGCGCTGGTGCAAGTGTGCCGCGACGCTGTCGAGCCCAACGCCGACTCGGTCGACTACGTCACGCTGGCGGACGCACACAACGTGGAGCCGTTCGACCTCGAGCAGCGCATCGGCGAGCGTGCCTTGCTCGCGGTGGCCGCACGAGTGGGGGGAGCACGCCTGATCGACAACGTGGTGCTCGGCGAGGACCCGGCGCCGATCGCGGTCCCCGCGGGGCTGTCGGCGGAGGCTCCGTGAGCCGCAAGTCCACACCCTTCAGCGGCACCTTCATCGTGGTCGAGGGCATCGACGGCGCAGGCACCACCACCCAGATCGAGCGCTATGCCGCCTATCTGCGCGAGCGCGGGCGCGCGGTGCACGTCACGCGCGAGCCATGCACGGGCCCCGTCGGCACGTTCATTCGAGAGATCCTCACCGGCAAGCGCAAGCTGCCCTCGGCGCCAGCGTTCGACCTGATGGCGCTGTTGTTCGCTGCCGACCGGCTCGATCACGTGCGTGGCGAGGTCGAGCCCGCCCTGCGCGAGGGCGCCGTCGTGCTGTCGGATCGCTACGACCTCTCGAGCTTGGCGTACCAGTCCGTAGCGTCCGACTCCGAGCTGCCGGCGCACGAGATCGTGGCTTGGATTCGCTCCCTGAACCGCTTCGCGCGCCGGCCCGACGCGACCTTGGTGATCGACGTGGCGCCCGACGTGGCCGAGAAGCGGCGGCGCGCGCGAGGGTTGCCCGAGGATCTGTACGAGACCGACGTGCTGCAGGCCCGGCTGGCCAAGGCCTACGCCCACGCAGAGGCGCTGGTCCCCGACGATCGCGTGATCCACGTGCGTGGGGAGGGCGACGTCGACGCCGTCGCGCTGCTCGTGCGCGAGGCCCTGGCGCCCATCGTGGAGAGTGGCTGAGGGTGTCGCTGCTGCGCGTCCTGCTGCTCGGTGTGCTCGCCTACCTGATCTGGTTGCGGGTGCGACCCTACCTCGAGAAGAAGAAGCTGCCGTCGCCGAAGAAGTCGACGCGCCCGTTGCCGGCGGACAGCGAGCGGCTCGATGGTCGCCTGCCACACGAGATCCTGGGCGTGAAGCTCGAGGCCTCGCGCGAAGAGGTACACAGTGCCTATCTGCGCTTGGTGCGCGAGCATCACCCCGACCGCGCGGCGCAGCTGGGCCCCGAGCAAGAGGCCAGCGCCAGCGCGCGGACCAAGGCCATCAACTGGGCGTACGAGCGGATGAAGGGGCGGTGAGATCTGTCGGCGCTCGCTGGCTCGCACCGTGAGGCCTCGGCTGCGTCGCTGGCTGCGCGATACGCTCGAGAGCGCAGGGCAGCCCGAGACACTCGCGATCACTCGCATCAGCGTGGCGCTCGCGATGCTGGGATCTGGAGAGATCCCGCGCGCGCTGCGGCTCGCCTCGCTGCCGCTCGCGCTTCGGGATCCTCCGCTCGGCTCCGGGTGGTTGTTCCGGTGGCTTCCGCCTGACTCGGCCGTCCTGTGGCCGGCGAGCTTGCTGCTCGTCGCGTCGCTCGTCATGGCGCTGCTTGGCTGGTGGTCGCGTCTCAGTTTGGCGTCGAGCGCGCTGCTCGGCGTGTACGTGCTGGGCGTTCCGCAGCTGTTCGGCGACTCCGTGCACTACCATCACCTGCTCTGGATCGCCGCGTTGACGTCCGCCGGCCCTTGCGGCGACGCGCTCAGCCTCGACGCGTGGCTGGCTCGGCGGCGGGGCGAAGCGCTGCTTCGCCGCCGGCGGGTCTACGCCGCCGCGACGGTGCCGCTCTGGCTGGCGCTGGCGCTGGTCTACTTCTTTCCAGGCCTGGCCAAGCTGACGCAGGGAGGGTGGGCTTGGATCGCCGGCCCCCATTTGCTCCACCTCATGCACGAAAAGTGGTGGATCGAGGGGCAGCTGCCGCCGTGGCGGCCGGACCGCTGGCCTTGGTTGCTCCATCTGGCGGCGGCGGGCGTCGTCGCGCTCGAGCTCTCCTTTCCTCTGCTCGTGCTGCTCAGCGCTCGCAGCAGGCAGCTCGTGGCGTGGGCGGGCCTGGCCTTTCACACCCTGAACGCGGTCTTTCTGCATATTCGCTTCGGCTCTTTGGTGGCGCTGTACGTGGTGTTCTTCGATTGGCGCACGATCCTGCGCAGCGTCCGCAGCCACGCGGGCTGGACGCCCCCAACCGCTGCGCGCCGGCGCGCGGGCGTGCCGAAGGCTCGCGGCGCGCTGGTCGCAAGCGTGTCGATCCTCGGCGGCATCGCGATCGCCGGCTTCGCCGCCGAGATGCGCGGCTGGCCCTTCGCGTGTTACCCGACCTTCTCGCGACCGGCCACAGGCCGGATCGACGCGCTTCGCGCCGAAGGCTGGACCGCGGCTGGTGAGCGCCGCGAGCTGTGGGTGGGGGGGCGACGCCGTGGTGCCGACAGCGGGCGCTGGTGGGCGCTCACCAACCGAGCGCTGCACGACCCTCCCGAATCGACACGCCTGCTCGAGCTGGTGAGCGCGGAGCTCGCGGCGGCGCAGGTAGCGGCGCCCGAGCTCGTGGGCCTTCGGCTCACCAGGGCAACCTATGTCGTCGCGCCCGATCGCTGGGCAGACCCCCCCGTCGCCGAGGTCGTGCTGGCCGAGCTCACGCGGCCGAGATCGGGATCTGCCGTTCCCTGAGCGGCGCGAGCACCTTCTCTCGCAGCGAGCGCTGAGCCAGCGCCAGGTAGGCCTCGCCGTAGAACCAGCCCAGCGGGTTGCCCAGCGAGTCCTTGGGGGGTCTCGCGCGACGGATGTCCTCCCACAAGCGCAACACGTCCCCGATCGCGCGGTCGGCACCTTCGCCCACCACGGCTCGGTCGTGTGCCGACAGCGCGGGCCAGGCCCAGTCGAGCACGGTGAAGCCAAAGCTGCCGTGGGCCGCTTCGTCTCGGACGATGCGCCCGAGGATGGCCTTGGGCAGCGGGTGCTTTGCTGCGTGCCAGGCGCCTCGCAAGAGCGGGATGCTGAGCGCCTCGCCGACGCAGAAGAAGCGGGTCGTCATTTCGACCGCACGCACCAGCGGCGTGAGCGAAGTGTCGGCGTCGATGATCAGGTTCGCAGGATCGTGTTTCAGATCGGTGCCCCCACCCAGCAGCATCGCCATGCGGGCGCAGAGCTCCACGTGCACCATCTCGTCGAGTGGAAAGCGGGAAGCGACCGCGATGAGATCGAGCGGCGCGCGTGCCTCGATCAACGCTCGCAGCGTGGCCGCACAGGCCGCCGCCGTGCGGTGCTCCTGGAAGGCCGCGCGTGTCCACGCGCTCCTCGCCCCGACCAGCACCTCCTCGTCGTACTGCCGAGGATCGAAGCTGTCCCACGGCATGGACAGCACCTCGGGTCGCATGCGCCGATAGCGCTTCTCCGTCCCGCCTCCGATCAGCTCGAGCTCGAACGCCTCGAGCTCAGCCACCGCCGTTGCCGCCAGCGCCGCCAGTGCCGCCGGCGCCGCCCCCGCCATCGCTGCCGCCGGCACCGCCTCCACCGTCGCTGCCGCCAGTGCCGCCGGCGCCGCCGTTGCCCCCAGTGCCGCCAGTGCCGCCTCCGCCGTCGCTACCGCCACTGCCGCCGGCTCCCACGTTGCAGCCCTCGGGATCCTCCTCGCACGGGGTCGCGACCAGGTTGCCACTGGAGTAACAGCCGTTGACGTACGAGATCGCTGCCACGCCCGCGGAGGCGATCAACAGCTTCTTCGCGCGAATCACTCGAAAAGCCATGCCCCATCCTACGTGAAAGAGCCGCGGCCGCCGAGCCCTTGCGGTGAGCTCAGCGGCGCTCGCTCCGCCGGCGCGCCAAGCCGGCCAGGCCGATCAGACCGATCAGCATCCAGGCGCCGCCGCCGGGGGCGCTGCCGTCGCTGGAGCAGCGAATGAAGCCGCCTCCCTCGGGGAACGCGTTGCCGCCGTCGTCGCTGTTGCCGGCTCCGCCGTTGCCGCCGCCCGCTCCCCCCGCACCACCGTCGCTGCCTCCGCCGGCCCCGCCTGCGCCACCGGTCCCGCCGTCGAAGTCGATGGTCACCGCCGTGGCCTTGAACTGCTCGGGAGTCGCAGGGTCGTTGATGCAGACCTGGTAGTCGTACGTCCAGATCGGCTGCAGCAGGATGTCGTTCGGCTGTGCGGCGGCCACCTCGAAGGTCGCGACGACGGTGCGCTCGTCGTTCGGGGCGATGTCGCCCATGTCCACGCCGCTTGCCAGATCGCCCAACACCACCGTGCCACCGCTGATGTCACCCGGCTGGCCGTTGGTGCTGAAGCTCGACAGGTCGATGCCGCTCGGCAACGCCAGGTTGAAGGCTACGCCGTTGGCCGGGGCGCTGCCCTCGTTCACCAGCTTGACCGTGAGCGTAAACTCCTCGCCCAACGCGACCGTGTCCTTGTCGACCATGGTCGTGGACTGGTCGTACAGGAATTTGGGCGCATTCACGTCGATGGCGATGCCTGCCAGCACCGGCATGTAGCTGTCGTCGAGCGTCTGCGTGCGGAGCACGGCGCTGGTCTGGTCCGGCACCAGGTGGCCGTCGTCGCTGCTGAGCGCGACGTGCGTGACGTCCCAGCCCTGGCGACCGCCGCTGACGTTCGAACCTGGGGCGTGGTTCAGGTCACCGAAGGTGCCGTTCGTATCCAGGTTGCCCGAGGGGTCGTTGAGCTGGGAGCAGAAGAAGTTGTCGACCGGGTTGTTCGGCCCGGACAGGTTGACGAACGTGGGATCGCCCACCGTCTCGCCGATGGCGAGCTGGTCGCCCACGCGGTCCGCGTCGCCCTCGATCGTGGCGATCGCGATCGTGCCCTCGATCGGCGCGGAAGGTGGGGCGCAGAAGCCGTCCACCGGGTAGTCGACGGTGGTGTTCTCGTCCACGAACAAGCCGCCCACGAACACGCTCATGTTGCGGATCGGCTCGCCGTCGTAGCGATAGGCCAAGATCAGCGTCCAGCCTGCGGCGTTGGTCGTGTTGGACAGTGCGGACTGGGTGCCTGGCACGCCGCTCACCGAGTAGAAGCCGTCGAGGTGCGTCTGGACGAAGTTGGTCACCTCGGCGCTGCGCATGTAGTAGCGAATCGGAAAGCTGCCGGCGATGTTGACCGTGACAGCGGTCGCCGCGTTGGGCGAGACGGTCAGCGTGTCGGCGCCGAAGCCGAGCGTGACGGTGCTGTCGAGATCGGCCAGCACGTTCTCGTCGCCATACTGAAAGCTCCCGCCCCAAACCAGCTCGGCGTAGAGCACCTCGGCCTCGGCGGGCAGGTCCAAGAACGCGTCGGACCCGTTCATGTGCCAGTCGGAGGTGGTGCCTGCGAACCACGGGTTCAGCGGGTTGTCTGGGAACAGATCGACGCTGGCACTGTCGAGCGAGGTGAACGTGCCGATCGAGTCCTCGACGCCCGGCCCGTTGAGGCCGAGCTGCTTGGCGAGACCGAGCGTGTTGCCAGTGGCGATCACGTTGCCGGGCTGGGTGGTGGAGTAGCGGAGATCTTGCGCCGCGGCCGAGCCGCGCAGGCCGCCGAGGACCGCCAGGGAGACCAGCAAACCTGCGCCGCGCCGACGAGAGAAAAGCCACTTCATGGTCTGGCTTGGGTAGTCTCGGCCCCTCCCCGGGTCAACGAACAAGGCCCTTGCTCTCGGCGCTGCGAGCCACCTAAAGACCAACCCCGCATGCAATACGTCGACCCCCATCTCCCGCGAACCATCTTCGGCTGGCACTCGCATCGCTTGGGCTTGGACATGCCCATCGTCTGCTACGGCCACGCCGGGCACCCGCTGTTGTTGTTCCCCACCGCGCAGGCCGACTTTCTGGAGAACGAGCGCTTCTTCCTGATCAAGTCGATCGAAGAGCACATCTTCATGGGGCGCGTGCGCGTGTTCTCGATCGACAGCATCAACAAGTACGCGTGGATGAACGACGATGTGCACCCGCTCGAGCAGGCGCGCCGGCAAGCGCTCTACTCGGGCTACATCGAGGAAGAGGTGGTCCCGCACATCAAGCGCGTGTGTGGCGACCATTGGCGCGTGGCGACCAGTGGCGCGAGCTTCGGCGCGTTCCATGCGGCCAACATGCTGTTCCGCCGCCCCGACCTGTTCGATTGCACCATCGCCATGAGCGGCTTCTACGACCTCGAGCCCGGCTACACGCAGGGCTACATGAACGACGACATCTACTTCAACAACCCGGTGTCGTACCTCTCCAACCTGAGCGGCGACTACTTGGACATCTTGCGTCACCACTGCCAGATCCACATCGTGACCGGGCGTGGCGCGTACGAGGCACCGCACAAGTCCGAGCAGCTCGCTCGTGTGCTCGGTGATCGCGGGATCCCCCACAACTTGGACATGTGGGGCTACGACGTGAACCACGACTGGCCTTGGTGGCGGCGCATGCTTCCGCACTACATCGGCGAACGAGTCGGCTGGTGACGCGCTGGGGGGGCGCTCTTGCGCTCCTCTTGGCGCTGGTGCGCCCAGCGCAGGCGCAGCCGGTCGATCCCGAGCCGCCGGACCCGATCGAGGTCACGGTCGAGGGCGACCGGGCCGAGCCCGGTGGGGTCTCGTTCGGTCGCAAGGAGATCCGGGAGATGCCGGGCGTGCTGAACGACCCGTTCCGCGCGATCGAGACCGAGCCCGGCGTCACGCCCGTGGCCAGCGGCGTCCCGTTCTATTTCATCCGCGGCGCGCCGCCGAGCAACGTGGCCTACAGCTTCGACGGCATCCCCGTGCCCATGTTGTTCCACGTCGGGGCGGGCCCCTCGGTCATCCCCCCGGGGTTGGTGCAGCGCGTGGAGTTGCATCGCGGTCCCTACCCCGTGACCTTCGGGCGCGTCGCCGGCGCCGTCGTCGAGGCGGAGGCCGTCCCGATGCGCGACGAGTGGCATGGTGAGGCCGCCGGGCGTGTGGTGGACGTCGGCGGATTGGTCGAGGGGCCGCTGCCGGATCGGCGTGGCAGCCTGCTCGCGGGCGGCCATTTCGCGGTCGGCGCGGAGATCTTGTCGGCGCTGGTGCCTTCGGTCGACATCCGCTACGGCGACTACCAGGCGCGAGGCAGCTTTCGTGTGGGTGGCGGCGGCACGCTCTCGCTCTTGACCTTCGGCGCGTACGACTTCATGGCCACCGTCACTCCGGCGGAGGAGGGCCGCGAAGAGGTGCGCGACGTGCTGCTCGACTCGGACTTTCACCGCGTCGATCTGCGCTACGTCCGCCCCTTCGACGACGGTGGCTCGGTCGAGCTCGGCACCACGCTGGGTCTGGATCAGTCGCGCGGGTTGGGGGTGGAGAGGGCGCGCGACTTCCGGCTGAACACGCGGGTCAAGCTCGAGCGACCTCTGGCCAAGAGGGTGCGCCTGCGCGCGGGGCTGGACGTCACGCTCGACAACTACGACGTCACGCCCGGCGGGCAGCAGCAGTGCACCACCGCCATCTGCTCGGAGGGTCTGCTCGGGGCCAGCACCGAGGCGGAGCTGGCCCAAGCTTTCGCGCTGCTGTTTCCCAGTCGCATCGATCTGGCGGTGGGCGCCTACCTCGACGCGCTGATCGTGATGGGACCACGCGCCACGCTGACGCCCGGGCTACGCGTGGACTACTACCATTCGTTGGGGAAGAGCGACCTGGCCGTGGACCCGAAGCTGGTCGGGCGGCTGGGCGTGACCGATTGGCTGCGGTTCGTTCCGTCCATTGCGGTGGCCTCTCAGTTGCCCGGCTTTCCGCCACTGCCGGGCATGCAGATCGGCGGGATCCCGGGCGGGCTCCAGCGCGCATTGCAGCAGAGCTTCGGGGCGGAGCTCGCGACCGGTCCGATCGATTTGATCGCAGGCGTCTTCCGCCAAGTCACGTTCAACCTCACCGACTCGATCGGGGGCAAGCGGGGAGGGGGCTTCGCCAGCGACCGCTTCCTCACGCGCAGCACCGGCGATGGCTATGGCCTCGAGCTCAGCGCGAAGGGCGCGGTGTCACGAAACATCTTCTTTCTCGCGAGCTACACGCTGAGCCGCACCACCCGTCAGATCGAGGGAACGACCTTGCCGAGCGCGTACGACCGCACGCACGTCGCCCAGGCGGCCACGCTGTTCGACTTTGGCAAGAACTGGAAGGGCGGCGTGCGCGGCCTGTTCTACACCGGCTTTCCCGCCGACGAAGAGTCCCCCTACCGGCGGCCCAGCGCGGACCCCGATCGGGTGAAGCCGTTCTTTCGCTTGGATGTGCGGTTGTCCAAGCGCTGGGTCTTTCGCCGCACCTTTGTCGGCTTGGCCTTCGACGTGCAGAACGCCACGCTGGCCAAAGAGGTGTTCGACGTGTCCTGCGGAGAGAGCGGCTGCGTGCCCCGCGAAATCGGGCCGATCGCCATCCCCACCATGTTGATCGAGGCGGGGTTCTGAGCCTGGATTTCGCGCGGCGGATCTCGCCGCGATCTTGACGCGCAGTAGAGCGCTTGCGCCAAATCCAGGCTGAGCCATCACGGCTTGCCGAGGAGCCAAGGCAAGAGCTCGGTCACGGCCACGGCGACCTCCCCACCATAGGTGTGACCAGCGCCCGGAGCATGGCGCAGGCGCGCGTCGAGCCCGGCGCGCTTCATCCATTGGAGCGACTGGTCCGCGCTCGCCCGGCAGCTCTCCTGCCCACACACCACGGCGACTCGCGTGCCGCGCGCCGCCATCTTCTTGGCCAGATCGACCGTCCACTCCGCGGCCCCGCCCTCGACCAGCAGCAGGCCCCCGAAGCGCTGCGCGATCTCGGGGCGCTCGTGCAGCGCGAGCAAGCCCATGGTCGCGCCTTGCGAGTAGCCGACATACACGCCTCCCGTCTGCGCGACACCAGACGCGAAGGGCTCGCGGCTCGCGAGCTCTGCCAACAACACGCCGAGCTCGCGCCCCAGCTCCGGGTGACCGTCGTAGAAGTAGCCTCGCTCCGGCTCCGGCAAGTGACGGTTGTTGGGGTGGCCGCGGGTGCACACCACCAAGTAGTCGTCGCCCAAGAGCGGTGCGTAGTGGTCGCAATGCGGCTCTGGACGCCCACCCGCGCCGTGCGCGACCACCGCGAGCTTGGCTCTTTCGGCCGACGTGCCGCGGGGCAGCACCACCAGCGCCGGCTCGAAGCCCGGCAACGAGAGCCATTGCCTGCGCGGCTCGGCGATGCGGATCGGCGCGAGAGAGGGGGCCTGGATCTCCGACGGCGGCGGGGCGCTCGCCGTGCTCGTCGTCGACGTGTCAGCCGTCTGCGTCGCGCTCGCGCGCGTCGCTCGCGGGTGAGCGGGCTCTGCGCCGCACCCCAAGGCCCAACAAAGCCAGAGCGCGGCCGCTCTCACGGGCTCATCCGTCGCGGTGGACGGTGTCCATGGAGAACGCCGGCAGGCACACGGCCACGTACTCCGCGCCCTGCTCGTGGGGCGTGGAGTAGCGCACCCACTCGCCAGGCTCCGTGATCACAGCCTGCCCCGCCGCCACGGTGAGCGAGCCACCTTCGAACTCCACGCGCAGCTCGCCGCGCAGCACCAGCGTGAGCTCACGAAACTCGGGACGTTGCCCCGGCTCGACCCAGCCGCCGGGGCTCCTCATGTGCGCCACGCTCGCCTGCGCGTCGCCAGTGTTCACGCGGCCGACGTACTCGTCGATCTGCTTGGGCTTGTTGCCGGCCGCGGTGATGCGCGTGGGTTTGTCGATCAGGCGCGGCATCAGGGCCGCCTCACAGCTGCGCCTTGGCTTGCTTGAGCTGCGAAGCCAAGAGCTTGATCGCTTGTTCGGTGTCGGCTTGAGACTGGGTGATCTCGATACCGACCTCGGTCCCGCTGCTCGTCAGCTTGGTCGCCTTGAGCAGCTTGTCGGCGTTGGGGAAGGGGGCACCGCTCGGGTTCTTCTCGAACTCGCTCTTGGCCACCGTGAGGTAGGCGTTCAGCTTGGAGGCGTCCTCGGTCGACGCGCAGACCAGCGTGATGAGCGTCTGGTTCTTGGCGAGGTCGGTGCTCATGCGCGCCGTCTTGATCAAGTTGAGCAGGTCGGCGCCCTTGCCCTTGGGAGGGCTCTTGGCCAGCGCCTTGGCGATCGCCCCCTCGGCGGTGGCGGCGCTCAGCATCTTGCTGGTGTCGAGCTTGTAGACGCTGGTAGCTGCGTCGCCAGTGGCGTTCATGGCCTTGAACACGTCGAGCTTCTGGGCCAGGCCCACGGTGCCGTCCGCGAACTGGCCGAAGGTGAACTTGTCGTCGCTCAAGGCCTTGCGTCCGTCGATGTCGATCAGCGGCACGTCCTTCTTCTTGCGCACCTTGTCGATGGCGGTCACCAACGACTCTGGCTTGAAGTTGCCGCCGATCGCGACGGAGAACGTGGGCTCGCCGTCCAGACCCTGCACGCAGAAGGCCACGTCTTTGAGCGAGGTCTTGTAGTCGAGGCCGTTCTCCTTCAGGAACGCTTGCAACTTCTGGAAACCCTCGTCCTTGGGGTTGGGCGTCGCCAGCATCTCGTCCAAGATCGGCGCAATCTCCTTGGCGAAGGGCGGGTAGTTGACCAGCTGGCTCACGTCGAGCCGGCCGGCGATGTCGCAGTCCTTGGTCAGGTGGGCGGCGGCGCCGCCGCCGCTGGTGGTCGGGGCGCTCGGGGCGGCGGTGCCCGCGGTTGCTGGCGCGGACGAGGCCGAGCCGCTCGCGAGAGCGCCGCTGGCGGCGCCCTTCTTGTCGCCCTTGTCGGAGCTCTTGGCAGTGTCGGCCGAGTCGTTCTTGTTGGTGTCCTTGGAGTCGCCACAGGCGACTGCGCCGGCCAGGCACAGGCAGAGCGTGAGCTTGAGGGAGTGTTTCAGCATGGTCTCTCCTCGCCGATCCCTAGCAAAGCCTCCCGGCTGGCGATAGCGCCACCCCGCGCCCACCGGTGTAGAGTCCCCTGGCATGCAGCTGCCGATTTCGCCTCCTCTGTTGCCCATGCTCGCCAAGCGCGTGAGCGCGATCCCCGACGGCGACGGTTGGATCTTCGAGCCCAAGTGGGACGGTTTTCGGACGTTGGTGTTCCGCGACAAGGGGGAGCTGGTGCTCCAGAGCCGCGACGAGAAGCCCATGGGGCGGTACTTCCCCGAGCTCGAGGCTCCGCTGCTCGCCCAGCTCCCGGAGCGCTGCGTGCTCGACGGCGAGGTGGTGTTGGCCACCCCCCGAGGGCTCGACTTCGAGGCGCTCCAGCAGCGCATCCACCCGGCGGCGTCGCGGGTCCAGATGCTCGCCCGAGAGACGCCGGTGTCGATCGTGTTCTGGGACTTGCTCGCCTTGGGCGACGAAGACCTCACCAAGACCCCGTTCGCGGCCCGCCGCGCGCGCCTGATCGAGCTCCTGCAAGGCGCCACGCCGCCTGTTCACGTCACGCCCGCCACCGAGGATCGGGAGGTCGCCGCGGACTGGTTCGCGCGCTTCGAAGGCGCGGGGCTCGACGGGGTCATGGCCAAGCCCAAGGACGGCGCCTACGAGCCGAACAAGCGCAGCATGTTCAAGGTCAAGCACGAGCGCACCTGCGACTGCGTCGTGGGCGGCTTTCGCTGGCACAAGAACGGCGACGGCACGCTGATAGGCTCGCTCTTGCTGGGCCTGTTCGATGGCGAAGGGGTGCTCCACCACGTCGGCGTGGCGGCCAGCTTCACCGACAAGAAGCGGCGCGAGCTGGTCGACTTCCTCGCGCCGTACCGCGAGCGCGCGCTGGACGAGCACCCTTGGAAGGGCTGGAGCGACTTCGAGGCGGCGCAAAGGCGCCCTGGCGCCAAGAGTCGCTGGAGCCGCGACAAGACGCTCAGCTGGGAGCCGCTCCGCCCGGAGCTGGTGGTCGAGGTGTCCTACGATCACATGCAGGGCTCGCGCTTCCGCCACACCGCCCAGTTCGTCCGCTGGCGCACCGACAAGTCCCCCCGCCAATGCGACTACGCTCAGCTCGAGGTGGTTGCGCCGTTCGAGCTCGGGAAGATCTTCTCGCGCTGAGCAGGCCGATGATCTCGCTCCAGCGCCTGATCCTGCGCATGCGCCAGACGCGCGGCGCGCAGCTCTTCGTCGTGGTGCTCCGCTTGCTGTTGGGCTTCGCGTTCCTGCCCGCCGGGCTCAAGAAGGTGCTCGGGCAGCCGTTCACCGACCCGCACAACCACGGACCATTCCACGACTTCCTGCACGCCTTTCGCGAAACGGGCTTGTTCTACGGGTTCGTCGGCGCGTTGCAGCTCGTCGTGGCGGCGCTGTTGATGACCCAGCGTTTCGCGGCGCTCGGGGCGTTGCTCTCGCTGCCCATCATCAGCGCGATCATGGTGTTCTGCTGGAGCACCTGGGTGGTGCCCACCGCCACCGTGGCGAGCCTGATGTGGCTCGGCACGGTGGGGCTGCTGTGTTGGGAGGTCGACCGGTGGCGGCGCCTGCTCTCGCCCGTGGCGCCAGCGGACGACGTCACGATGCCCGTGCTGGTCGACCTGTCCTTGTGGGCGCGCTGCGGCGCGCTCATCTTGCTCGGCTACCTCGCGGTCACGGCGCTCGCTGGAGAGGTGTACCGCCCACGTGGCGTGGAGCCGGATCGGCCTGCGTTCTACATCTTGTGCGCGCTGCCACTGCTGCCGATCGGCACGTGGTGGGTGGAGCGGCGGGGAGCGAAACGGTCCGCACCGTGAGCCCTCGCACCGAAGCTTGCCCTCGTCGCGATCTCAGGACCAGCCACCGAGATCCTCGTCGGGATCGGGAGGCTCGGTCTCCGGTCGCTGCTCGACGGGCACGTTCTTCAGGTTGATTCTGATTCGTGTCCAGGTGGACGACCGCCCGCGCATGTTGTCGACCAGCACGTCCTCGGCGGCGAGGAGCGGTGCGATCGCCGCGTGACGCTGCTTCCATCGATCCAGGCCCGCGAGCGCGTCGTCCTTCTTCTTGGCCTTGGCCACCACGATCACCGGCAACGGGGCGCGCTTGGGCGCGGGCGCAGTCTTCGCACGCGAGGGCGCCACCCTGGGCGCCTCCCCCTCGCGGCGCTCGTGGTGCGGGGGCCAGGGCGCATCGGGCAGACCGGCGGCCTCGTCGCGGTCGGCGAGCTCGAGCAAGCCCTCGATGAAGCCAGCGCTGTCGTCGATGGCCGCGTGCAGGTCGCCCAGCTCCAGGTAGCGCTGGGGCATGGTCTTGACCGTGAAATCCCGCGGGTCACAGGTTGGTACTTCGTCCCAGCTGAGCGGCGCCGACACGCGCGCATCCGGGAGCGGCCTGACCGAGTACGCCGAGCACGTCGTGCGGTCCTTGGCGTTCTGGTTGTAGTCGAGGAACACGCCGTGCCGCTCCTCTTTCCACCACTTGGCGGTGGCGATGCGCGGCGCGCGCCGCTCGATTTCGCGCGCGACAGCGAGCGCGGCGCGCCGCACCTCGTCGAACGACCAGCGCGGTGCGATGCGCACCAAGATGTGCATCCCGCGCGACCCGCTCGTCTTCACGAACGTGTGGAGCTGGTGCTCGGAGAGCAGCGCGCGTACCTCGAGCGCCACGTTGCGCACGTCCTCCCAGGGCACGCCCGGTCCTGGGTCGAGATCGATGCGCAGCTCGTCCGGGTGGCTCACATCCGTCGCGCGGATGGCGTGGGGGTGAAGCTCGATGCAGCCAAGGTTCACCACCCAGAGCAGGCTGGCAGTCGAGTCGAGCACCACCTCCTCGGCGTGCCGCCCCGAGGGGAAGTGCAGCGTGCAGGTGTTGACCCAAGCTGGGCGCTTCTCGGGTGCGCGCTTCTGGTAGAACGGCTCGCCGCCCGCGCCGTCCACGAAGCGCTTGAGCACGAACGGGCGCCCGCGGGCGCCCCGCAGCGCGCCGTCGGCCACGCCGAGGTAGTAGTGCACCAAGTCCAGCTTGGTGAGCCCGGCCTCGCGGAAGTACAGCTTGCTCGGATGGGTGACGCGGACCTCGATCCCCTCCGCGTCGACCGAGATGGCGTCCTCCGCTTTGGCCACGCAAGGAGGGTAGATCAAGTCGTGTCAGGCCGGGGCTGCGCGCACGTCATGCCAAGCAAGACCGCCATGCTCGCTCCGTCGACCACCACCGCGACCACCACAACCCGCTCCGGCGGGGCGTTGGTCGTGTGATCGCACAGCGAGTCTCACGTTCCCCGAAGACGCCCCTCCGGCACCCGCCGGCGGGGCGTTTCGCATCGTGCGTCCGCCTGCCGGCTCCCCTCAGCGAGACCAGGAGACGGACCCATGAATCCCGACGATCATCGTGCGATAGGCAAGCGACTCGAGCTGTTTCACTTCCAAGAAGAGGCGCCCGGAATGGTGTTCTGGCACCCCAAGGGGCTGTCGATGTACCGCGCGCTCGAGGAGGCCAACCGTCGCTTCGTGCGGCGAGCCGGCTATCGAGAGGTGCGGAGCCCGCAGCTGATGCGCCAAGGCCTGTGGGACAAGAGCGGGCACTGGCAGCACTACCGCGAGCACATGTTCGTGCTCGACGAGGAGGCGGGCTCGGCCGCCGCGCTCAAGCCGGTGAGCTGCCCGGGCCACTTGTCGATCGCGAAGCGCATGTCTCTCTCGTATCGCGATCTGCCGCTGCGACTGTCCGAGCTCGGCGTGTGCCACCGCAACGAGCAGAGCGGCGCGCTGGCGGGACTGTTTCGCCTCCGCCAGTTCGTCCAGGACGACGGGCACATATTGTGTGCAGAGGAGCACGTGGTCGAAGAGGTCGCCTCGTTCTGCCGCTCGGTTCAGCAGTTCTATCGGGGCTTCGGCTTCGAGCGCGTCGACGTGGCGCTGGCTGGTCGACCCTCCTCTCGCTTGGGCGAGGACGCGATCTGGGACCGCGCCGAAGCAGCGCTGGCCGTGGGCGCGCGCGAGGCGGGGTTGGCGTTCTCGTTCGCTGCAGGGGGTGGCGCGTTCTACGGCCCCAAGCTGGAGATCTCCATGGTCGATCGCGCTGGGCGCGCGTGGCAGTGCGGCACGATTCAGGTCGACCACTTCCTGCCCGAGCGCTTCGGCGTGGAGTACGCCGATCGCATGGGTCGTCGGAGGCATCCCGTGATGCTGCACCGCGCATTGTGCGGCAGCCTGGAGCGCTTCCTGGGCATCTTGCTCGAGCACCACAAGGGTCGCGTACCCGCCTGGCTCGCCCCAGAGCAGGTGCGCGTGCTGCCGTTGCGATCCGCCGAGCAAGAGGCCGCGCGAGCGCTGGTTGACGAGCTCAGCGACCGCGGTGTTCGGGCCGAGTTGGATGGCTCCCAGCAAGGCATCGGGAAGCGGGTGGCGCTCGCGCACGCGGCCGAGGTCCCGTTGTTGGTCGCCATCGGCCCGCACGAGCTGGAGCGCGGCGTGGTCGACCTCAGGTCGCGCGGCTCGCGCGAGCAGGTTCGGCGGGATGCGCTCGCAGCCCGCCTGGCGGAGCTGTCGAGGTCACCGTGGTGAAGAAAAGGCGGCGTCGCAGACGGGGCCTCACCAACGCGATCCAGAGGGCTCACCGCAGCCGCAGCAGGATCTCGTTTCGGCGCATCAGCGGCATGGTGAACGGCGGGTCGTACTGCGCGAGCACCGGGACACCGTCCGTCGCGTGGCCGTGTTGCTTGGCCCACGCGAGCAGCTCCTGGGTATGTGCTGCGACTGCGCGCTCCCCTGCCCAGCCCGAGAAGCGCAGGGCCGCGAGGTCGCGCGCAGGCTCCACCTCGAGCTTCACGCGGTCGTCCTCTGGCTCCGGCAGGGTTTCGAGCGTGTAGCCAGCTGGCATCGCGAAGGTGACGCGGAGGCGACCTTCGCCCAGCTCGGTGGCCGCGACGGGGGCGGTCATCGCGATCTTCTCCGAGGGAGCTGCGGACACCGGCGCGGTCATAGCGATCTTCGCCTTGCTGCGGTTCTTGCCGAAAATGTACCCGGCCAGGCGTCGGAAGCCCTCGTCGAGCGCCTCCTCTCGACGCCCCTCGACCTCCGTAGCCGCCACGATCGTGGCCCCGTAGCGGCGCACCTCGATGCCCGCCTGGCTGGAGACCAGCTCGAAAGGAGGCTCGCTCACCCCGCGCTTCAACCACAGGCCAGCGAGCAGCCAAGCACCTAGGCCCGTCGCCGCAAACACCAGTATCAACATGGCTCTCTTCCTGGATCGGATCACAGAGGTTCCTACAGAACCCTACGAGCGTCTCGGCGCGCCGTTCCGTGCTCTCGTCGTTTCCCTCCGCGAGCTCTCCTCGACCCGACTTTTCCGGCCGGCGCCGGACGTTCGAGCCGCGTGGTGACGATGATCCAGCGCAAACACGGCCCCGGCTTGCTCGGGGCGGATGGATCGCTTGCGCACGCACAGCCCACGTCGCTGTGGCGACGAGGCGGAAGGCGACCTCGAGGCTGCGGTGCGGTCCCGAGAGAACGGATCTGGTTTGCGGCAGTGTAAGCTTCGCGCCGGTGGATCCCAAACACGACGTCGTCGACATGCTCAAGGAGCTGGTCGAGCTCACCGTGCTCGACGAGGGCGACCCCCAGTCGTTCCGCGTGCGGGCGTACGAGAGCGCGTGCCAGGCGATCGAGGCCTTCGGCGGCGACCTCGGGAAGCTGAGCGCGAGCGAGCTCACCAAGATCCCGGGCGTGGGCAAGAGCACCGCCGGCAAGATCCGCGAGCTGCTCGAGCACGGCAAGGTGGAGAAGCTCGAGGGGCTGCGCCAGAAGCACCCCCCCGAGGTGGTGGCGCTGATGCGGTTGCCGGGGGTCGGCCCCAAGGCTGTGGCCCGTCTACGCAAGGAGCTCGGCGTGCAATCGCTCGAGGACCTGAAGAAGGCGCTCGACGAGCACAAGCTGCGCGGTTTGAAGGGGTTCGGGGAGAAGTCCGAGCTCAAGATGAAGGAGGCGCTCGCGCGTCTCAGCGCCGACGGCGAGAAGCGCACCCCCATTTCGGTGGCCCTGCCCGTCGCGCAGCGGATCGTGGCCGAGCTGTTGGAGGTGCCCGGCGTGGTCCACGCCGAGTTCTGCGGCAGCCTGCGTCGCTTCTCGGAGACGGTGGGCGACGTGGACGTCGTGGTCGCAGCGCGCGAGGCGGCGCCGGTGATGGAGCGGGTGCACAAGCTGCGGCTCAACGATCGAGAGATCGCCAGCGGTGCGACCAAGACCAGCTTCCTCACGCGGCGGGGGCTGCAGGTGGATGTGCGGGTGGTGGAGCCCGCACAGATCGGCGCCGCGCTCATGTATTTCACCGGCAGCAAGGCGCACAACATTCGACTGCGCCAGCGCGCGCTCGATCGGGGCTACACGCTGAACGAGTATGCGCTCAGCAAGCTCGACGGCGGCGCGGTGGTGGCCCGTGAGACCGAGGAGCAAATCTACGCGGCGCTCGGCCTGCCCTGGATCCCGCCGGTGCTACGCGACCTAGGCTCGGAGATCGACATGGCCGAGCGCGGGGAGCTGCCGGCTCCCGTCGAGCCGTCCCTGATCAAGGGCGACTTTCACGTGCACACGTCGCTCTCTGGCGACGCCCACGCACCGCTCGAGAGCGTGATCGCAGCCGCGCGCGCCCGCGGCTACACCATGCTCGCGATCACCGAGCACGCCGAGAACCTGGCCGTCGCGGGCGTCGGGCGCGAGGCGCTGACCGCCCAGAGAGCCCGCATCAAGCAGCTGCAGACCGAGCTGGGCGACTCGTTCTTGTTGCTGCACGGCATCGAGCTCAACATCGGGCCCGAGGGCGAGCTCGACTACGACGCCGGATTTCGTGCGGAGTTCGACTGGTGCCTCGCCTCGGTGCACGACCACTTCGGCCTCGACAAGGACGCCCAGACCAAGCGGGTGCTCGCCGCGATGCGTGATCCGAGCGTGAGCATGATCGGCCATCTGACGGCGCGTCTGATTGGAGGGCGGCCTGCGATCCCGCTCGACCTCGACGCGGTGTTCGCAGAGGCGGAGCGCACGCGCACCGCGCTGGAGGTGAACGGCGGTCTTCCGCGGCTCGATCTCAGCGTGGACCTGCTGCGTTTGGCGCGCTCACGGCAGGTCACCTTCGTGCTCACCAGCGACGCGCACGATGTGGACGAGCTGGATCGCGTGGAGCACGCCTGCAAGAACGCGCACAAAGCTGGGATTCCGCTCGAGCGCATCGCGAACACGTGGAGTCCGGAGCGCGTCCGCGCGTGGGTCCACGACAAGCGAAGCGCGCGCTTGGGTTGAAAGGCCGGCTGCTCGCGACTAGGTTCAGCGCGTGGCTTCAGGGCCGAGCTTGGCATCGATCGTCGCGCAGCACGGGCGCGACCCCAGCCGGCTGGTGCAGATTTTGCGCGACGTGATGGCCCGCGACGGGCGCGTCTCTCCGCCGGTCATCACCGAGCTCGCCGCGCTGCTCCGCCTGTCGCGCGGGCAGGTCGAAGGGGTGGTCGGCTTCTATGGCTTCTTCCACAGCGAAGAGCGCGGCCGCTACCAGATCCTGTTCAGCGACAACATCACCGACGAGATGGCAGGCGGTCACGCGCTCCGGCAGCGTTTGCTGGATGCGTTCGAGATCGATCTGCATCAGACCAGCAGAGACGGCCTGGTGTCCGTTTCGGCGACCAGCTGCACGGGCTTGTGCGACCAGGGGCCAGCGCTGTTGGTGAACGGTAGGGCCATCGCGCGTCTCACCCCCGCGCGCATCGGCGCCATCATCTCGCTGGTGCGCGGAGGAGCCGCCGTCGAAGAGTGGCCCGAGAACTTGTTCACCATCGAGTCGCACGTGGAGCGACGCGATCTCCTGCTGTCCACCCGGCTCACCGCGGGGGAGGCGGTCGAGGCCACGCTGCGCCTCGGTGGGAGCGCAGTGATCGAAGCGGTGCGGCAGTCTGGCCTGCGGGGCAGGGGGGGCGCGGGCTTCGGCACGGGGGACAAGTGGGCGGCGTGCGCGGCGACGCCGGGCCCGGTGCGCTACATCGTGTGCAACGCCGACGAAGGCGAGCCAGGCACGTTCAAGGACCGCGAGCTGTTGGCGCATCACGCCGATCTCCTGATCGAGGGCATGACCGTCGCGGGTATCGCAGTCGGGGCGCAGCGCGGCATCGTGTACCTGCGCGCCGAGTATCCTTTCTTGCTGCAGCCCTTGTGGGCCGAGATCGACGCCCGTCGCAAGGCCGGGCTACTCGGCGAGAGCGTGCTCGGCGTTGCGGGGTTGAGCTTCGATCTCGATCTCCACATCGGCGCCGGCGCGTACGTGTGCGGCGAGGAGTCGGCGTTGCTCGAGTCGCTCGAAGGCAAACGCGGCATCCCCCGCAATCGCCCTCCCTACCCCGTGACCCACGGGTACGAGCAACGGCCGACCGTGGTGAACAACGTCGAGACCCTGGTCGCGGCGGCGTTCGTGGCCCGCCACGGACCGAGCTTCTTGCGCTCGGTGGGCACCTCCAAGTCGGCGGGCACCAAGCTCTTGTCGGTCAGCGGCGACGTGGCACGCCCCGGCGTGTACGAGTACCCGTTCGGCGTGAGCGTCAGCCAGGTGCTCGCGGATGCTGGCGCGACGCACACGCAGGCCGTGCAGGTCGGCGGCCCCTCTGGTGTGCTCCTGTCGGCCCGCGAGCTGTCGCGGCGAATCGCGTTCGAGGACGTGCCGAGCGCCGGCGCGTTCATGGTGTTCGACGACCGCCGGGACATCCTGCAAGTGGTCGACAACTTCACTCGCTTCTTCGCCCACGAGAGCTGCGGCTTCTGCACGCCGTGCCGTGTGGGCACCACCTTGAACGCCCGCATGATGGCGCGCCTCGCAGCCGGTCACGGTTCGCGCCGCGACCTCAAGGATCTGAGCAAGGTGTCGCTGGTGATGAAGGCGTCGAGCCACTGCGGGCTCGGCACCACCGCGGGCAGCCCGGTGCTCGATGCACTGGCCAAGTTCAAGCCTGCGTTCGAGCAGCGGCTGCGCTCGCGGGAGGTGCTGCCCACGTTCGACCTGGACGAGGCGCTCGCCCCGGCGCGAGAGGTCACTGCGCGCGACGACGTCGACGCGCATTTCTCGGAGGAGGAAGCGTGAGCGACACTCGACCGACGTTCGAGATGGACGGGGAGGACGTGCCCTTCGAGCCTGGCCAGTCGATCCTGGCCGCGGCGCTCGCCGCGGGGCGGTACGTGCCCTACCTCTGCTACCACCCCGAGTTCGAGCCCCACGGCAGCTGCAAGGTGTGCACTGTGCGGATCAACGGTCGGACGCACGCCAGCTGCACCACGCCGGCGCAGCAGGGGGCGATCGTGGAGTCCAACGTCGACGACCTCAAAGAGCTGCGCAAGGGCTTGGTGCAGTTCCTGTTCACGGAAGGCAACCACTTCTGCCCGTCCTGCGAGGCCAGCGGCAGCTGCACGCTGCAGGCAGTTGGCTACGAGGTCGGCATGGACACCGCGCACTATGCGCCGCTGTTCCCCGACCGTCCGCTCGACGCGTCGCACCCCGACGTGCTCTTGGAGCGGAATCGTTGCATCTTGTGCGAGCTGTGCGTGCGGGCCAGCGCGTTGGTCGACAAGAAGAACGTGTTCTCGCTGTCTGGTCGCGGCATCACCAAGCACCTGGTGGTCAACGCCGAGTCAGGCAAGCTCGGGGACACTGAGCTTGCGCTCGGCGACAAGGCCATGAGCGTGTGCCCCGTGGGCGCGATCCTGCAGAAGCGGAAGGGCTTCGCGGTTCCCATCGGCGCACGCAAGTACGACGAGCGTCCCATCAGCCAGGTGGCCGTCGCCGCTCAGGACGAGGAGCCGTGAGCGCACCCGCGAGCAAGAAGTTGCGCGTCGCCACCAGCTCGCTGGCAGGCTGCTTCGGCTGTCACATGTCGTTGCTCGACATCGACGAGCGGCTGAGCGGCTTGCTCGAGCTGATCGAGCTCGACGCCTCGCCCCTGACGGATCTCAAACACGTGGGCCCGTGTGACCTCGGCTTGATCGAGGGAGGCCTGTGCAACGCCGACAACGTGCGGACGCTCAGGGTGTTCCGAAAGCAATGCAAGCTGCTGGTGGCGGTGGGCGCCTGCGCGATCAACGGAGGATTGCCTGCCCAGCGCAACCACCTCGACATCCGCGACTGTCTGCAATCGGTCTACCTCACGGGGCACGGCGTCGAGCGCGGCTTCATCCCCAACGATCCCGAGCTGCCGCTGCCGTTGAAGCAGGTGCATCCGCTGCATGACGTGGTGAAGATCGACTACTTCTTGCCCGGCTGTCCGCCGTCGGCAGACGCAATCTGGCAGTTTCTCAACGATCTGATCGCCGGGCGCACGCCGCACCTGGGCCACGGGCTCATCCACTACGACTGAGAGGCGACATGACCGCTCGCGAACGCTCGCTCGACACCGCCGACAGCCCACAGGGGCTCACGCGCGTCGTGATCGAGCCGGTGTCCCGGGTCGAGGGCCACGGCAAGGTCACCATCTTGCTCGACGACGACAAACGCGTGCAGCAGGTGCGCCTCCACATCGTGGAGTTTCGTGGCTTCGAACGCTTCATCCAGGGGCGGCCCTACTGGGAGGTCCCGGTGATGGTGCAGCGCTTGTGCGGCATCTGCCCGGTGAGCCACCACCTAGCCGCGTCCAAGGCGCTCGACGCCGTGGTGGGCGCCCGCCCCGTCAGCGCCACCGCCGACCGCATCCGCAGGCTGATGCACTACGGCCAGATCCTGCAGTCCCACGCGCTGCACTTCTACCACTTGTCCTCGCCGGATCTGCTGTTCGGGTTCGAGAGCGATCCCCAAAGCCGCAACGTGGTGGGGGTGCTCGCCGCCTTCCCCGACGTGGCGCGGAAGGGCATCTTGCTGCGCAAGTTCGGTCAGGAGGTCATCCGCGTCACGGCGGGCAAGCGCATCCATGGCACCGGCTCCGTCCCGGGCGGCGTCAACAAGCGCGTCAGCCCCGAAGAGCGCGCCGAGCTCGCTTCGCTCTTGCCCGACGTGCTGGGCTGGGCGCGCGAGGGCGTGGCGCTCGTGGCCGATCTCTATCGCAAACACCAGGTGGCTTTCGAGCGCTTCGGCACCGTGAGCTCGAGCCTGCTCTCGCTGGTGGGCAAAGGCGGCGAGCTCGACCTGTATGACGGCGTGCTGCGCGCCCGCGACCAGCACGGCGCCATCATCTTCGACGGCGTGGCCCCGGAAGACTACGGCGCCCAGCTGCGCGAGAACGTCCGCTCTTGGAGCTACATGAAGTTTCCGTTCATCGTGTCGCGCGGCAAGGAGGACGGCTGGTACAAAGTGGGCCCGCTGGCGCGCATCCAGAACTGCGACCACATCTCGACCCCGCTGGCCGAAGAGGCACGCCAGGAGCTCTGCGCCACCTCCCCGGGCGCGCTGATCCACGCGCCGCTCGCCTTCCATTGGGCGCGCATGATCGAGCTGCTGCACGCAGCCGAGGTGATCGAGCGGCTGCTCGACGATCCGGCGTTGCTCGGTGAGGATCTGCTCACGAGCGGCCCGCGCAGCAAGGTTGCGATCGGCATCATCGAGGCGCCCCGCGGCACCCTGATCCACCACTACGAAGTCGGCGACGATGATCTCGTCACCGCCTGCAACCTGATCGTGTCGACCACGCACAACAATCAGGCCATGAACGAGGCCATTCGCGAGGTGGCGCGCCAGGTGATCGACGGCCACGAGCCGACCGAGGGCATGCTCAACCAGATCGAGGTCGCCATTCGCTCGTTCGATCCCTGCCTGTCTTGCGCCACACACGCGCTCGGCAAGATGCCGCTCGCGGTGGAGATCCGCGACGCCAGCGGCGCGCTGGTCGAGCGGCTCGTGCGCGATGGCGGCGCTTGAGGCGCGCCGCGCGCCGCGGCTGATCATCGGCGTCGGCAACCCGTCGCGCGGCGACGACGCGCTCGGACCCATGTTCCTCGAACGGATCGGCGCGCTGCTGGAACCGGAGATCGAACGAGGCGAGGTCGAGCTTCTGTGCGAATTTCAGCTGCAGGTCGAGCACGCGCTCGATCTCGAGCGGCGATCGCTGGTGCTGTTCGTGGATGCGAGCGTGAGCCTCTCGGCGCCTTTCGAGCTCGTGCGCGTGGAGCCAGCGCAGGGCACCTCGTTCAGCACCCACGCGCTCGCACCGAGCGCGCTGCTGCACGCCTTCCAAAACCTGTACGGCGACCCTCCCGAGAGCTGGCTGTTGGCGATCGCCGGGGCGCGCTTCGAGCTGGGGGAGCCCCTGTCTTTTGCGGCGGCGGCGAACCTCGAGGCGGCGCTGGCTCGTGCCGCGCCTTGGCTGCGAGCTCCTTCGTGAGCTGGTGAGCTACTTCGTGACCGCTGGCTTGGGTGGGTTCTTCTTCTTCAGGTCGTCGAGCGCGGTCTTGATCTCGTCCTCGCTGAAGGGCAGCTTCTTCATCGCTTCCTTCTCGGTAGCGAGCGCCGTCTCGAGCTCCTTCTGCGCCTCCCTGGCGCGCGCGATCCAGTTCGACTTCTGACCGGTCTTTTCGCCGAGCGCCACGGTGCCTTCCATCATCTTCAGGCCCTTCTCCAGCAAGATGCGGTAGCGCAGGCGCATCGCGCCCTCCCACAGCTGCTTCTGGCGCAGCGAGCTCGCTCCCTCCGGTGCAGGCACCACCATCACGTCGCGGTGCAGCTGTTGATAGAGCTGGCCCACGCGGTAGCCGGCCATGGCCGACCAGTGCGCGTCCAAGCTCCGCATCGCATCGGTGTAGGCCGACTGCGCGTCGAGCAGGCCCGTGCAGCGCTCCTCGAGCACCGCGCCGAAGTTCGCGGGCACGGGCAGGAACTTGATGCGCTCGCTCTTCAAGCGGCGCACCTCGCCGAGCGCGAACGCGACCTGCGCGAGCTCGATCGGTGGTGGTCCCGACAAGCCCAGCTTCTTGTCTTCGATCTCGTTGCGCGCGGTGACGACCACGTCGAATGCCTCATCCACGCGGCCTTGCTCCACCAGCGCGAGCCCCTTCGCGCCGAGGCCCTCGATGCGCTCGAGCACGGTCAGGTCCGAGCGCCCGAGGATGGTGGCAGCGACCTTCTCGAGCTCCGGCCAGCGCTCCATGTACGCCTCCATGCGGGCGATGCGAAACCACGCCAGCTTGGTCGTGTTCGCGGCGGGATCGAGCTCTGCGCTCGCACGGAAGCGGGTCACCGCTTGTTCGAGCTGGCCCAGCCCGCCATAGGCCAGGCCGGCGTTGTAGAGGCTGGGCGCCGCCGTGGGTCCCTTGGGATCCACGGCGACGATGTGATCGAACTCCGCGGCGGCTTGCTGGAACTCGTCTCGCAGCAGTCGATCGCTGGCCGCCTGGAAAAGCTTGGGCAGATCGCCGGGGTCTGTCTTGGTGACCCTCACCTCGTCGAGCACGATCGGGGTCTGGGCCGGGGGGCTGCCTGCCGTCGGCCCGCCGCAGCCCACGCCCCAGAACGTCACCCAGACCCCGAGCAAACACCCTTTTCCCTGACCGACCATGCCTCACCTTAGCAGCGCGCCCGGGCTCCACGAGCAGCGGGAAGAAAGCTGCGCTCCGGTCGGTTCACCCTTCCGAGCCATCGTACCTTTTGGGATCATCCAGCCAGGGCCTACCGGCGAGAACGCTGGCAGCGCTCCGGGAGGGCCAATGAAGCGACACCTCGTCACCGAGCGGACCCCGTTGGAGCGGCTTCGCGCCGCCGAGCACCGTCACCTGGAGCTCGACACGAGGTTGAGGGAGCTCGGGCGCCGCGCGTATCTGACGCCTACCGAGCAGCGCGAGATGAGCGAGATCAAGAAGCACAAGCTGCAAGCCAAAGACGAGATCACCCGCCTGCGTCAGAGCGCGTGACGCTGTCAGCGCAGGCAGGCCCCCCGATCGCTCTCCACGTCGATCAGCTGGGCCAAGGCCGAGCGGGCGCGTGCGTTCTGGTCGGGAGACAGGGCACCGGCTTGATCTCGACGCAGCGAGTCGTCCAGCCAATCGCGAGCGCACGCGCGCAGCGCCTGCCGCAGCGCATCGTCGGTCTGCGTGTCGGCCAGCCGCACGTCGGTCATCCCCCGCAGGTAGGCGTATTGGACCCTCTCGGCGGGGCTCAGCAGGTCGGGCTCGTCTCCCAGCACGCGCAACAGCGCGAGCGCCTTCTCGAACTGCAGGTCCTGGTAGTGCCTTCGCGCCCGCTCGAGGTCCTGGCTGTGGGTCGCGCAGCCCACGGCGAGCAAACCCAGGCCCACGAGCGCCAAAAGAGAAATCAGACGCACCCCGGGGAGGGTATCTTGCGCCGCCGACCGAACGAGGACAAAGGTGACTGGCTGGCAACGGGGCGGTGGCTCGAACGTGCCCACCGGGCTTCTGGCGCGCTAAGATCACAGAACCACGGAGGGCACGAGCACCCATGACGCTAGAAAGCGGAGACCGCGCGGCGAACCCTGCGCCCGGGCTCGCTGCGCCTAGCGCGCTCGGAGGCCCCGCCGGCCCCGCCCCCGAGGGCGAGGTCCTGCCGCGGCACTTCGGCAAGTACATGCTGATGCGCAAGCTCGCGTCCGGCGGCATGGCCGAGCTGTTCCTCGCGCTCCATCGCAGCGTGGCGGGCTTCGAGAAGCTCGTCGTGATCAAGCGGATCCTCCCGCAGATGAACCAGGACCGGCAGTTCATCGACATGCTGCTGCACGAGGCGCGCATCGCCGCCACGCTCTCGCACCCCAACATCGTCCAGACGTTCGACGTGGGTCAGGCCGACGGCACCTTCTTCATCGCCATGGAGCACATCCACGGCGAGGACATCCGCACCATCGTGCGCCAGATGAAGAAGAAGAACGTGATGGAGTTCCCGCTCGAGCATGCGCTCGCCATCGTGATCGGTCTGTCGGCCGGGCTGGCGTACGCGCACGAGAAGCGGGATCTCGACGGCAATCTGCTCGGCATCGTCCACCGTGACATTTCGCCGCAGAACATCGTCGTCACCTTCTCGGGCGACATCAAGGTGGTCGACTTCGGTGTGGCCAAGAGCCTGCACGTCACCGACGAGTCCAAGGGCGGTCACCTCAAGGGCAAGGTGCCGTACATGTCGCCAGAGCAGGCCGGCGGCGAGGACATCGACTTTCGCAGCGACATCTTTGCGTGCGGCGTCATCCTGTTCGAGCTCACCACCGGCAAGCGTCTGTTCAAGGGCGGAAGCGAATACGACACGCTCAAGCTGATCTGCGAGACCGAGTACCCGATGCCGAGCGACGTGGCACCGAACTACCCGCCGCAGCTCGAGCGCATCGTGATGAAGGCACTGGCCAAGAACCCCGACGCTCGCTACCAGAGCGCGCGCGAGATGCAGGCGGATCTCGAGGCGTTCGTGCGGCACGAGCGCCTGCCGGTCTCGGCCGTGAGCATGTCGGCGTGGATGCAGCGCCTGTTCGAGGAGAAGCTCACCGAGCAAAAGGCGGATCTGCAGGACATCAAGCAGCTCGCCGATCGCATCGCGCGCGAGATCCCGCCTCCCGATTACTCGCCTGCCTCCACCGGCTCGCACCCGAGCGCGCGCTTCGATCAGTCCACCACCGGTGCCGGCGCGCCAGGCGCCGCGGCCAGCATTCCCCCCGCGCCCAAGCGCAGCGCGGGTGTGTTCGTCGGTGTGGCGCTCGCCGCCGCGGCGGCGCTCGGCGTGGGCTACCTGCTGCTGAAGGGCGATCCGCCCAAGACGGCAGACATCACCGCCACCACCAGCGCGCCAGTCCAAGGTGCGGTCGCGCCGCCCGCAGAAGCCCGCGGCAAGCTCACGATCGAGAGCGATCCCACCGGCGCTTCGATCTGGATCAACGGCGACATGCGCAAGGAGCTCACCCCCGCCACCATCGATCTGCCGGTCGGGAGCGAGATCCAGATCAAGCTCTCCAAAGAGGGGCTCGAGTCGCACCGCGAGACGGTCACCTTCAAGGAGGGCGGCGAGACCAAGAAGATCAGCGCCAAGATGGCGACTGGCAGCGTCACCGCCGAGCTCGACATCATGCCCGAGCCCACCGTGTGGGTGGACCAGAAGCCGTGGAAGGGCGATTGGAAGAAGATCTCCGGCCTCTCCGCCGACGAGGAGCACAAGATCGTGGTCTCGGCCAACGGCTACCAGGCCAAGACCTTCACCTTCACCGGCAAGCAAGGCGAGAAGGTCAAGCTCAAGCACGTCATGCTCAAGCTCACGCCGGAGCAGATCGCGCAGCAAGAGCGCGACAAGAAGGCTCAGAAGGATCCCAAGGTGCCCCCCACCTCCACCGGCGAGGCGCCCGTCGCGGCGGGCCCCGGCACGGTGCGCGTCAACGCCAAGGGTGGCTTCTGCATCGTCACGATCAACGGCGCCTCGTATGGCGCGACGCCGGTCGTGGCCAGCGTGCCCGCCGGCACCGTGAAGGTCTCGTGCAAGCCCGAGAGCGGCGCGGCGATGTCGCAGGCCGTCAAGCTCGAGCCCGGCGGTACCGCTCGGGTCAGCTTCAACGTCGGCGGCTGAGCTGCGCGCGGATGCTCAGCTCGAAGACGGCGGTAGGGTCAGCGGCGATCCTCCGATCGCTGTGGGCGCGCACGTGCGGACGGCCGTTCGCGTGCCCATGGACTCGAATTGGCGCGGGCGCTTCGGCCTCCAGTTTGCGCTCGACGTTCGGTCGCTGTGGTTCGACAAGCCCGACTCGTTGGACTTCATGTTGCTGCAAGCGGCGGCCACTTGCGGCGTCGAGTGGTTGTGAGTCAGATCCCCCGCGCCGCGCTCAGCACCGCGTCGAACAGCTCGCGGGAGGTTGCGATCAGGCCGCCTTCGAGCTCGAGCTCGCCGCGGTAGTCGATGTCTTTGCCCTCGATCGTGGTCATCACGCCGCCCGCCGCGAGCACGATGGCCTCCGGCGCGCACGCGTCCCACAGCTTGGCGCCGTAGCTCGGGTGCACATACACGTCGGCCGCGCCCTCGAGCAGGCGGGCCGCCTTCACCCCTACCGAGCCACAGGGGACCTCGTGGGTGACGCCGAGCTCGTCCAGGATCCCTCGGGTGCGCGGTGACGGGTGCGAGCGCGACACCACCGCGCGCAGCGTGCCGCGCGCCGGTGCGAGCAAGCGCAACGGCGACGGCGTGCCCGTGCCATCGAGCGGCTCGAGGTGGGCGCCGCCTCCGACCTCTGCCCAAAAGAGCTTGTTCTCGACCGGCACCGCGATCACGCCCAGCGTGGGCACGCCGCCCCGGCAAGCGCCGATCATCACGCAGAACTCTCCATTCTTGGAGACGAACTCGCGCGTGCCGTCCACCGGGTCGACGAAGAACGAGAGCTCGGCCTTGCGCAGGCGCTTCCTGTCCTGCTCGGTCGTGGGGGGACTCTCTTCTGCGCAGATGGCCGCGCGTGGAAAGCGCTTGGCCAAGCGCTCGCAGATCAGCGTGTTCGCCTCGCGATCGGCGCGCGTCACGGGGTCGTCCTCGCCCTTGTGATCCACGGTGAACTCGGTCGCGTACACGCGCATCACGAGCGCGCTCGCCTCGCGCGCTAGCTCTCGCAAGAACGCGATGTCGGAGCTCACTCGCCGCTCACTCCGTGCGCGAGCAGCTGCGCCTCGAGCCGCGCGAGCGTGGCGCGCATGAGGTAGGGAGGCATGCGGCCAGCGTCGCGCACCAGCTGATCGAGCTGCGTCGGGTTCCTCGGGCCGAGCACCGCAGAGCTCACGCGCTCGTTGGCGAGCACGTAGCGCAGCGCGATCGAGCGCAAGTTGGGCAGCGGACCGCCGAGCACCGAGCGCAACGCGCCCAGCTGCTCGACGCGGCGCTTCAGCTCCTCGGCGTTCCAGCGGTCGGCGCGGTGGTCGGGCGGGTAGAACTCGCGCTCTGGGGTCCAATGGCCGGCGAGCAGGCCGTAGGCCAGCACGCTGCGGGCGAGCAGGCCCACCCCCGACGAGGCGAGCTTGGCCGTGAGGCTCTTCACGTCGCTGTGGAAGAAGCAGTTGTAAGCCATCTCCAGCACCTCGGCGCCGCGCTCGATCGCGCGCTCCGCCACGGCCACGGTGCCCGCCGAGACGCCCCACGCCTTGATGCGAGCTTGGTCCTTCAAGCGCCGCAGCACCTGGAAGGGCTCGTCGGTGTCGAAGGTGGTGAGCGTCGGGTTGTGCAGGAGCACGATGTCGATGCACTCGCGCTTGAGCCGCGACTGGCTGCGGTCGAACGCGGTGTCCAAGTAGGTCGAGTCGAAGCGCTTCTCCGGGTAGCCCGAGGTCGAGGTGCCGAGCTTGGTGATCACCATCACCTTCTGGGCCGGCAGCCGCGCGCCCAGCTTGCGCTCCATCGCGCCCGCGCCGTACACGTCGGCCGTGTCGAACAGGTTGATGCCGAGCGCGACCGCGCGATCGATGGTGCGATCCACGTCGGCCTCGACCACCGGGCCGTACGCGTCGCCGGAGAGACCCCAAGTGCCGAGCGCGAGCTCGGTCACCTCGAGGCCAGTCTTGCCCAGCACTCTCTTCCTCACGGCCGACTCTCATACCACGTTGCCCGGCAGGGCGGCCCATGCGAGCCTCTCGGCATGCGCAGGCTCGTGGTGCACGAAGCCAAGATCCGCTGCTCGCAAGGCAGTTTGCCCTCCCTGCTCGTGGTGCTCGACAGCCCTGTCAGCGCCGACGAGAAGCCCGTGGCCACGGTCGACGACCACAAGCCGCTGAAGAACATCATCACCTTCGGCATGTGCAGGTCGCCCTCGAACCCTCAGGTCGCGTCCGCCACCAGCGCTGCGAGCGGCGTGCTCACCCCGCAACCCTGCGTGCCCAGCACGCAGGAGGCGTGGGCGCCGGGCGCCGCGTTCTCCGTCGCCAACGACGCCAAAGCGCTGTCCAGCGACTCGACCTGCAAGTGCCAGTGGGCCGGCGAGATCGACATCTTGGACCCAAACTGCGACACGCAGATCGACTCCTGAGGCCATGACGCGCGCATCGAGCCGCCGCCTCCTGTGGAGCGCCCTCTTCCTCGCCGCGTGCTCGCCGGATCCCAACCCGCCGCTCCCGGCGGCAGACCAAGGCGCGGCGCCTGCAGCAGCCAGCGCGGTGGTGACGACCAACGTGTACCCAGCGCCGGAGCGTTTGATCGCATTCGGCGACGTGCACGGTGACCTCTCCGCGGCCAAGCGCGCGCTCAAGCTAGGCGGCGCGATCGACGACGCGGGCGCCTGGATCGGCGGCTCCTTGTTCGTGGTCCAGGTCGGCGACCAGCTCGATCGCGGCGACGACGACCGCAAGATCATGGACTACTTCGAGGCGCTGACGATCGAGGCCAAGGCCAAAGGCGGTACCTTCATCGCGGTCAATGGCAACCACGAGCTGATGAACTCCGCGTTCGACTTTCGTTATGTCACCGAGGGCGCCATGACCGCCTTCGCGGACGTGCCGGTGCCGAACCAGCCCGAGATCCAGGCGTTGCCAGAGGCGCACCGCCCGCGGGCCGCCGCGTTCGCGCCTGGTGGCCCTTACGCCAAGAAGCTCGCGAAGCAGCCGCTCTACGCCATCGTGGGCGACAGCGTGTTCGTCCACGGCGGGATCAGCAAGAAGCACCTGAGCTACGGGCTCGACAAGATGGACGCCGAGACCCGCGCCTGGCTCGAAGGGCAGGGCAAGGGCCCACCCAAGGTGGTGATGAGCGACGACGGGCCCATTTGGCTGCGCGCCTACAGCGCGCAGACCGGACCCAAGGAGTGCAAGGAGCTCGGCGAGGTGCTCGACGCGCTCGGCAAGAAGCGCATGGTCATGGGCCACACCCCCCAGAAGCCAGACATCTCCTTCGCGTGCGACAACCGCGCGGTGCGCGTCGACGTGGGCCTGGCCGCCTACTACCAGGGCCGCATCGAGGTGCTGGAGATCGTGGGCGACTCGGTCAAGGTGCTGAAGGAGTAAGCGCTAGCGCTTACGCAACCTGGCCGGCAGCAGATCCTCGATCTTGGACAGCGCCGGCAGCCCCACCTCGAGCATGTCGAGCTCGCCGCGGGTGGCGGCCCATTCGTCGATCACCACGTGCATCACGCCCATGGCGCACGCGGCGAACAGGCGCGCCGCGCGCTCGTGGGGCTCGCCAGCCGGGCAACGCGCCAAGACTGCGTCCACGATCACTCCCTCGAGCTCGCGGTCGAGCTCGAGGTCGCGCGCCAAGAGCTCGCGCGCGCTCGCGAACAGCGCGCGCTCGCGCAGGATGCGCGACTTGTTGCGCCGGTAGTCCTCGGCCAGCTCGGCCAGCGCGGCCCGCAACACGTCGCGCACGTCTTGTTCGGTGTGGCGCTCGAGCGCGGCACGGAAGCGCTCGAGCTGGGTGCTCCGCCGCTCGAAGGCGACCGCCTCCTTGGTGGGGAAGTAGCGAAAGAACGAGCGACGGGACACGTCCGCGCGGCTCGCGATCTCGTCCACCGTGACCTGGGCGAAGCCGCGCTCCAGGAACAGCTCCAACGCGGCCTCGACGATCGCTTTGCGCGCCTCTGCCTTGCGTCGCTCGCGCAGGCCCGTGGCGGCCATGGAGGCGCCCTCGCTCACGGCTTGGGGCCGGCCGTGAACAACATCGACATGAAGCGAGACAGGAGCTGCTCCTGCAGTGGTCGAGGGATCGCGTTGAGCAGCGCGTTGATCTCCGCCATCTTGTCCGGCATCTTGCCGCCTCCGCCCACGCCCAAGCTAGCGACGAGCCCGGGCAGCATGGCGGCGGCGTCTGGCCCGGTGAGCCGGTCGGCAAACGATTGGGCGAACGCCACCGTCTCCGCATAGCTCGAAGCCTTGGCCGCCACGGCTTCGACGGCGGCGGCGAGGTCGCGCAGCAGCTCCTCGGTGTAGCGCACGTTGTTGGGGTTGATGGTGAGGTGCAGGTTCTCGGGCGAGGAGCCGTAGGCGAGCTGCGGCTGCAAGTGCCAACCGCGGGCCTTCATCTCGTCGGCCACCATGAACACCGGCGCGCGGCTGGAGGTGAAGGCGATCAGCGCCATCTCGGGATCACCAAGCACCGCGAGGCCTGGGATCTCCTTGAGGCCCGCCACGATCTTGTTCTTGGCTTCGAGCAAGCCGCGCGCGATCTCGAGGTAGCCGTCGTCGCCCACGTGGTGCAGCACCGCCCAGGCTGCGGCCAGCGGCCCACCCGACTTCGAGCTCTGGATGGCGGTGTTGGCCATGGTGTAGCCAGCCCAGCTCGAGCACACGAAGAACTGCGCGCGGCGCACCTCTTCGCCGCGGTAGAGCACACACGAGGCGCCCTTGGGCGTGAGCCCGTATTTGTGGAAGTCCATCGAGATGCTGGTGACGCCGGGCACGCGGAAGTCGAACTCGGGCACCGCGGCACCGAGCCGGGCGAAGTACGGCAGCAAGAAGCCGCCGATGCAGCCGTCGACGTGGCAGAGGATGCCGCGCTCCGAGGCGAGCGCTGCGATCTCGCGGATGGGGTCGACCACGCCGTGCGCGTAGCCCGAGGCGGAGCCCACGATCAGCACCGTGTCGTCGGTGATGGCGGATCGGATGGCGCCGACGTCCGCGCGGAAGGTGCGCGGGTCGACGTCGGTGGTGATCACCTTCACGCCCAGGTAGTGCCCCGCCTTGTGGAACGCGGCGTGCGCGGTCACCGGCACGATCATCTCGGGCGCGCTCACACCGCGCGAGGACTTGGCGAAGTCGCGCGCCGCCTTGACCGCCAGGATGATGCTCTCGGTACCGCCGCTGGTGAAGGTGCCGCACACCTCGGGCCCCCCCGAGAGGTGTGCGCGCGCCATGTCGATCAGCTCGTTCTCGAAGTGGAGCAAGCTGGGGAACGCGGTCGGGTCGAGCCCGTTCTCGCTCAGGTAGGCGACGTAGGCCTTCTTGCCGACCTCTTCGATCGAAGGGCCGCCATCGTAGATGTAGGCGAACGCACGCCCCGACCGCCAAGCCAGGTCGTCTTTGCGTCGCTCCTCGAGCGCCGCATACACCTCGTCTTTGCCCCAACCCTTGCTCGGAATCGCCATGACCACGCCTCCTTTCGCGGAGCGTGGTCGAAATGGCACCGAGTGTCAAGTGGCACTGAGAGGCACTTTGGTCTCAGTGCGCGAGCACTGGGCTTCGCTCGCTCGCAGCCTCGCCCTTCGTGGAGAAGCCCGCGTAGAAGTACACGGGGCAGAAGCCGAGCAGTCCCGAAAGCAGCGGCGCGATGCCCATGAAGAGCAGCGAGGGTGCTGGCCCCATCGCGGCGAGCAGTCCCACGCCAAGGCCCAGGCGGATGATGCGGTCGACCGTTCCCACGTTGACTTCGTCGTGTCCCATGAGCTTCCTCCGAGCTCCGGGTATGCAACCTGTTTGCCAGTAAAAACTTGCGCGAATGCCGCGGATTTCTTCGCGTCGAGGCGCTTGCTCTGCGCCCGCGTCTGCAGGCTTTGCGCGTCGGAACCGTGCGCCGTTTGGAAGGGGTTCGGGGGTGGTGCGTACCACCAGAGGTCGGATCGCACGCTCCGACGTACACTTGCTTGAGGAGGTTTCGGTGATGGACGTGAGCCCCTCGCTGTTGTTGTTGGCCGGACTCGTTGGCGCGCTCGGGACCGGTTGCACGGTTCACGGTCGCGTGCACCACGGCTACCACGTGGTCTGGGCCGAGCCCCCTCCGCTGGTCTACGTCGACGGCGTGTACGTCGTGCACGACAGCGATGTGGCCGTCTACTACGTGGACGGCGGCTACTGGTACTGCGACGGCGGCGTTTGGTACCACCGCACCCACCACCATCACGATTGGGTCGTCGTGCACCACCACGACCACGTGCCCAACGTGATCATCCACCGGAACCACCACACCTACGTGCACGCCAAGGGCAACGGCGATGTCTATCGCGCGCCCGCCGAGCCTCACAAGAAGGCCAAGCCCACGCTGGTTTCGTCCTCTTCGGGCGGCCACGCCCGGGCAAGCGCCAGCGTGCAGGCGGGCGCCGACGATCGGCGCCGTGTGGAGCCTGCGCGTTCCGAGAGCTCGGCCAAGCGCCGAGAGCTGGACGACAGCAGCGGCTCCGTGGATCGCAGTGAGCCAGTGACTCGGCGCGTGGAATCCAGCGAGGCCGAAGCGCCCAAGCTCTCCAAGAAGAGCCGCCCCGAAGAGGAGGCGCCCGAACACAAGACCTCGAGCGCGCAGGAAAAGGGCGCTCAGAAGGCGTCGAGCCAGACGCAACGGGCCAGTGCTCCCGGCAAGACCAGCTCCTCTTCATCGGCGAGCAACGGGCGGACGGTCAAGAAGACCAAGGTCAAGAAGAAGCCCAAGCGCCGCTGAGCCGGACCCCGTTCTCTTTGATCATCGAAGCAGCGAACGCTACGCTTCCTCAGTGACTCGGTCGTCGCCCCGAAGGTGGGCTCGCCTCAGTGGTGCCGCGCTCGTGGCCACCGCGATGGGGGCTTTGGGGGCCTGCACCTTCGTGCTGAACCCCAGCGAGGCGCAGTGCGAGACAGACGCCGACTGCGAGGCGCGGGGCTTCGACGGCTCGAGCTGCGTGGACCAGCTTTGCACCGATGGTGCCGGCGGCGGCGGCGGAGCCGACCCAATCTGGGGCTGCCTCGGCAACGTGGTGGAGCCCGAGCCAGACACCAGCCAGACACTGGAGTTCACCTTCCGCTTGGCGTTCGCGGTCGATGGCGCGCCGCTCACGACGGGCACGGTCGACGTGTGCGACAAGCTCGACGTCGACTGCACCGGCACGAGCCCCGACTTTCCCAAGGGCCTCACGCCAGACGCGAACGGCGACGTGACGGTCACGGTGCGCGAGGGGTTCGACGGCTTCGTGCGCGTCGAAGACATGGACATCGTCCCCTCGCGAATCTACGTCGGCCGCCCCGTGGTCGAGCCGCCCAAGGTCAAGGAAGTGCAGCTGCTGCGGCCCAACGAGTACGCGGCGTTGGCCGGGATCGCGCAAGGCGAGGTGGACGACACGCGCGGGACAGCCATCTTGTATGGCGTGGATTGTTCTGGCGAGGCGGCAGGCAGCGTCAGCTTCGAGGTGCCCCACGCCGACGGCGAGAGCATCGAGTTCTACTTGATCAACCAAGCCCCGACCATCCCGCCCAACGCAGAGAGCACCGACGCCGACGGCTTCGGTGGCTTCTTCAACCTGCCGCCGGCGTTGGCGGTGGCGCGCGCGATCCGCGCGGAGGACCAAGCGTTCGTGGGGGAGTCGAGCTTCCAGGTGCTGGCTGGCACCATCTCCTACGTCCAGATCGCGCCCACGCCGCAGTAGACCCTCATGCAGACAGGACGCCTCGGCAAGTACCGCATCATCGCCAAGCTCGGCCAAGGGGGCATGGCGACGGTGTACCTGTCGGTGGTGCCGGGCCCCGCGGGCTTCAACAAGCTGCTCGTGGTCAAGGAGCTCAAGGAAGACCTGTCCCACGACCCCGACTTCCTCAACATGTTCCTGAACGAGGCGCGCTTGGCCGCGCGCCTGAACCACCCGAACGTGGTGCAGACGTACGAGGTGGGCGTCGAAGAGGGGCGCCACTTCCTGGTCATGGACTACCTGGACGGCCAGCCGCTGCACGCCGTGTTGCGGCGCGCTTCCCGCACCAAGATGCCGCTCGACATCCACGTGCGCGTGCTGGCAGACATGTTGGCAGGCATGCACTACGCGCACACGCTGCGCGACTTCGACGGCACTCCGCTCAACGTGGTGCATCGCGACATCAGCCCGCAGAACGTGTTCGTCACGTACGACGGGCAGGTCAAATTGGTGGACTTCGGCATCGCCAAGGCGGCGGGCGCGTCGACCACTACGCAAAGCGGCGTGTTCAAGGGCAAGCTCTCGTACGTGGCGCCAGAGCAAGCGGCGGGTGAGCCTCTCGATGCGCGCGCGGACCTGTTCAGCGTCGGCGTGATGTTGTGGGAAGCCATGGCCGCGCGTCGCTTCGCGCAGGGCGATGCGCAGGCAGCGTTGCTCGCGCGCCGCTTGTCGGGCACGGAGCCGCGCATCCGCGAGGTGGTCCCCGACGCGGACGCGGAGCTCGCAGACATCTGCGACCGCGCGATGGCGCTTTCGCCCGACGACCGCTTCCGCTCCGCGGGCGAGTTCCGAGACGCGCTCGAGAACTTCCTGGATCGGTTCAGCCGACGCGTGGGACCGCGTGAGGTGGGCGAGCTGATGACGAGTCTGTTCGGGGCGGAGCGCGAGAAGATCCGCTACGTGATCGACGAGCAGATGAAGCAGCTGCTGCGCGAGACTGCGCAGCTCTTGCCTGTGCCGAACCTGGACGTGCACGAAAAGAGCGGCGATCCCACGCCGATCACCACGCAGGAGGGGCTCGCGCGGGCTCGCCGCGCCATGGCCGAGCACGGTCATCTGGAGGCGCCCATGCCGCGCGAGAGCGGGCCCGGGAGCGTCACGGGCGCGCACGGCACGCTCGTCACCTCGCAGGTCACGCAGCATCCCCCAGTCAAGTCGTCCAGCCGAGCGATCTTGATCTCGCTGTTCGCGCTCGCGGTCGCCTCGGTGCTCGGCATGGTGTTCGTGATCTTCATGGACAAGCCGGCCCCCAAAGCGGAGCCGGCGGCCTCTCCGCCCACCGCGTCGGCGGCGCCTGCGGCCGAGCGGGTGACCTTGTCGATCACCTATGGACCTGCGGGCGTCACGGCCAAGCTGGATGGCAACACGCTCTCGGGCAGCCCGTTCACCGCGCAAGTGCCGCGCGATGGCTCGCTGCACAAGATCGAGTTCGAGGGGCCCGGCCTCTCGCCAGTGACGCGGATGGTCAGCTACGACAAGGACGTCACCTTGGACGTGATGTTGGCGCCGCCGGCAGTCGACACGGCGCTCGCGACGGCCAGCGCCAGCGCCGCCCCCACGGCCGCTCCCGCCACCCGTCCAGGCAAGCTTCCCAAGTCGTCGATCGGCATCGACGAAGAGGACCCGTACAAGAAGTGAGCACACTCGGCCACAAGGGGACTCGCGTCGCGGCGCGCTGGCTGCTGCTGGTCGCGGTGGCGGCCACCCCCGTGCAGGTCTGGGCACAGCCGCAGAAGACCGAGTCGGAGGAAGCGAGCGCCCGTTTCAAGGCGGGCGTGGACTTCTACAAGGCCAAGGACTTTCCCGCGGCGCTGGTCGAGTTCAAGCGCGCCTATCAGCTCGCGCCGCACTACCGCGTGCTCTACAACCTGGGTCAGACCTCGCGCGAGCTCAACGACTACGCGAGCGCGCTATCGGCGTTCGAGCAGTACCTGGCGGAGGGAGGCAAGGGCATCGACGCCGCGCGCCGCACGCAGGTGCAGGCCTACCTCGACGAGCTGAGCAAGAAGGTCGGCCGCGTGATGGTGACCACCAACGTGAGCGGCGCCGAGGTCCTGGTGGACGACGTTCCGATGGGCCAAACGCCACTCTCGAACCCGTTGCTCGTCAACGCGGGCAGGCGCAAGCTCACCGCTACGCTCAGTGAGCACACGCCGAGCTCGCGGGTCGTCGACGTGGCAGGTGGCGACGAGTCGACCGTGAAGCTCGAGCTGGTGAAGCTCAAGGCCGACCAAGACGCGCCTCCTCCGCCTCCTCCTCCTCCTCCCCCGCCGGCGTCCGCCGAGATCCCGCTGCATGCGTGGATCATGCTCGCGGGCACCGGTGCCGGGCTAGTCGCGACCGGCATCATGGGCGGGCTGGCCATCAGCGCACGTGGGGAGCTCGACGACGCGCTGGCCACGGTGCCAGGCGACGCGGCGGCGATCGAGAACGCGCAGAGCAAGACCCAGTCGTTTGCGATTGGCACCGACGTGGCTGGCGGCATCACCATCGCCGCCGCGGTCACGACCGCGGTGCTGTTCGGCATCGCGCTGACTGCGTCGCCCGACGAAGGCAAAAAGGCGGACGCACCCGAGGCCGCGCTGCTCGTCACGCCCACGGGCGCCGTCCTCTCGGGGCGCTTCTAACGCGCGAACTGGTCGGTGGCGCTGATGAGCTCGTGCAGGATGCCGGGCTCCATGGCGGAGTGACCGGCGTCGGGCACGATCACGAGCTGCGCTTCGGGCCAGGCGCGCTTGAGATCCCATGCGCTCTCGGCGGGGCACACCACGTCGTAGCGCCCCTGCACGATCACGCCGGGGATGTTGCGGATGGCGGCGACGTCATCGAGCAGCTTCGTCTCCTTGTCGAAGAAGCCGCGGTTCGTGAAGTAGTGGCACTCGATGCGCGCGAACGCGAGCGCGAACTGGTCGGCGCCCATGCGTGCGACCAGCTCCGTGTCGGACAGGAGGCAGCTGGTCGAGCCCTCCCAGACGCTCCACGCGCGTGCCGCGGCCAGCGCCACGGCGGGATCGCTCGAGGTCAAACGGGCGTGGTACGCAGACAACAGATCGCCGCGTTCCGCCTCGGGGATGGGCGCCAAGAACGATTGCCACGCGTCCGGGTACAGGCGGCTCGCCCCCTGTTGGTAGAACCAGTCGATCTCCCACTTGCGAAGCAGGAAGATGCCGCGCAGGACCAGCTCGCTCACACGCTCGGGGTGAGCCTCGGCGTAGGCCAGGGCCAGCGTGCTTCCCCACGAGCCCCCGAACACTTGCCAGCGCTCGATGCCCAGCTGCTGGCGCAGCTTCTCCATGTCGCTGACCAGGGTCCAGGTGGTGTTGTCGTCGAGGCAGGCGTGAGGGGTGCTGCGCCCACAGCCGCGCTGATCGAACAGCACGATGCGGTAGCGCGCAGGATCGAAGAAGCGACGATGTTTGGCGTCGGTGCCGCCGCCCGGGCCGCCGTGCACGAACACGACCGGCTTGCCCTTGGGGTTGCCCGATTGCTCCCAGTACAGCGTGTGCACGGGGGACACGGCCAGCATGCCGCGCTCATAGGGCTCGATCGGGGGGTAGAAGGTGCGACGCTCCGCCATGTTGGGCCACTTTTTGACGTCGCTTGGGGGGCGACGTCAACCACCCTCGTCGGTCATTCGCTCAGCACCCAGTAGTGGAGCGCGCCGAACGACTTGCCGTCTTCCGCCCGCACCGAGAGGTGATGTTTGCCGGCGCTCGCGCCCGCGAGCGGGATGGCGACCTCGATCCAGTCCGACACGCCGAGCTCCGCGCTGCCGGCCTCGCTCCCGTCGAGCAGAACCCTGATTGTCTGAGGGGTCTTGCTGGCGAGGCGCGCGACCAGCACGGCGCCCGGGGCGAGCTCGAGATCGAAGTCGTCCCACACGCGATCATGCCGGCCGCCGTCGGCCAACTCTCCGCCTTCGTCCCAGTCCGTGAACAGCTGGTTCTGCACGTCTTGCGCGTGGAACAACTTGTATCCGTGGGCCTTCTCCGACTCGAGATCGGCCACGTCGAGGGTGTCGATCACGTCGCCGGAGCGGGGCGGATCCGTGGGCAGGTCGGCGCGCCCCAACACCTCCCAGCTGGCCGCGTACACCACCTTCGTCGCGCCGCCGAGGATCGACTGGTTCAGCACCGTGGCCTCGAACAGCTGCTCGCCCAAGATCGCTCCGCAGCCCATCCACTGCGGGTAGACGATGAAGTGGGTGGGGCGCCGCTCGGGGGGGAGCTTCTCGTAGTGCTCGTAGCGCGAACCGGTCCCCGCCACCCAATACTGCGCCTCGCCCTCGGTGGTGAGGCCCACCACGTCGAACGTTCGACGCTCCGAGAAGTAGGCGATGGCGCCGGTGTCGTTGACGCCGATCAGCGCGTCTTGGGGCAAGTTGTCACGCGCCCACATCCCGAGCTTCACCTGCTGCTCGCTGATCGCGCGGGAGCTGTTGGCGAGGTCCTTGATGCTCCAGGTGAGCTTGGTGGACAGCCCGCCGGCGAACAGGCCCGTCACCAGCGCAGGCACCCAGGTAGCGTCTTTTCGATAGCGCCCGACCAGCACCGCGAGCTCGGCGCCCAGGCACCCGACGAGCGCGAACCACCCCGGCGCGAACGGGTAGATGTAGCGAACGCGGTTCCACAAGATGGTGAGAAAAGTGCAGGGGATCAACGTGCCCAGCGCGAGCAACGCCACCATCAAGCCGCGCGGGATCTTCTTGGCGCGAAGCGTGGTCGGGACCAACGCGATCGCGCCCGCGAGCAAGACGTACTGGCTGTGCTCCGGCAGGAAGATCGCTGTGTACGGGCCGCCGGACAGCAGATCGTTCCACAACATGCGCAGGTTGGAGCCGGTGAACGAGAAGAAGCGGGCGGTGTCGTAGTAGGGGTTGCCCCACGCCCACTTCACCATCGCCGTGGTCGAGCGCGCGTGGCCGACCAGCAGCAGGTTGAGCAAGGGCGGCAGCACCAGACCGACCAGCGGGACCACTGCGAGCCAGCGGGTGGCGAGGCGCGCGCGCCAGCTCGACCCGGGTGGACCGAACACGGCCAAGTAGCCCGCGCCCGCGAGCGCGAAGATGCCCCCCTCGGGGCGCAACAATGGACAGAGCGCGCAGATCAGAGCCACGCCCAAGGCGCGGCGGCCGGAGCGGGCCGGAGCCTCGGTCTCGGCCAGCTCGCTCAGCGTTCGCGCCGCGCGCGTCATGCTCCAGGCCAGCGCGATGGTCTCCATGCCGCTCCAGGCGAACCACGCGAACGCGCCGAACAGCAGGCACATCGCGGCCGCGCCCACGCCGGCGATCTTGCCGCACAGTCCTTCCACCAAGCGCTTGGTCTCCACGGCCAAGGCGGCGTGGAGCAACGTGCCGAGCAGCCACACCACCCACACCAGCGAGAGGCCGCGAAAGCCGACCAGATAGAACGGCGCGAGCATCAGCGGCCAGGCGAAGCTGGTGGCGCCGCTCGAAAAGCCGTCGCCGGGGCTGAAGGTGAACGGGGTGCCTTCGGCGAAGCGGCGCGCGTACACGAAGTGGATGAACGAGTCGTCGAGCGGCATCGCCGGACGACCCGCGTCGGCCAGGATCGCCCGCACCGCCAAGAACGCGAGCGCGGCGCTCACGCCGAGCGGGATGGCATAGGGCTGAAGCTTCGACAGCGCGAGCGCGACCGGTCGTGGGAGCGGCGGGACCTTCACCTGGCTGGCGCGGCAGTGTACACGTCGCGCTCGCCACGAGAACCGCCATGGCGTCTCCGCCCCCTCCCAACCCCGCTGGCCCCGTTCGCCGCACGAACCACCCTTACGCGCACGCCGCCCGGCTGCCCGACGGCCCCGGCCTGGTGGAGCTTTCGAGTGTGCTGCCTGGCAGCGGGCCTCTCGAGATCGAGATCGGCCCCGGTCGAGGGGGCTTCCTGTTCGAGCGCTGCGCGGCCGACCCCGAGGTGCGGCTGCTCGGGCTCGAGATCCGGCTGAAGTGGGCACACATCGTCGATCAGCGCCTGCAGAAGGCCGGACTCGGCGGGCGCGCGCGTGTGCTGGGCGAGGACGCCAAGGCCGCGCTGCCGCGCCTGTTGCCCGACGGCGGTGTGCGCACCGTGTTCCTGCACTTTCCCGACCCGTGGTGGAAGAAGCGACACGAGAAGCGGCTGGTCATGGGTGATGTGTTGCTCGAGCAGATCGCGCGTCTGCTCGCCCCCGGGGGGGAGCTGTTCATCCAGACGGACGTCGAGGAGCGGCGCGATTTGTACGCGCAACAGGTGGCAGGCGCGGCCGCCTTCGAGCCCGCTGGCGACCAGCCAGGCTCGCCTTCGCTCGAGCAGAACCCGTACGGTGCACGCAGTCCGCGCGAGCACCGTGCCATCGCCGACGGCTTGCCCGTACATCGCTTGCGCTACCGGCGAGCCTGACCCCATGATGCGGCTCTCGGGCCGATGAGCGAGCGAGCCAACATCGTGGTGATCGGCGGCGGCATCATGGGCCTCGCCATCGCCTACAACTTGGCCGAAGTGCACGGCGTCGAGGGCGTGGTGGTGCTCGAGAAGAGCTACCTGTGCAGTGGCGCGAGCGGTCGCAACGGGGGAGGGGTGCGCGCGCAGTTCTCGAGCGAGACCAACGTCCGGCTGATGCAGGAGAGCCTGCGCATCTGCCGCGACTTCGCCAGCAAGATGAAGATCAACGTGTGGTTCCGCCAGGGTGGCTACCTGTTCCTGGTGCGAGACAGCGGCGCGCTGCAGAGCCTCGAGGCGAGCGTCAAGGTGCAGAACGAGTGTGGCCACCCCACACGCCTGCTCACGCCCAAGGAGGCCAAGGAGATCGTGCCCGAGCTCGATCTCGGGGGCGTGATCGGCGCGAGCTACAACGCCAACGACGCGGTCGTGTTCCCTTGGCCGTTCGTCTGGGGCTACGCCACGGCGGCGCGAGCGGCCGGCGTGAGCGTGCGCACGTTCGAGGCGGTGCGTGCGATCGAGACCAAGGGCAAGCGGATTCAGGCCGTCGTGACCGACAAGGCTCGCATCGAGACGAGCCGCGTGGTCAACGCGTGCGGGGCGTGGAGCCCGGAGATCGCGAGGATGGTCGGAGTGGATCTGCCGAACAAACCCCACCGTCACGAGATCTGCTCGAGCGAGCCGCTCAAGCCTTGGCTGACGCCGCTGGTCGCCGACCTGTCGAACGGCCTCTACTTCTCGCAATCGACGCGCGGCGAGATCGTGGGCGGCATCTCCAACCACGACGTGCCCGAGGGCATCGACATGGAATCCAGCCCCAAGTTCTTGGCGCTGTACGCGCGTGCGCTCACGCGCACCGTGCCGGTGCTCGGGGCGGTCAAGATCCTGCGGCAATGGGCTGGCTGTTACGATCTCACGCCGGACCAGAACCCGATCGTCGGCCAGGTCGACGAGGTCGAAGAGTTCTATCAGGCGTCCGGCTTCATGGGGCACGGCTTCATGATGGCGCCGGTCATGGGCAAGCTGCTTGCACAGCACATCGCCGAGGGCAGCGATCTGCCGCTCTTCTCCCGCTGGGCGCTGCGGCGTTACAAGGAAGGCAAGCTGCTGAAGGAGTCGATGATCATCGGCTGAGGCGTCGTGTCGCGGTCTGTTAGGAATTGAACCGCAGGTTCTTGGTGCGCTAGCGTGCGAGACCATGAGTTTTCGTGCCGGCATGGCGGTTGGGTTCCTGGCTCTGGCTGGAGCGTTGCTGGGTGTCGCGTGCGACTCCACGCCCACGCCTGTGGAGCCCACTGCGGGCACGGGCGCCGGCCCTGGTCCTAGCGGCCCCAAGGCTTGTGGCAAGTTGCCCTCCGCCATCAACCTGGTGGCGTCGTCTCGCGTGCGCGCGATGATCGGCAGCCGCCGCAGCGTCGGCATCATTCCGGTCAAGGTGCAGATGACCGACGAGTGCCAGATCGACGTGACCGTGCTCGATCAGTGCCAGGGCGCCGGCTTCTACTCGTACAAGCCGTACTCCGGGAAACACCGCACCAAGATCAAGAAGCTCGACGACATCAACGGGGAAGTACCGCTCCGTGACGAAGACTACGCCCGGCTGCTCGAGGGCGGAGCGATCGTGCTCTCGGACGAGGTGTACGTGGGCACCTACGAACGCACCACCTCCGAGGCGTTCGCCAAGCAGATGTTGAAGGGAAACCTCTGCACCGACGCCACCCACTTCGTCAGCAAGGTGTACGTCGGCGGCTTTGCGATGGCGAACGGCCCGGCTGCCGATCTGGAGAAGCTCGACTCCGTGTTCTACAGCCAGAACCGCATGGTGTTCTCGCAAGAGGGCGACCCGCAAGGCTGCGAGAAGGGCTCGAGCACGCGCTCCGTCAACGAGGTCTGCTCCGTCCCGCTGCGCATCGAGCTCTCGGAGTTCGGAGTCGCGCCTCCACCGTTGGCCCACGACCCGTGCGAGGCCGGGGACAAGCTCGACAAGAAATCCAGCACCTGCGTCGAGGCGGTGTGTGACGCGGTGTCGTACTGCTGCACCAGCCACTGGGACGCAGGCTGCATCAACAAAGCCAAGCAAATCTGCCCCAATCCTTGCACCAATTGCGCGCACAAGCTGTGCGAGGTGGGCGAGAAGCTCGATCCGCTGTGCAACCCCTGCGTGCAGAAGGTGTGCGCGCAGGACTCCTATTGCTGCAACAACACCTGGGACAAGAGCTGCACGCAAAAGGTGGCCTCGGCTTGTGGTTTCACCAAGGACGAGCTGCTCAAGCAAGGCTGCTCCGACAAGCCGGTCTGCACCGGCGGTCAGTTCAACGACCCGGTCACGGGCGTGTGCAAGTGTGGCTCCGGTCAGAACTGGAACGGCTCCAGCTGCATCACCCCGCCCCCGCCGGCCTCTTGCCACGACGTGTGTGAGACCGGCCCGCGCCAGATGGCGAGCTGCGATCCCTGCGTGAAGAAGATCTGCGAAAAGGACGCATTCTGCTGCAACAACAGCTGGGATACCGGCTGCAAGAACAAGGTCAAGACCGTGTGTGGCAAGTTCTGCAAAGGCGACCTCAAGGGTGGCCCTGGACCCGGCCCCGGCTCGACCAAGAAGAACAACGGTGCGGGCTGCAACTCCAACTCGGAGTGCAAGTCGGGCTTCTGCAACGCGGTCAAGGGCAACGTCTGCGACCAGCCGCAGTAGCCCGATGCCGCTCGACCTGTTGGACGCCGAGCTACGGAAGAACCCCTACCCGGCCTACGCGCGGGCACAGCGGGAGGAGCCGGTGCACCAGGACGCGCTCGGCTTCTGGTACGTGTTGCGGCACGCGGATGTGACTGCGTTGCAGAAGGATCAGCGGCTCGGGCGCAGATTGTGCGGCGCAGGACCAGCGAGCGCGAGGATCTCTTGGCCGAGCTGTTGCGGGCCGAGGAAGACGCCCAGAAGCTGAGCGAAGAGGAGCTCATCTCGCAGTTGGTGCTGATGTTCCTGGCGGGCCACGAGACCACGGCCAACCTGATCGGCAACGGCACCCTGGCGCTGTGCCGGCACCCGGAAGAGCTCGCACTCCCGAGACCTCGAGGTCGGTGTGGGTGACGCGTCCGTTGGTGTTGGCCGGCCCGTCGTAGCGCAACATCTCCTCGATCGCGCTCGGAAGCAGCGAGGGCTCGAGGCGCAGGTCGCTTTCGAGCGCTTGCTCGAGCGGTTCCCTCGCTTCACGGCGATCGAAGCACGCGTGGCCTGGCGCGACCTGGTGAACATGCGCGGGCTTTCGCAATTGCCGCTCAGCCTCGGCTGAGCTGGGCGCGCTACTTCTTGGCGCAGCGGAACCCGATGCTGGCAGAGCGCGTGGTCTCGGGCATCGGCCAGCGGGAAGACACCGAGATGTGCTCTTCGCTGAAGCTCATGAACGAGCCGCCTCGGGCCACCTTCCTCGGGTTGTCCACCGGCTTCTCGGTCGGCTTCGGATCTTCGATCGTCTTGACCGAGCCGCCGTACAGGTCGAACCAATCGTTGGTCCACTCGCGGACGTTTCCGGCCATGTTGAGCACTCCGGCCGGGCTCGCGTCGCCAGTGAAGTGGGCGACCGGCGCAGTGGTGGCGAAGCTGTCGGTCATGGGGAACAGCGTGGACCACTCGCCGCCCTTGCCGAACGTCTGCTTGCACTCCAGATCGCAGGCGTTGAGCAACTTGCCACTGGGCGCGTCACCGCCCCAAGGCAGCTCGCGCTCGTCCCCGCCGCGCGCCGCCAGCTCCCACTCCGGCTCGCTGGGCAGCCGCTTGCCCGCCCAGGTGCAGTAACTGTTGGCGTCGGCCCAGTCGACGCAGTTGATGGGGTGGTTGAGCTTGGTGCTGGAGAAATTGCAGTGCGGATCGTTGCGATCGCGCTCGGCGGGGTCGGTGGCGCCCGTCTTCTCGCGCGGCTCGCACTTGTTGGCGGCGACGCACTCCTTGTAGGCCGCGACGGACACCTCCGTGCGGTCGATGCAGTAAGGCCCGATCGTGACTTTGTGGGCGGGGGACGCGTCCCCTTTGCCGTTGCCCATGGTGAAGGTGGCGCGCGCGACCTTCACCATGCCGTCTGGGCACGACAGATCGGCGCCCACCGCGGCCCCCGAGGCGGAGGCCGCACCCGACTTGCTCGCCGCGGGCTTGTCGTCGTCGTCGTCACTCGCCGGCTTGGGCTTCTTGGGATCGTCCTTGCCGGAGAGCACGACGAACGCACCGACGCCGCCGAGGGCCAGCACGCCGAGGGCCGCAAACACCAGTGCGCCCGAGCCCTTCTTCTTCGGCGTGCGCGGCGCTTCGCCGACGGTGGCCGAGATGGTGCGCGCCGAGCCAATCTCCGGCAATGGGCCTGCGACCTCCGTCGCATTGCCCCCCGCGTACGCCGGCAGCCCCGCTGGCGTGATTTGCGGCTGGCTGTGGGAAAGGAAGTCGCCGGTCGACATGTTGGCGACCTTGGCGGCGTCGGGAAACGAGCGGCGCCCATCCGAAGGGATCGCCACGGCGTCCATGAACGCGCTCGCCAGCGCGCCGGCGGTAGGGAAGCGGTCCTTCGGGTCGCGCGCGGTCGCGTGCCGGAACCAAGCGTCGATCGAGGGCGGGACGTCGACGTTGCGGCGGCGCTTGGCGCGTGAAGCCATGGGCTCCAGCGTGCCCTGCGCCACGGCAGAGATGAGCTGGAACGAGTTCTCCGACGCCTCCTGCTCCTCTGCGAAGTACCCCTCGCCGACCAGCATCGTGTACGCGACTTGCGCCAACGCGTACACGTCGGTGGCGGGCCCGATGTTGGCCTTGCTCTGGATCTGCTCGGGCGCCATGTAGGCCGGCGTGCCGATGGTGGCTGTCTGGTTGGTCGAGCGCAGGCCGTCGGCGACCACCTTGGCGATGCCGAAGTCGACGACCTTCAGGTGGGGGGAGCCGTCGTCACGCTGCGTGACGAAGAGGTTCTCCGGCTTCAGGTCACGGTGCACGATGCCGTGGGCGTGCGTGCGATCCAGCGCCAGCGCGGCCTGTCGAATCAGCTCCGCCAAGCGCTGTGGGGGCATGGGCCCGTGCTGCTTGAGCAGCTCCTGCATGTCCGCACCGGCGAGGAACTCCATCACGATGAACGGGGCGCCCGTGTTCGGGTCGACACCTGCGTCGGTGATCTCCACCACGTGCTGGCTCTGCACCTTGGAGACGACGGTGGCCTCTTGCTTGAAGCGCTGTCGCAGGCCGTCGTTGCTGACCAGCTGCGGCAGCATGACCTTGAGCGCGCGGCGACGCTGCGTGTCGAGGTGGATCGCCTCGTACACGGAGCCCATGCCACCCGAGGCGATGACCCTCACGATCTGGTAGCGACCGTTGAAGACCATGCCCGAGGTCAGGACGACTGCTGCGCCGGCGGTGTTCATGCTCTGTTCCGCGTCGAATGGTAGCCGAAGGGGCAGGCTCGGCTCCGGGTTTCTTCTGCCGACGCTCGAGGCTCAGGAGCAGTCACGGTGGGCGCAGCCGCCCTTGCCCTTGCACTCGTTCTTGCCGGCGCACGAGTGCGCGTTGGTCTTGCAGCCGCCTTTGCCCTTGCACTCATTCTTGCCGACGCAGCACGACTTCTCGCTCGACGCGCTGCCCGCGGCGCCCACCTGCGAGCCAGCAGGCTTGCTGCTGCTTTGGGCCTCGGCCGAGGCAGTCGAGCTGGCCTCTCCGCCACACCCGCCCAGGGTCGTGACGAGCGAGCCAGAGACGATGGCGACGAAGGAACGTTCGAACGTCATCAGGCAGCCTTGTCTGCGCGTACCGCGCGCGTCAACTCGGCAGGGTGACGCACCAGCAGCCACACGCCGGCCAGGGACAAGAGCGCGATGGCCACCAGCGCGGCGCCCACCCAGCCGGGGATGTGACCGAGCTCCGTGAGCCACCACGCCGACCCTCCCAGCGCGAGCAAGCGCGCGGTCTCCAGCGGCTGAGCCCAGCGGCGCTGCTCGAGCAGCGCGCCCCACACCGCGAGGGCCAACATCACCACCAGCCCTCCGGCGGCAATCACGCGCGCATCGAGCGAGCTCTTGTACCAAAGCAGCCCGAACAGCACGGCCGAGACCGCTGCGAACTGCGTCGCCACATAGGCGAATGAGCGCGGCCTGGTGGGGACGCGGTACTTCCTGCGCTGCGCGCGATCGACCTCGGGCACGATCACGGGCCCGCCCAAATCCTCGGGCTGCCACTCGGGCGGCTTGATCCACACGAGCAGCTTGTCGCGCAGCCGGCGCGTGCGCCTGCTCATGTCGTAGAGGTGCGCGAAGCCCTCCACGTTGGCCCAGAAGGGGTTGAAGCTCGCGAGCGGCTTGACCGTGCCGAAGTTGGGCTCTTCGCGCTCCGCAGTGAACGTGCCGAACAGCTTGTCCCAGGTGATGAACACGCCCGCGTAGTTCTTGTCGATGTACTCGGGGTCGATGCCATGGTGCACGCGGTGGTGCGACGGCGTGTTGAACAGCCGCTCGAACCAGCCGAGCTTGCCGACCGTGCGGGTGTGGATCCAGAACTGGTAGAGGATGTTCAGCGTGATGCACAACGTGAACATCAGCGGCGGCACGCCCAGGATCGCGAGCGGCGCGTAGAACACCCACGAGACCAGGTTGGTGAACCAGCTCTGACGCAGGGCCGTCGACAGGTTGTACTCCTCGCTGGAGTGATGCACGACGTGCATCGCCCAGAAGAAGTTCACGCGGTGGCTGGCCCAGTGGTAGGCCCAGTAGCACAGGTCGACCAGCACGAACGCCACCGCCCAGTGCCACGCGCGCGACTCCGAGAAGGGGAGCAAGTGTGCCGCTTGGTAGATGGCGCTGTAGATGCCCAGGCCCACAGCGCTGATGGCAAACACCTGCAGCGCTTGTTGACCCACGCCGCAGGCCAGGCTGCTGATCGAGTCGCCGAAGCGGTACAGCGGCTCCAGTCCGCGCCGCCGCCGCCCCCGGTCGGCCCACAGCTCGACGGCGATCAGCAGAAAGAAGAACGGGATCGCCACGGCGATGGCGCGACCTTCCATGGCCACCACGATAGCAGCCGTGGGCGCAGCGGCGTGCGACCGAACGCGCTAAGCTGCCGCCCACCGTGAGAGAGGACGAGGATCCGGCGGATGTGCTGATGCGAGAGGTGACCCAGCGCCGACGTCGCGCGTGGGCCGCGGTGGTCGTCGCGCTCGCGGCCCTGCCAGCCCTCTCCTACGGCATGCTCGTGCTCTGGAACCGCGGCTTCCGCGTCGGCGTGATCGGTGGCTTGGTGGTCGCGGCGGTGCTCTCGCACCGCACCATGAAGCGCGCGATGGAGCGTCGCTGAAGCTCGTCCGGGTTGCGCGCGGCTCCGCGTATGGGTACGCGGGTGCATGGATGTGCTCGCGGATCTGGGCTCCTTCGTGGCCAAGGCCCTGGTCGTGTTCGTCACCTTTGCGGCCTGCGCAGGTGTGTTCTTCTCGCGTATGCGCGGGCGCAAGCGCATGGAGCCCACGGTGAGGTTGCGCGAGGTGAGCGCGCGTTGGCGCCGCAACACCGAGGCCCTCAAGCACGCTCTCTCGACCGCCAAGCGCGGCCGCTTCTCGCGCGGCCCAGCCAAAGAAAAGGAGCCGGACCACGGCGACAAGCCGCGCGTGTTCGTGATCGACTTCCACGGCGACATGCTCGCGACCGAAGTGGATGGCCTGCGCGAAGAGGTCACCATCATCTTGGGCGTGGCGCAGCCGAGCGACGAGGTCGTGGTGCGGCTCGAGAGCTCTGGGGGGGCCGTCCACGCCTACGGGCTGGCGGCGTCGCAGCTGGCGCGCTTTCGGCAGAAGCAGATCCCGCTCACGGTGTGCGTCGACAAAGTCGCCGCCAGCGGCGGCTACATGATGGCCTGCGTGGCCCAGAAGATCCTGGCAGCGCCGTTTGCGATCCTGGGGTCCATCGGCGTGGTCGCGCCGGTACCCAACTTCCACAAGCTGCTCGAGAAGCACGGCGTCGAGTACGAGGACATGACCGCGGGCAAATACAAGCGCACGGTCAGTTTGCTCGGCCCCATCACGGACGAAGGGCGGACGAAGTTCCGCGAGCAGCTCGACGAGACGCACGGGCTGTTCAAAACGTTCGTGCAGAGCATGCGGCCGTCGCTCGACGTGGAGGCGGTGGCCACCGGCGAGCACTGGTACGGCACCCGCGCCGTCGAGCTAGGGTTGGTGGACGAGCTCGCCACCAGCGACGACTACCTGCTCGACAAGGCCGGCGCGGCGCGGGTGTTCGAGGTCGAGTGCGAGCGGCCGCGCTCCATGCGGGACCGCGCGGCCTCGCTGGCGCGCGCGCTCGGCATCGCCTGAGCCGAGCTCGCCCCAACGGCGGTCGAGCGGGTCGAGGCCAGACGGTCCGACGTAACGGGGCTTGCCCCCCGCGCTCACGGATCGGCGAGCGGCATGTCCCAGTCGGCCTTGAAGCCGTAGGCCCAGGGGTAGCCCGGCTCGTCGAACGGGGCCCACTCCTTCTTGGTGAGTGGCCGGCCCTTCAGCTTGGGAAGCTTCACGCGGGCCCAGTCGATCTTCACGTCCACGTCGATCGCCTCCTCGGCCAGCTCCATCACGAGCTCCTCGTATTCGGGCGCATCCATGTCGAGCGCGGGCTTGTCCCCGGGCTTGGGGAAGGTGATGGGGTGGTCGATCCCTTCGATGCGGTAGGTGATGAAAGGGTGAAGGTCGATCGAGCTGACCTTCTTGGTGCCCTCCCAGCACTGCAGCACGATGGTCTCGCCGTAGAAGACCGCGTGGTAGGCGCCCTCGCCGCTGCCGAGATCATCCATCGCGGCGCGCTTGATCTCGTCGATCGTGCCGGCCACGAAGAACTCGGCCTTGCGCGACCCACCCGGGGCGACCTGGAACACGAGCCGGTAGTAGTGCACCAGATCCGTCGGCACGCTCTTGGTGGGCTCTGCCTTGGCCGGCGCGGCGGTGGGCGTCGTGGAAGCCGCCGCTGCCTTCGCGGCAGGCTTCTTCGCGGCAGGCTTCTTCGCGGCAGGCTTCTTCGCGGCAGGCTTCTTCGCGGCAGGCTTCTTCGCGGTCGCCATCGCGCCACTCTACAAGAGGGCGGTCACTCGCAGAAGTCGGACCAACCGTCGAGCTCGCTGCAGCACTTGTCCAGCAAGCCGGCGTCGCACCACACGTCGCCGATGTGCTCGGCCATGCAGCTCATGATCGCGTCGTCGCCGTCGTCGGCCCAGCCGTCGTCGCAGGCGTCGAGGCAGTCGTTCACGCAGTGCTGCTCCTCGCCCTCGTCGTAGGAGCATTTGCCGCCGCCGTAGCAGAACGACTCGCACTCCTGGATGTCGCACGCGTAGCTCGGCTCCGGCTCGGCCTGGTCGAGCTCGCCGCCCAGGTCCTCGGCGGTCTCGTCGCCGTCGGTGCCGACCTCGACGTAGCAGCCGCTCAGGCTCGCGGCGGCCGCAGACACGGCGGCGAACAGGAGCAGGGACGCGGCGGGGAACATGGGGAAGGAGCGCATGATGGGCCTTTCAGGGTTGGGTTCTCGGCGGGCTTGCCGGGACACCTCAGGCAGTCGGCGCCCGTTCCCCAACCGTCACGCGGGACGACGGCGATTGTGGGCTCGGCGAGACGTTGCTAAGCGGTGGGCATGAGCCGCGCCTTTGCTTTCGCGTTTTCCATGCTGCTTTTCGCCTGTGGAGACGACGCCGCCAGCGGCGGCACCGGAGCCGGAGGGGATCCGAGCGGGGGCGCACCCGTGGGGGGCGAGAGCGCGGGAGGTGCTTCGGGTGGCGCGGCGCCCGGCGGCGGGGGGGCGGGTGGCGGCAGTGGCGGTGGCTCCTGCGTCGACACCAGCGGGCTGACCTACGGGCGGGGGCCCAGCGGCGAGCCGAGCTGCCTGGACGTGCCCAGCGCCAACGCGTTCTGCGGGTTCGGCTCGGACGAGGCGATCTGCAGCTTCTCGGTGGCATGTGGTGTGTCGAGCGATCTGGGGCAGTGCCAGATCAACTGCGAGCAAGGCTCGAGCTCCTTCTGCAACGACGAGGCGGCGGTGCAGTGTGTGGTGGACGCCTACTGCGCAGACGACTGCGCCGCGCTGTCGGCCTGCACGTTCATCCTTTGAGCCGAGGTTCCCGTCGGATCCGTGCTCGGCTCGGAGGATCGCCGAGGGAAACACGTCCTAGCACCGTGCCGAGACGAACACGTTGCACTGGGGCGCTCGTTGGCTTGTTGCTCACCGGCACCGGGTGCGCTGCCACCTCCACGGAGCCCCCTCGGGTGGGCTCGGCCTCGCTCTTTCTGCCGGGCCGCAGCCAGCCCCAGCTGGTGCACTTCGCGGTCGAGAGAGGCGAGGCGGTGATGGGGGGTGACATTCGGCTGGGGCCGGTGGCCGAGCTGCAGCAGCGCTACGGGGCGCCGGGCGGGAGCGCCGGATTGAGCGGCGCCCGTGGGATCGTCACCATCGACGGTGCCTCGCGGCTGTGGCCGGGCGGCGTCATCCCGTACGAGATCGATGGCTCGGTCGGAGACTGGTCGCGACGCGAGATCGCCGCCGCGGTGCAGGAGCTCGACGCGCGCACGCGGCTGACCTTGAGGCCACGCAGCCCGCTCGATCAGGACTACATCGTGTTCAACGTGGAGAACAGCGAAGGCACCTGCGACTCGCACTTGGGCAAGTCGGGCGGCGGTCAGCCGGTGCGCGTCCGAGGTTGCCCCCGCGCTGCCGTGATCCACGAGATCCTCCACGCCGCAGGCTTCGACCACGAGCACCAGCGCGCCGACCGCGACGCGTTCGTCTCCATCCTGTGGGACAACGTGGAGCCGTCGCAGCGCGTCTGGCTCGAGCGGATCGACGAGCAGCGCACGGTGCACAGCTCGTACGACCACCACAGCATCATGCACTACCAATCGACCGCGTTCTCCCGGAACGGCAAGCCCACGATCGTGTCACGTGTGCCCGGGGTGGACGTGCACGGCGTGGAGCAACTGTCCGCGTTGGACATCCAGGCGATCGACAAGGTCTACGCCGGTGATGGTGCGGAGCCGGGAGGAGGCGGGTTGCCGCCCATCTTCGGGGACCTGGGCATCCCGTTGCCGGGGTTGGGCCAGGGCAAGCTGCCGCTGCCGCTGCCGCTACCGAGCGCGGGCGGCTCGCTGCCGCTGCCGTTGCCCAGCTCGGGCGGCTCGCTGCCGCTGCCTCAGTGGGGCAACCTCGAGGAGGTCGCCGAGTCGATCCGACTGCCTTGGTAGCAACCGGTCCGAGCTGGACCTGATCTCGCGCCCTGCCAAGCGGAGGTTGCGACGGCGCGTCACTCCGGCTCGGACTCGCGCGCGGCGGTGCCGAACACGCCCTTGGCCATCAGCGACGGCTCCACCTCCGCGCGCGCGCGGTAGACCTTCGCCCGCGCGGCGCGCACCGCGTCGTCGCAGCCCGTCGACGCGAACGCGATCTCGATCAGGTGGCACGCGAGCGCGTGCTCGCCAGCGCCGGAACGCTCGATCGCTCGCTCGACCAGCTTCTTCGTGCCCCCCGCGAGAGCGCACAGCTCGTCTGCCACCTCGCGCTCACGAGCGGGCTTCAAGTGGGCGGGGTTGCCATCCCACCAGCCACCGTATTGGCGCATCACGTTGCGCACGATGAACTCGGGCTCGTCGTAGATGGGCCGCAAGTAGGGTCTGTCCAGCAGCTCGCGTGGAGCCTTCACCGCGCCGAGGATCTGGTCCGCGCGCGCACCCTCGTTCATGTGCGCCAGCGTCTGGCTCACCAGGTGCTCGAGCAGCTCGGCCGTCTCGGTCAGCGCGCGATGCACGGCGGCGGCGCCGAAGATTGGCGGGCCGTGCCCAGGCGACAGCACCTCGGCGCCGAGCGTCGCCATCTCGCGCAGCGCGCGTGCCCAATCGCCCGGGTAGCGCTGCACTTTCTGGGGGTTTCCCGCGTTGGGGCAGGCCCAGATGAACAAGTCCCCGGTGGCGAGGAGCTTGCGCGCCGGCACCCAAGCGTAGAGGTGATCGTCGGTCTCGCCGCGGGCGTGCTTGAGCTCGATCGTGACATCGCCGACGCGCAGCGAGAGCTCGTCGTCGAACACCTGGTCCGGCCAGCGATAGTCGATCGGCCACTCGGTCTTCATCTGGAACTGGCGCGCGTTGATGCAAGCGTTGTAGCCCGCGGTGAGCTTGTAGCGCTCGAAGCGCGCCGGCAGCGCGCGCTGGGCGATCACCTGCACACGGCCTCGCTCCTCGGCCTCGTACAGCTCCACGCCGAAGACGTGGTCGACGTGCCCGTGGGTGTAGATCGCGGTGTGCAGTGGTGCGGCGAACACGCCACGCACCAGCTCCTTGGTCAGCTTGGCGAAGAAGAAGCTACCCACGTCCACCAGCACCAACCCCTCGCCGGTGTCGAGCGCGAGCACGTTCGCAAAGCTCGAGACGAAGGCCGTCCGCTCCGCGATCTCCTCGGCCGCGAACTGGGGCGTGAAGGGGTGAAACGTCACCTCCTCACCGCGCATGAGCCTGTCGCTGAGGTCTCGGATCTTGCCCATGGGGGCGAAAGTCTAGCGGGCTTGCCCAGCGCGGCCGAGCGTGAAACCAGAGGCAGCGTCGCGCGTAGGAATGTCGCGCCGCGCGCAGATTGGACTATGGTTCCCTCATGACGAAGCTCCCCTCGCTGGCCTTGCTTGCTTGTTCGCTCCTGTTCACCGCTGCGTGTGGTGGCGAGATCGAGGCAGATGGTGGGGGCGGCGCGGGGGAAGGTGGGGCCGGCAGTGGTGCGGGTGGTTCGGGCGGCGCGGGTGGCGAGAGCCTGGTGCCGACCGATCTCGAGCCGGGGTGGAACGAGTTTCTTCCCGGCGGCGACACCATTTGCTCGCGCGGCAGCGAGTACGCCTACTGGGTTCGCCCAGGCACGGTGAACAAGGTCGTGATCGACTTCATCGGCGGCGGCGCCTGCTGGAATGCCGCCACGTGTGGCGTGGCCGATGCGATCTTCGAGGACTCGGTCGAGAGCGTGAGGCAGGCGGTGGCCGACGACCAGCCCAACGGCTTCTACGACCACGAGAACGCCGACAACCCGTTCGCCGACTGGTACCACGTGATCATTCCCTACTGCACCGGAGACATCCACTGGGGTGACTCGGTCACCGTCTACAACGAGGGCGCGGCCAACGAGGTCACCATCAACCACAAGGGCTCCGTCAACTCGCGCGCCGTGCTCGAGTACGTGTTCGAGAGCTTCAAGGCGCCCGAGCAGATCCTGGTGACGGGCTGCAGTGCAGGCTCCTACGGCGCCGCGTTGTGGTCCGCCCACGTGATGGAGCACTACCCGGAGGCCGAGGTGTTTCAGTTCGGGGACAGCGGGGCGGGCATCATCACCAGCACGTTCTTCAGCGAGAGCTTCCCGTCGTGGAACGCCGAGCAGGCGTTCCCTGCGTTCATCCCCGAGCTTGATCCCGCCCAGGTGGACATCGAGGGCATGGCACTGCCAGACCTCTACGCAGGCGTCGCCAACCACTTCCCCGAGCAATGGATGAGTCAGTACAGCACCATCCGCGACGAGAACCAGTACTTCTACTACTCGGTGATGGGCGGCGGCCCGATCGACGAGTGGACGGCCGAGATGCTCGCGTCGATCGAGGAGATCGAAGGGCGCGCGGACAACTTCGCGAGCTTCATCCCCGCTGGCGAGCAGCACTGCATCCTGCCGTACGACAACTTCTACACCGTCACAGCCAACGGCGTGAAGCTCACCGACTGGTTGCGCGATCGCGTGAATGGCACCGCGGTCACCAGCGCCAAGTGTGTCGGCACCGAGTGTGACGGCGACACGCCCTGACGCTGAGCCGGCCGCAGGTTACGGTGGCACACACTGGTCCTGTGCGTCGCAGGTAGTGCCGTCCGGGGCGCTGTTGTCATTGCACCACACCGGCAGGCTCGGGTCGTCGCAGTCGGGGTCGTGCGCGCCGCAGTCGCAGTCGCAGAAACCGCAGTCGAGATAGTAGAACGGCTGACATTGCCAGCCCGCTGGAGCCAAGCCGAGGTTGCAGGTGGCTTCGGTGCAGGTGCCGTCGAGGCAGGAGCCGACGCAGCAGATATCCGCTGCGCCACACGCGAGGCCGGCTCCGACGCAGGTCACGGCCGGCTGACACGTGAGCGTGGCGCCGTCGCACGAGAAGTCCTGGCAGCAACCGAGCTCGAGCGTGCAGGGAAACCCGGCTTCGCACAGCTGCTCTCCGCACGCGGTGTAGATCATGGCTTCCTGCTGGACCATCAGGCAGGCCTGGTTCGCGTCCTCGCAACACTCGCTGCTGTTCGAGCAAGCCTCGCCCTCCGGGAAGCAGGCTGGCGGCGTCGCGGCCACGCAGTGTTGCTCCTCGCAGCTGACCCCCGCGCCCGGTCCGGTGACGCCGTCGTCCAGCTGGCAGCAGTCGTCCTGCGTCTGGCACTCGCCCCCCAAGAGCACGCAGTCGAGCACCGCGCAGCGATCGCCGTCGCAGTAGTGCGAGCAGCACTCGTTGTCCGACGCGCACACCTCGCCGACGGACGTGCAGACCACGCCGCCGCAGGTACCTTCGCGGCACTCGCTGTCGCAACACAGATCACCGTCGGCGCACGACACCCCCGTCGGTTTGCAACACTGCCCGAGCTCCTTTTGGCAAGCGGCCTCGCCTCGCGACCAGCTGCAGCACTCGCGATCGTCGCTGCAGCTCCCCGTTGGCTCGCAGAAGGGCTGCAGATCGAGGCAGGCACGTGCCGCGGGGCAGCTGCCCAGACACGCCTCCGCGTTGAACGCGGTCAGGAACTCGCTCCGAGCTTCCGGCGTCGCGCTCGCGAGCTCGCCCTCGAGGCCTGCGCAGCTGAACTCGTCCCCATAACAGTTCTCCAACAAGACGCAGAGCTCGGCGAGCGCATCGATCCGCTCGCCGACCAGCAGGTCCCGGCATGAGCCCCCGGCCACGGCCGCCAACGCCAGCAACGCGGCGGCGCCAGCGCGCAGAGCTTTGGTGTGGGCTCGCGGACGCTCCAGCGGGGGCACGACGGCAGGCTAGCAGCACGGCCAAAGGAAGTGGGCTCATCCAAGGCGGCTCGGTAACGGGCTCGTGACCGGCCCGTAAAGGGCGTGAGCGTCGCTCGGAGAGCAAGATCCGGCGGGCCTTTTGTCTTGCCGGTGGCGCGCAGCCTTCCTAAAGCGTTCCGGGTCGACGGGTCCGACTTTTCGTCGCGAAGTTGGCCCGAACCCTGCTCCTGGGCGTAGTCCTCCCCATGCCTCCTGCCGCACCCGATGCCTCCCGCACGAGTGAGCCTCTCGGCTCGGCGGCGGCGTCGTCGGCCTCGGTGGACGGCTTGCCCCCTCCGCCGAGCACCAAGGCCTCTCGCTCGGGCGACTGGTTGCGGCTTTCGGGGCTCGTTTTAGGCATCGCCTTGTTTGGCTACACGTTGCGCGACCTCGACGCGGACCGGCTCGGCGCGTTGCTGGTCGGCCTTGGGCCGCTGTGCCTGCTGATCTTGCTGCCGCAGGCGCTGGGCACGCTCGTTCACACCGCGGCGTGGAAGGAGCTTCTCGCTGCGCTCGGCTCCCGCGCACCGCTGTTCGCGCTGACCGAGGTGTTCGTGGTCTCGGAGAGCGTGCGGATGGCGATGCCTGCCGGTCCTGCGTTGGCCGAGTCGTACTCCGCGTACGCGCTGAAGCAGCGCTTCCAGGTCGCGTGGACCCGTGGCCTCGCGTCGGTCGCCGCCAAGAAGGCCTGGGTTTTGTGCACCCACGCATTCTGCCTGCTGCTGCTGGTCGCGTTCGGTCAGGGCGCCTTCGACCGGCTGGCCGCGTCGATCTCCGGCGGCTGGGCGCTCGGCTGGGTGGCCGTGGGCATGGCCGTGATGCTCACGTTCACCGGGGTGCTCACGATCGTGCTGCTCGCCTCGCGACGCGCAGGCCGCTTGGCGACGCGCGCCCTCAGCCGGGTGCCGATCGCCAAGATCCGCCTCTGGGCCGAGGGGCAGTCGCAGGCACCCGAGGCCAAGGCCGCGGCGGCGATCCCGGCCCGCCACCACGCGGTCGCGGCCTTCTTCTTGCTCGCGCAGTGGGCGACCGAGGTGCTGGAGACTTGGCTGATCCTGCGCCTTCTCGGCGTCCACCTCAGCTTCACCGAGGCGCTGGTGGTGGAGCTCGGCGGCTCGTTGGTGCGCTCGCTCGCCTTCGTGATCCCGGGCGGCCTCGGTGTCCAGGATGCCAGCTATGTCGGGCTGCTCGCGGGCCTCGGAGTGGGTGGACCCGAGGGCACGGCAGCTGCATTCGTGCTCTTGAAGCGCGCCAAAGACATCTTCTTCGTGACGCTTGGCTTGGGTCTGTTCGCCCTGGACAAGAAGCGTCGAACCGAAGTGTTGGCGAGCGCCCCTGCGCCCGCCCTGATCGAGAACCAGACATGAACCACAAGTCGTCGCGCCCCAAGAAGATCCTGTTCGTGTGCGGGTCCCTCAACCAGACCACGCAGATGCATCAGATCGCCAACGAGCTGCCCGAGTACCGCAAGGTGTTCTCGCCCTACTACGGCAACCGCGATTTCGACTTTCTGCGCAGCATCGGCGCGCTCGAGTACACCATCGGGGGCCACAAGCTCGGCAAGCGCTGCTTGGACTACCTGCGCGACAACGATCTGCCGTGCGAGTTCGGCGGCATGCTGAACGACTTCGATCTGGCGCTGCATTGCTCGGACCTCGTGTGGCCGAACAACCTGGATCGCGTGCCCAGCGTGCTCGTGCAAGAGGGCATGACCGATCCGCCGAGCGTGCTCTACCCGGTGATCAAGCGCGTGAAGTCGCTGCCAGGTTGGTTGGCCGGCACGAGCGCGTTCGGCCTCAGCGACCGCTACACCAAGTTCTGCGTGGCGAGCGAAGGTTACAAGCAGCTGTTCGCCAGCCGCGGCTGCGACGAGAGCAAGATGGTGGTCACGGGCATCCCCAACTTCGACGACTGCTCGAAGTACACCAAGAACGACTTCCCGCACCGCGGCTACGTGCTGTGCTGCACCTCGGACGTGCGCGAGGTGTTCTGGTACGAGGATCGCAAGGGCTTCTTGGAGCGCGCCGTGGCGATCGCCAAAGAGCGCAACAAGCAGCTGATCATCAAGCTTCACCCCAACGAGAAGCTGCCGCGTGCGACCGACGAGATCAAGCGCTGGGCGCCCGAGGCCATCGTGTACCCCTCGGGCAACGCCGAGGTCATGGTCGCCAACTGCGACACGCTGATCTGCAAGTACTCCTCGCTCGCCTATGTGGGCGTCGCGCTCGACAAAGAGGTGTTTTCTTACTTCGATGGCAGCGATCTTCGGCGCTTGTTGCCCGAACAGAACGGCCGCGCCGCCAAGAACATCGCGGCCGTCGTGCGCGGGTTGCTCGAGGGCGAGCCCGCGGTCACCACCGACGCCCGGTCGCACGGCGACGAGGTGCGCGCCGGCGCGGGCGCTTGAGCACGCTGGTCGTCATCCAGGCGCGCATGGGCAGCTCGCGGCTGCCCGGCAAGGTGGCGCTCCCGTTGGCAGGGGCGCCGCTCTTGGTACGCATGATCGAGCGCGTACGCGCAGCCAAGACCCCGTTCGAAGTCTGCGTCGCCACCTCCACCGACCCCGCCGACGACGAAGTGGTCACGCTTGCGGAGCAAGCGGGGGTCCGGTGGCACCGCGGCAGCTTGCTCGACTGCTTGAACCGCCACGCCACGGCCGCGCGTGAAGCGGGGGCGGAGCACGTGGTGAAAATCCCCAGCGATTGCCCGCTGATCGACCCGGGCGTGATCGACCAAGTGTTGGGCCACTACTTCGCCCACGCGGGCGAGCTCGACTTCGTGTCCAACCTGCACCCGCCGAGCTGGCCCGACGGCAACGACGTCGAGGTGATGCCGGCCGAGCTTTTGTATTTGGCGGACCGGGAAGCCAAGAAGCCGCTGGAGCGCGAGCACACCACCCCCTTCTTCTGGGAACAGCCGGCTCGTTTTCGCTTGGGCAACGTGGCGTGGGCCTCAGGCAAAGACTTCAGCATGAGCCACCGGTTCACCATCGACTACCCCGAAGACTACGCCTTCATCGCCGCGGTGTTCGAAGCGCTGGGCGGGCCCGCCGGCTCGCGCGCCTCCGGCCCCTCGTCCGCAGTTTTTTCGCTAGACGACATCCTGGAGCTGGTTGAAAAGCGGCCCGAGATCCGCGCGCTCAACCAGAAGTTCGCGGGCGTGAATTGGTATCGGAACCACTTGGGAGAGCTCACCACCGTGACCGCCGACATGACGCGCACGGTGCCGCAGAGCTAACGCGAGCAAGCAACCCTTTCGCGGCGACCTGCTCGCCGAGCGCGTCCCCAGCGCTGTTTTTCTCGAGACACGGAGCAGCGAGGACATCGTGGCCAAAGATCCCGTCATCACCAAGTCGAACGAGCTCTGGCAGCGCAGCCTGGGGCTCATCCCCGCGGGCACGCAGACGTTGGCCAAGGGCCCCGGTCAGTGGACCGAGGGGGTGGCGCCCAAGTACCTGAAGAAGGGCAAAGGCGCGCGCGTGTGGGACGTCGACGGTAACGAGTACGTCGATCTGATCATGGGCGTCGGGCCCATCTCGCTCGGCTACGCCTACCCCGCGGTGGACGACGCCATCCGCGCCCAGCTCGAGGACGGCATCACCTTCTCGCTCATGCACCCGCTCGAGGTCGAGGTGGCCGAGCTCGCGCGCGAGGTGATCCCCCACACCGAGAGCGTGCGCTTCAGCAAAACTGGTTGCGACGCCACCACCGCGGCCGTGCGATTGGCGCGGGCCTTCACCAAGCGCGAGAAGGTGATTTGCTGCGGCTACCACGGCTGGCACGACTGGTACATCTCGGTCACGGATCGCAACGCCGGCATCCCCGAGGCCACCAAGCAGCAGGTCTTCACCTTCAAGTACAACGATCTCGCCTCGCTCGAGGACGCGCTCGACGACTCGGTGGCGTGCGTGATCCTGGAGCCCACGGTGTTCGAGGCGCCCGCGCCCGGCTTCCTCCAGGGCGTCCGGGACTTGTGCGACAAGTTCGGTGCGCTGCTCGTGTTCGACGAGATGTGGACCGGCTTCCGCGTGGCGCTCGGCGGCGCGCAACAGCGCTGGAACGTGCGCTCGGATCTGGCCTGCTTCTCCAAGGCCGTCGCCAATGGCATGCCCATCAGCCTGATCACCGGCCGTGCCGACGTGATGAAGCTGTGCGAAAAAGACGTGTTCTTCTTCACCACGTTCGGTGGCGAAGCGCTGAGCTTGGCCGCCACCAAAGCCACCATCAACGAGCTGCGCCAGAAGGACGTGCCCGCGTTCTTGGCCAAGCAAGGCCAGAAGCTGCGCGAGGGCTACCTGGCGATCGCCAAGGATGCTGGGCTCGAGGCGTCGACCAAGTGTTTCGGGTACGACGCGCGCACCATCATCACCTTCGCCGACGAGCGCTCCAATCCCCTGGCGATGAAGACCTTCGTGCAGCAAGAGATGCTCTCGCGCGGCATCCTGTGGGGAGGCTTCCACAACCTGAGCTTCAGCCACACCGACGGCGAGGTGGACGCCGTGCTCTCCGCTTACAAGGAGGCGCTGCCGCTGCTGGCGCAAGCTCTGGCCGACAAGGCGGTGGAGAAGCTCCTGCGCGGCAAGTTGCTCGAGCCCGTGTTCCGCAAGACGGACAACTTTCACATGAAGCCCCGAAAGGCGGCGGGCTGATGGCGGCGCCGAGCTTCGACCTCACGGGCCGCGTGGCCATCGTCACCGGTGGCGTGGGCTTGCTCGGCAAGCAGCACTGCCGCGCGCTCCGGTCGGTCGGTGCGCACGTGGTGGTCGCCGACGTGAGCCAAGGCGCCGCGGTTGCGTTCGCCAAGGAGCTGGACGCAGAAGCGTTCGCCGGCGGCGAGAAGCCGCGGGCGCTGGGGTTGGGCGTCGACGTCACCAGCCCCGCGTCGCTCGAGGCAGCGCGCGAGGCGATCCTAGGCACGTTCGGGCGCATCGACGTGTTGGTCAACAACGCCGCCATCAACGACATGTTCGAGAGCCCGCAGGCCGGTGCAGAGCTCAGCAAGTTCGAGCACTACCCGCTCGAGCTGTGGAAGCGCTCGCTCGAGGTGAACGTGACGGGCGTGTTCCTGTGCTCGCAGGTGCTTGGCACGGTGATGGCGCGCGCCGGCAAGGGCAGCATCATCAACGTGGCCTCCACCTACGGCTTGGTGGCGCCGGATCAATCCATCTACAAGAAGCCCGACGGCACGCAGAGCTTCTACAAGTCGGCGTCGTACCCGGCCACCAAGGGCGCGGTGCTGTCATTCTCTCGCTTCTTGGCGGCGTACTGGGGCCACGCGGGCGTGCGGGTGAACACGCTCTGCCCTGGCGGGGTCGAGAACAACCAAGACGAGTACTTCACGGTCAACTACTCCAAGAAGACGCCCCTTGGGCGCATGGCCCACTCCGACGAAATGGGCGGCGCCATCGTGTTCATGGCCTCCGACGCGTCGAGCTACATGACCGGCGCGGCGGTGGTGGTCGACGGAGGTTGGACGGCCTGGTGATCGCCCTGTCCGACGCCGATCGCGCGCGGCGAGCCGCGGCGCTGAAGCTGGTGCTCACCGATTGTGACGGTGTGCTCACCGACACGGGCGTCTACTACTCGGCCAAAGGCGAGGAGCTGAAGCGCTTCTCGATTCGCGACGGGATGGGTGTGGAGCGGCTGCGCAACGCGGGCATCTCCACCGCGATCGTCACCGGCGAACGCGCCGAGATGGTGACGCGCCGCGCCGACAAACTCGGCATCAAGGCGCACCTGGGCGTCAAGGACAAGGGCGGCGCGCTCGACGCCATCTTGCACGAGCACGGTGTGAGCCCCGCGGAGGTGGCGTACATCGGAGATGACGTGAACGATCTGTCTGCCATCGAACGCCTGCTCGACAGCGGGCTGTGCGGCGCCCCGAGTGACGGCATGCCCGCCGTGTTGGCGCGCGTGCACTACGTGGCCGGTGCCGTGGGTGGCCACGGAGCGTTTCGAGACTTTGCGGAGTGGCTGCTCGCTGCCCGCGAGCGCAGGTAGCAACCGGACAGAAAGCGGAGAGAAACGATGTCGACGAAGGCAGAAATCAAGATCGGCGATCGCCTGGTGGGTGAGGGCCATCCCGTCTACGTGATCGCCGAGATCGGCATCAATCACAACGGCTCGGTCGAGAACGCCAAGAAGATGATCGACGGCGCGGTGCTGTCGGGCTGCGATGCGGTCAAGTTCCAGAAGCGCACGCCCGAGGTGTGCGTGCCCAAGGACCAATGGCTGATCGAGCGCGACACGCCCTGGGGCCGGATGACGTACATCGACTACCGGCACAAGACCGAGTTTGGCGTCGAGCAGTACCGAGAGATCGACAAGCACTGCAAGGATCGCAAGATCCACTGGTTCGCCTCGTGTTGGGACGAGCCCGCCGTGGAGTTCATGGAGCGCTTCGAGCCGCCTTGCTACAAGGTCGCATCGGCGTCGGTCACCGACCTGCCTTTGCTCGCCGCGCTCAAGGCCACCAAGCGCCCGGTGATCATGTCGACCGGCATGAGCACGATGGAGGAGATCCGCAGCGGAGTCGAGGCGCTGGGCCGCGAGCGGCTGGCGCTGATGCACGCGGTGTCGATGTACCCGTGCGAGGTCGAGCACCTGAACCTGAGGATGATCCAGACGCTCGCCCGCGAGTTCCCGGGCGTCACGGTGGGCTACAGCGGGCACGAGACGGGGCTCGCCCCCACGTTCGCCGCGGTGGCGCTGGGCGCGAGCATGATCGAACGACACATCACGCTCGACCGCGCGATGTGGGGCTCGGATCAGGCCGCCAGCGTGGAGATCACCGGCCTGATGCGGCTGGTCAGCGGCGTCCGCGACATCACCGCTTCGCTCGGCGACGGCCAGAAGCGGGTGCACGAGAAGGAAGCCGCACAGGCGAAGAAGTTGCGCCGCGTCGCGACCGCACCTGCACGTTAGAGACTCTTGCGCTAGGACAGCAGCGTGGACCTGAAAAGCTTGGTGTTCGAGGCAGACGGCAGCTTCCAATGGGCGTTTTTGTCCCAGGTCGCGATCATCGTCTGGGCCTGGTTCATGATCGGCCTCGAGCACCTGTTCCCCTACGACAAGGGCAAGAAGCTGTTCCGCAAGGCGTGGTTCACCGACTTCTTCTGGTACACGCTGGTGCAGAGCGCGGTGTTGGGCGTGGTGATCGGGAGCCTGATCGACTTCATCAACACCAAGACGGGCTGGTCCGAGCTGCGCCTCGTCGGTGGTTGGCCGCTGTGGCAGCAGGCGCTATTCTTTCTGCTGGTGCACGATCTCTACATCTATTGGTTCCACCGGGCCCAGCACCGCTTCCCCATTCTGTGGCGCCTCCACGAGGCCCATCACTCTGCCAAAGACGTCGACTGGCTCGCGGGCTCTCGCTCCCACCCGTTCGAGATCATGATCAACCAGACGGTGGAGTTCCTGCCGATCGTGTTGCTCGGGGCGTCTCCCGAGATCGCGATCTTCAAGGTCACCATCGACGCGATGTGGGGCATGTGGATCCACTCCAACATCAACGCGCGCTCGGGCTTCTTGCAGTACGTGATCAACGGGCCCGAGATGCACCGCTGGCACCACTCCGCCGAGTACACGGGCTACGGCTTCAACTACGGCACCAAGTTCGCGTTCTGGGACTACCTGTTCGGCACAGCCTACCGCCCGGACAAGAAGCCGCCTGGGTATGGCCTCAGCGAGCCCTTCCCGGACGGCTACTTCCAGCAGACGCTGTACGCATTCCGTCCGTTCGAGACTTCGCCGGCTGCCACCGACCAGGGCGCGCAGGCTCGTTCGTAGAGCACCTCCATCGGGCTGCGGAACACGCGATCGTCACCGTCCGAGCCACCCTGGAGCCTTCGATCACGCCCGCTTGGCGACGACGATGTTGCACACCGACTCGAGCACGAGAGCTCGATCCGGGCCGCCGGCTAGCTCCTCCAAGTGGGTCAGCACGCCACGCTCGACCTGCGCACGTTCTGCTTCCGTGCACTGCCTGATCAAAGCCCCGGCCACCGGGTTGTCGGCAAGGGCTTCCCAGGCATCGCGCGCGCTGGGGATGGCGATGCAGGCACGAAACGGATAGCAGTGCAGATCCTCGAAGGGCGCGGTGGAGCGCAGCTCGTCGAGCAACAGGACCTCGGTGGCCACCTCGAGCCAGCCTCCCGCAGCGCCCGGCTGCGGCTGGAGCCGAGGTGGCAGCGCCTGCACCATCGGGCCCATCTGCGCGCGCAACATCTGGTTGTCGCTCGGGCCCTGCCACACCGAGGTCACGAACAGGCCGCCGGGCTTGAGCACACGCGCCGCCTCGCGCCAGCCGGCGCGCCGGTCCCCGAACAGGAAGATGCCGAAGCAAGAGAACACCGCGTCGAAGCTGGCGTCTTCGTACGTCAACGCCTCGCCGTTCTGGACCTCGCACCGCCAGAGCTCACGCGGCGCGCCCAACCCCTCGGCAGCGCGCTCGGTGTGGGCCACCATCGCCTTCGAGAAGTCTGCGCCCACGACCAAGCTGGTCTCCCCCTTGTGGGCGTGGAGCCGCTGCGCGCGCATCAGCGCGGGAATGGTGACGGCTCCCGCGCCGCAGGCGATGTCCAAGATGCGCGCGTGGGCAGGCAGCCTCGCGTCGACCATGTGCACCATCGAGCGACCGATGTAGCCGGTCAGCGTGCCGAACAGGCGTGCGTAGGTCGGAGCGTGGCGGTCCCACTCAGCGGCGGCATCTTGCATGTCTCGCCCGATAGGACAGCCTCGGCGACGCGGCTACCCCTGGTGTCGTCGCCGTCACCGCGTCGGTCCCAAACGGCGGTCGAGCAGCTCGATCAGGCGACTGGCGACCTCTTCACCCCTGATCACCGAGCCGTGACCAGGGACCAGGACGTTGGGCCTGCGCCGCGCGAGGAAGTCGCGCGTCCAGCCGCGATAGGCCTGGCGGTCGCGCAGAGCGAGCAGCTTGAAGGTCGTCCCCAGGGAGAGGCCCGGGCCCGCCCTGGTGGCGCGCAGGAACCAGCCGATCAGGCCGGGCGGGAGCGGATCCACGTTGAAGAACGCGTCGCTGACGATCAACACTCGGTGCTCGCCGCGCTCCACGAACAACCACGCCTCGCCGCTGCGCGTGCCGGGCGGAATCTCCACCGAAGCGCCATCGGGCAGAAGCGCAGCGAGGGTCTCGAGGTCTTCCCAGGGAACCTCCACTCTGGCGGCGAGGCGTGAGCGGGCGGTGCTGCTGCACACGACCGCAGCAGAAGGGCACGCCTCTGCCCAGGTGGGGATGCCAAGATGGTGGAAGTGGTTCGGCGCGAACAGCACCCTGACGCGGCCTGCGTGCGCTTCGAGGCCCACGATATCGAGCCCGCGGGTCGGGCTCATCACCACCACGCCGCCATCGCTCAGCTCGAGCGCGACCGTGCGCAGCGGAAAGCCCGAGCGCGCCAGCTCGACCGACTCCCACAACGCCCCGTCGAGGATCGCGTCCCAGCCCATGACCGGCCCACAGGCTATCAGTCGCTCATGCCGACGCCGAGCCCGAGCTCCGCGCCCATCAAGCCCCAGCCGCGGTACCTGGCGGAGAGATCGAAGTAGAAGTCGCGATCGATCGGCACGTACCAGCCCGCACGCACGAATGGCGCCAGCCCGAACCCATACAGCTCGGCGTTGCCCAGGTAACCACGGCTGGCCAGGCTGAGCTCGGCGCTGACGCTGATGCACTGTCCGGCCAAACCCACGTCGGCGTACGGAAAGGACCACCCCGCGTCGAAGGCCTTGCCCACCGAGCCCTCCAGCGCCGCCAGCAGGCCGCGTCCGAGCTCGAGCGACACGTCTTTCGAGAACGCGCGATGCTCGAGGCGCAGCCCGCCGAATGCCATCGGCGCGAAGCTCGCAGCGATCCGCCAGCCATCCCTCCACTGGTAGAACGGCCGGACTTCTGCTCCCGCCGACCAACCCACGCCGCGGAGCTCCATGTCGACGCCGAGCAACGGCGTCGGTAGACGCGAGCCGGCGAACGAGCCCAGGCCGACGCCCCGTGCTTGCACGAAACCCCCGCTCAACGAGGCGGCGATGCCATAAGCCTGCAGCGAGTCTGGGTCGCTACGGAAGCTCGACTGCGCCCACGCGGACCGGGGCCAGCCCGAGGTTACCCACAGCAGCAGCAGCAGCAGCACGAACGCGCGCATACGCATGCAAAGACACGAGACCCGACGGGATGTCGCGACCCGAGGCTCGGATCTTTCGGGCTACCTGTCATACTTCGTCCGCTTGAGACCGCTGGTCGTTCACTTGATGCGTCATGGAGAGGTGGAGAACCCCGCCGCGCTGCACTATGGCCGGCTGCCTGGCTTCTCGCTGAGCGCGGTCGGCGAGCGCCACGTCGAGCTGTGCGCGCGCTGGCTCGCCCGGCGGGCCGTCCCGGCGCGCCTCGTCACCAGCCCGCTCCTGCGGGCACGGCAGAGCGCGGCGATACTGGCGCGAGCGCTCGGGGCCGAGCCAGCGACGGTCGACGATCGCCTGCTCGAGGCCGGCTCCTTTCGCGACGGTCTTCCACGGGCCGGCGCGCCGTGGGCCCAGGTCGAGCGCCTGCTGGACGCCCGAGCGCGCGCGCAGTCGGAGTCCTCTCGATCCGTCGTGGCGCGCATGGTCGAGGTGATCACTGGCTGCTTCCTCGACCCGAGCTGCGACGTGGTGCTCGTCTCGCACCAGACCCCGATTCGGGCTGCTCGGACCGCGTTCGAGCGCTCGTGGTGGTCGGGGCTCGTGGGGCCCGCGCGTTGTGCTCCGGCCAGCTTGACCTCACTCACGTTCGAGCTGGGCTGGAACGGACCGCGTTGGCGACGCACCGACTACTTCGAGCCTGCGCGCACGTGAGCCGGCAAGGCGAGGACCAAGCTGCGGTCGTGCGAGCTCCTGGGCCACCAGGCGCGTTGCTGGCGCCCTGGCGAGCGCAGCCACAGTCCAGATTCGTCCGACCGAGGCAGAACGTGGCGTATGCTGCGCCGTACTCGATGCTGACGCTCGACCTCGCACGCGCGCTGTTCGATGCTCCCGAAAACGAGGCGGCGAAGACCTTCCTCGCGCGTGTGCTCGCCGAGACAGGCGCCGACCGAGGATTCGTCGTGATCCAGGATGCTGGTCAGTTCGTGCCGGTGGTGAGCGTGCGCATCGAGGCCGACGGTGTCTCGGAGGGGGCGCAGTTCAGCCGCGCGCTCGTGCGTCGCGCGTTGCAAGAACGCCGCGTGCTGCACTCCCAGAATCCGGCCGAAGATCCCCAGCTCTCGCAGACCGAGAGCGTGATGGCGAGCCGCGGGCGGGCGGTGCTGGTGGTGCCACTCTCGGGCAAGCTGGAGCTGTACGGCGCGATCTATTTGGAGCACCCGGACCCGCTCGGCTTCGACGAACGCTGCAAGACGGCGCTCGGAGAGGTCGCGGGTGTGGTCGGTGCCGCGCTGCAGCGCGCGCTGCTCCGCGCGAAGGCCGAGCAGCGATCGCGCGAGGTGCTCGCGCGACCTGGCTTCGACGAGATCGTCACCCGAGATCCAGCGATGCTCGATCTGTTGGCCATGGTGATCGAGGTGGCCGACTCGAGCGCAGCCATCTTGATCACGGGTGAGAGCGGGAGCGGCAAGGAGCTGATCGCCCGCGCCCTCCACACCCACAGCTCGCGCAAGAGCAAGCCGTTCGTGGCGCTCCACTGCGCTGCGCTGCCGGCGTCGCTCTTGGAGTCGGAGCTGTTCGGGCACGTGAAGGGGGCCTTCTCGGGCGCCGATCGCGACCGCGCGGGGCGCATCGCCGCAGCCCACCAAGGTACGCTGTTTCTGGACGAGCTCGCTGAGCTGCCGCTGGACGTGCAAGCCAAGCTCCTGCGCGCGCTCCAGTTCGGGGAGCTCATGCGTGTGGGCTCGGATCGCGTCGAGAAGGTGGACGTGCGCGTGGTCTCCGCCACCCACAAGGACCTGCGGGCCGAGGTCGCGCGCGGTCGCTTCCGAGAGGACCTGTACTATCGGGTGCGCGTGGTGGAGCTCTCGTTGCCGCCGCTGCGCGCGCGCCTCGCCGACATCGAGCTCTTGGCGGAGCATTTTCGCAAGCGTCACGAGCGCGGGCGCGACAAGGCGTTCGCGCGTGACACCCTGGCGCTGCTGCGCCGGTACGCCTTCCCCGGCAACATTCGCGAGCTCGCGCACGCGGTCGAGCGGGCCTGCTTGCTGTCGCGCGGACCAGAGATCCTGCCGGCCGCGCTGCCGCCGGAGATTCAGGGGGAGCACGCGCATTCGGAACGCGCCGCGGCTTCTATTGTCGACCCCACCGGCCGCGCGAGCGGGCTCGACGCCGACTTCGGCGAGTTCACCAAGGTCGATCTGGAACGCGCGCAGGACGCCGCGCTGGCGGCGGTCGAGCGGCGGTTCTTGGAAGGGCTGATGCAGCGTTCAGGCGGCAACGTCTCGAGGGCTTCGCGCGACTCCGGCATTCACCGCAGCCACCTGCACAAGCTCCTGGCTCGTCACCGGCTCGATCCTGGCTCGTGAGGCCGCCTCGTCGAACACCCGCTCGAGCCGCTGCTCCCAGACCCGATTCTCGCGCACGCCCGCTTGCACGAACGGCGATCGGCGGATCAGCTCCAGCAGGGTTCGATTGAGCGTTCGTGCTGGCTCCCGGAGAGGCCGCTCGATGTCCAAGAACAACACCGCGCGGTGGCCGGCGGTGTCGTTCCACACCTCGTGCGGGTAGGTGTCGTCGAACACCAAGCTCTTGCCCACCTCCCAATGGCGAACTTGGTCGCCGATCTGGATGCGGCAGCGCTCTCGCGGCTCGGGCACCACCAAGCCGAGCATGTAGCGGATCACCCCTTTGAATGGGCCGCGGTGCTGGGGCACGTGTTTGCCCGGGCCGAGGATGGAGAACAGCGCGGTGCGCATGCCGGGGATGGCCTCGACCAGACGGGTGGTCTCGGGGCAGCGCGCGCAGTTCTTCTCGGCCTTGTCACCGTACGCGTAGAAGAAGAACGTCTTCCACTTGTCGTCGGTGTCGAGCCGCCATTGGTCGGGCGACAGCTGATGGAAGCTCGGCAGCTCGGAGAGCTGAGTCATCACCAGTGAAAGCTCGCGTCGGATCACGTCCACGTTCTGCTCCAACGTCTGTTCCCAGGCGAAGGTCCCGGGCGGGAACACCGCGGGGTTGCCCAGGACGGAGCGGGGCACAAGGAAGCGCTCGAAGGCGCGAAACGCCGCAGCCCCAGTGTCAATCATCAGCTCATGCGCCCAGCTGGTTCGTTTGGTCGGACTCGTTCGTTCGGTCATGTCACGTCGCCAGAGCACCGGTCATGCCGAGCCCGAACGCCTCCTTCGCCGCGGAAACGGGCCGGGTTTGCGCGAGCCCTCGTCGCCGCGCGAAGACAGCGTCGCGATCGAGCGACGCGAAATCATGTACGCTGCCTGGGCGTGTTCAGGCTCGAAGCGGGCGCAGTGATCGCCGGGCGATACCGGCTCGAGGCTCCGCTAGGGGAGGGGGGCATGGGCGTGGTGTGGGCGGCGGTGCACACCGTGACGCGCCGCCGCGTCGCGCTGAAGTTTCTCAAGGATCGAAGCGCCGACAGCGCGACCCGTCTGCGCTTCGTGCGTGAGGCTCGGGCGGCTTGTGCGGTGGCCCACGTCGGGATCCTGCCCGTGCACGACGTGGTGGAGAGCGAGGATGGCGAGCCGGCCCTGGTGATGGACCTGCTCGAAGGCGAGCCCCTGTCTGCGACGCTCGAGCGCGAGAGCAAGCTCACCCTGGACGAGACTGCACGCGTTCTGTTGCCGGTGTTCGCAGGAGTGGCGGCGGCGCACGCCGCGGGAGTCGTGCATCGCGATCTGAAGCCCGACAACATCTTCCTGTCCAAGGACGGCGTTCGTGTCTTGGACTTTGGCTTGGCCAAGGCGACCTTGCTCGACGTCGGGGTGGGGCGGAGCGTGGCGCAGAGCGGCGCCGTGGTGGGCACGCCGCGTTACATGTCGCCGGAGCAGGCGTTTGGCGAGCGCGACGTCGACTATCGCTCGGACATCTGGGCCCTGGGGCTCGTGGCGTACGAGTGCCTGAGCGGCACGTTGCCGACGCGCCACGACAACCTGGGCCAGATCCTGAAGACGATTCTCTCGGGCAGGATCGCCAAGCTCTCGACCTTGGCACCGGAGCTGCCCGCGGACGTGTGCGCGATGGTCGACCGCATGATCCGGCGAGACCGTGAGGAACGTCCCCAGGGCCTGGCCGAGGTGGCTCGTACCTTCGCCCAGGCAACGGCCCAGCCGCTGCCGGACATCCCTCCGCCGAAACGGCGAGGCGAGCTGGCCGGCGAGCCGGTGAGCTCGGAGCGCACCTCGACCCAGGCGGCTTTCTCGTCTGACTCCAGCCCGAGCGCGAAGCCAAGGCTGCGTCCAGTCGCGCTCGTGGGCGTGCTGGGGTTCGTGCTGGTGGCGCTCGCCTTCTTCAGCTTCGACAGCTCCCACGACCAGGCCGTGGTCGACGGGGTGGCTCCGGCGCGGCTGCCGGACGCTCCGCCCCCGCGCGGCACTCCGCCTCGACCATCTGCCACCGCCACGGCCGCCGCCACACCCTCGGCATCGTCCCAGCTCGCCTCGGGAGCTCCCACGGGCTCCGCCGCGGCGGCTGCGTCGGTCAGGCCACGCCGGGCGCGCCCCGTGGGCTCGAGCGATCCTTACGCAGAGCCCGACTTGGATTTCTGAGCTCCGCACATGAGCGTGGCCTTGCTCGACATCGTGGAGCACCTCCCGGGCCAGCGGCTGGTGCTGCAGGGGCAAGCGTCGGGCTCGCGGCTGGCGAAGCTCTCTGAGGCGTGCCGTGGGCTCGGGGCCGAGCTCGCCGCTGGGGCTCGAGGTCTGCTCCAGGGGGTGAAGCTCCGGCGAGCCACGCTGCGCGAGCGCGTGGAGTCCGCCGGCGTGGTCGCGTTGCTGCTGGTGTGTGGGGCCCTGCTGCTCTTGGCCGCGGCGCTCGCGCTCGTGGGGCTGGTGCTGGTCTTCGTGCTGTACGTCATGGGTGCTTGGCTCGCGGCGTGGTGGTGGGTGAGAGAGGCGGCACGCGCCGTCGCGCGGCGCAGCGGCGACGAGAGCGCGCTGCGCACGACCATCACGCGCCTGGTGGGCACGCGAGGCAGCTGCGTGCTCACGCTCCTGTCGGGGCGCGTCGTCGAAGTGGCGCTCAGCAGCGAACGCCCGTTGCGTGCGCTGATCGAGCAGCAAGCCGGGGGGCCGTGTTTGCTCGCGCTGGTGCTTTCCGGCGCCGAGGACGAGCGGATCGAGATCTCGTTCTCCGTGCGCGACGTGGATGACGAGGCCGAGGCCGTGGACCTGTGTTTGCGCCTCGCCCGCGCGCTCGGGCTCCAGAGCTACCTGGCCGATCGCTATGCCTTGCTGGGGGTGACGCTGGATTGTTTCGCGGCACCCGCCGAGACCGGTGGCTCGCACCCCTTCCGCGGCCTGGCAGTCGAGCCGCGCGTACTGCCGATCCCGGCGATCGATCAGCTGCCCTCCTACGACAACCCCCGGCCCCCAGCGGGATTTCGGCCGCCGCCGAGGGAGCTCGGCCCGTTCGAGCCCGGCCGATGGGCCGGGGGGCGGTTTTCGATCGAGCGCTTCGAGCCTGGGCGCATCGTCGAAGTGAAGGCAACCCCGCGCCTTCGGCCGCTGCGGGTGCTGCAGGCCCAGCTGATCGCGGCGTTGGTCAGTGTCGCGACGTTGCTGACGGTCACGGCCCCCATTGCGCTCGCTCAGGGGTCGATTGCGTTGCGGGCGCCTGACGGGCGATCGACCTTGCTCCACGTGTTCGGCGTATTGACCGCGGGCTCGGTCGCGTGCGGCCTCCTGGCGTCGCTGTCACTGTGGTGGACGCGGTTTGGGCGCTGCGAAAGATTGTTCGATTGGCGCACACGAGAGCTCACCATTCGAGACGACGAGCGAGCGAACGCGATCCCGTTTGCGGAGGTGCACCAAGTGGTGCTGCTCGAGCGGTGCCGGGGACGCCGCAGCTTCGTGGTCGAGCTGTTGTGCAAAGGGCACGCGCCGCTTCGCCTGCTGGAGGTCGACGCCGCGCTCGGCGACGAGCAGGCCTACTTGCCGGCGCTCTCGTTCACGGTCGAGCTGGCGCGGGCGCTCGACAAGCCGTGGCGGTGCGTGGCTGCACCCAGCTCATGGTAGCGATCCCGCGATCGTTTCGCGCAGGCTGCGACCGCGCTCGGCGGGGCTCTGCGCCGTCAGCGTTCGAATGGTGGCGGCGAAGCAGCCGTCCAGGGCCAGGGTGGCGGGGTCGTGGTTCAAGATCGCGGTGGCCGTCGCGACTCGGGATCCGCGCGCGAAGAGTCGCTTGCCGGTGACCATTTCGTACAGGATGACGCCCACCGACCAGCGATCCGATGCAGGCGTGGCGGGGTCTCCGCACACGACCTCGGGCGCACCATAGGCGGGGGTGCCGAGCACGATGCCTGCTTCGGTGACCAAGGATCCGGGGCGCGCCTCCAGCGTGCGCGCCAAGCCGAAGTCCGTGAGCTTCAGCTGATCGTCGTCGTCCACGAGCAGGTTGTTCGGCGTGACGTCTCGGTGGACCACGCCGAGCGATGCCAGCGTGTCCAATGCGGACGCCAGCTGTTCGAGCAGTTTGGCCACCGACGCGGCTGCGAGCGGGCCCCGGACGAGACGCTCGGTCAGGCTCCGCCCCGCACACAGCTCCATCACCAGCGCAGGCGCGGTCGGCTCCTCGACGACGTCGAGCAGCCGCGCGACGTGCGGATGGTCCACTGCGCTGAGCAGCTTGGCCTCCCGCAGCACGCGCTGTCGAGCCGGCCCGAGCGCGAGCTCTGGTCGCAAGCGCTTGATCGCCACGAGCTGCCCGGTGGTCGCATGGCGAGCTCGCAGCACGACACCGCTGCTGCCGCGCCCGAGCGTGGCCTCGATCCAGTACGGGCCCAGTCGCGAGCCGGGCGCGAGCTCGGGAGTCGAAGCTTGCGCGTCGTGTGACGCCACGTCGTGGCGCCCCAGCGTTTGGGCGCCGGCCATCGCCGCACCGCAGCCCATGCAGCGCGGATGTTCGGCAGAGCTCTCGGTGCCGCAGACGGGGCAGGTGGCGCGGCTCATGGGCGAAAGCTGGCGAGCAGCACGCGCACCCACAGCGCCAGCAGCTCTTCGCGCGACATGTTGCGCTGGCTGAGCCACTCCAGGCTGGAGGACTCGACGAAGCCGATGTAGCCCCGCACGATGACGTGGCCGTGTGCCGGTACGTCGAGCGGAAGGTTGTCGAGCATGCGTTGTGCAAGCGTCTGGCGCACGCCTTCGACCACGCCGAACAGCATCGGATCCACGCCGATGCCGCTGCGCAGCAGGGCCAGATACCCGGTGGAGTGTTGCTCGACGTAGTCGAGGTAACGTCCGAGGCCGGTGGTGAGCCGCTCGAGCGGCGGCGTGCCCGGAGGGACGTCGGTCGCCTCCAAGAACTCCCCCGCGGCCTCCTTCACGAGCTCGACGTAGAGGTCTCGTTTGGTGGAGAAGTAGTGGAACACCAGCGCCTTGGACACGCCCGCGCGGGCGGCGACGTCGTCCATCGAGACCTGATCGTAGGGCCGCTCCAGGAACAGCGCGCGGCCAGCCTCGCGCAGCTGCTCTCGGCGCTCCTCGACCGCGAGTCGCTCGCGGACCGGCCGCTTCGGCGCGGAGGCTTTGCGTGGCGATGCCAAGTCGGAAGAGAGTAGGCTATTGACTATCGGTCAACAAGTGCCAACATCAGGGCTCGAGTGGAGGTGGCGATGGAGCTTCATGAGCAGGGTGCCCCGCAGGGCGAGAGCAACGCAGGTCGCGCGCCGAGCATCCAGGTGCGTGCCTTCTCGACCAAGCAGCTCTTGGGCGACGTGCCCAAACACTGGCTCGGCGGCAGCGTGCTCGCTACCCACCTCGCCAACGGCGTGAACCTGCTGTTCCCCGCGGGCGAGCGCTTCTTCGTGCGCAGCGTGCGTCACTACCTGAAGGCGATCCAAGACGATCCGGCGCTGGTCGACGCCGTTCGTGGCTTCGCGGGCCAAGAGGGGCATCACGCCCGCGCACACGAGGACGTGTTCGCCCTGCTGGAGCGCCAAGGCTACAGGATCGCGCCCTACCTCCGAGCCTACGAGGCGTTGGCCTACCAAGTGATCGAGCGCGTGGCGCCACCTCCGCTGCGGCTCGCGGCGACCGCGGCGTGCGAGCACTTCACCGCCGTGATGGCCGAGAACTTCTTGAGTGAGATGGCGAACGAGCCCATTCACCCCGCGCTCAAGGAGCTGCTCGTCTGGCACGCGTGCGAGGAGATCGAGCACCGCGCCGTCGCCTTCGACGTGTTCCAGCGCGTGGACGGGCGCTACTCCATGCGCATGGCGGGGCTCGGCGTCGCCACCCTCACGTTGGGCGGCTTCTGGATCGCCGCCACGCTCTACCTGCTCTCGCAGGAGCCCGACGCGCTGCGGACGGTGCGACGTGAGGGGCGCGTGCTCAAGGACCGGCAACCGTTCGGCGAACGCGTGTTCGGGCGGGGCCTGCGCGAGTACGTCCAGCGTGACTTCCACCCGATGAAGAACACGCGGCTCGACGAGCTGGCGCGCTCGTTCTTGCCGCGCATCCAAGCCGCGCTGGCCTGAGCCACGCGCGTCAGCCGCCCGATAGGTCCAGCGTGCGCTTGACCTCACCGACGCGGGTGGAGCTGGCGGTGACGGTGACCTGGCCGCTGCCGCGGACGACCCACGAGACGCGCCTGCGAGAGTGCTCGGTGGTGGAGCGCGCGAGCGCGGGTGAGGTGGAGCGGTCGTTGCCGCCCCAACCCATGAGGTGCCCGAGATCGTGCTCGCGCAGCTCGGAGACCAGCTCCAGCCCGGGGCCGACCTCGAGGCGCAGACGCACTGGGTCGCTGAAGGAGCGCTGCTTGGCCGATCCGAGGAAGTAGGTCGGCAAGAAGCCACGGTTTTCGACGATCGCGCTGACGCGCACCAGGCCGGGCGCGAGCTGCTCGCTGCTGAGCGCAGCGATCGTCAGCCGAGGGGCCAGCGCCGCGAGGCGCAGAAAGAAGGACGACTGCTCCTCGCACACGCGCGGCAGCTGCTCGTAGGGCGGGTTCCAGATGCCGATCAGCGGGTCATAGCCGCCGACCTCGACCTCACCGAGCTGCGGGTGCGAGCAGGGCTTGAAGCTTCCCACGATGCGGCCCGCGTTGTGGGCGCGATCCCACTCGGCGATCTTGCGGACGTCGTCGCGACCATTGCGATCCTCGTAGTTCTTGATGAAGGGCCGCTTGACCTCGAAGCCCACTTGCTTCCAAAAATCCCAAATCTCGCACACGAAGCCTATGGCGCCGCGCTCGACGTAGGCAAAGTTGGCCAGCTCTCCGTGGAGTGGCTTCTCCGGCTCGTAGGTGAACTCGTGAAAGCCGCTGACGGTGGGGTACCCCGCGATCGCCTGTCCCCACTCGTCGATCAAGCGGAACACCGCCGCGTCGAGCGGGTCCATCTTGGTGTCTGGCTTGTCGTTCAGCGGGCGAATGTAGACGCCGCCGAAGGTGTGCATGCACAGCCAGGCAAAGATGTTGGGGTGCCGCACGGCGAACTCGCTGACGGCGCGCGACTCCGGCTCGCTCGCGGCGAACGCGCCGGCGCCAGGCTGCTCGGGCTCGGCGCGCCAATCCGAGGGAAAGTTGCGGTTCATGTCGGTCTCGCTGTCCGACAGGAAATAGGGCTTCGGAATCGTGAAGCCGTCGAAACGCTCGATGAAACCCTCTGGGTACAGGCGGAAGAAGGGGCCCTCGTCCTCGATCCGGCGCGGCAGCATCAGACCCGGTAGGTCTGCCGCCTCGACGAAGTCGCCGGTCGGATCCTTGACCCGCATCAGCAAAGAGAGTCCGTCGCCGTCGACGTCCTCGTGACGCCAGTAGGGGCCGTGGTTGCCCACGCGGTGGTCGCGCGGGTTGGAGCGCAGGAAGTGATGCCGCGCGAGCACGCGCTCCGCGCCGTCGGGGCACATGCGCGGCAGCACGTACACCAGCACGTCCGAGAGCAGCAGCTGCCGCACGTGCTCGGGCAGATCGCGCAGCGGCTCGCCCGCGTGGGCACACAACAGGTCCTCGATCACGCCCAGGCACACGCTCGATCCGGCGAGCTCGCTGGCGTGGATGTTGCCATCGAGCCACGCGGCGGGACGCACGCGATCCGGGTCGCGCCCGATGGTGAGCAGCCACACGTCGCGGCCCTCCTCGCTCTTGGTCAAGCTCGAGAGGCGCGTCACCTCTGGGCAGGCGGCCGCCCAGCTCTCGAGCTGGCGCGTGAGCTCCTCGTGGTTCAGGAACCGTTGCCGGAAGCCCAGGTTGAGCGCGCGCAGATCGATCACCAGGAGTCTGGGAGTATCACAGCGAGCAGCGATCCGGCACGCGGGTCAGCGCTGGCGCCGTGCCAGCCGGGCTCGCCTGCGCTCGTGCGCGGCTTCGAGCTCGGCCTGGGCGGCCACCGACTCCACCAGGAGCTGCGGCACGCGTTGTGGCACACCTTCTTTGATCGCCACGAAGGTGAGGTAGCCGGAGACGCACGGCCAGGTGCGCCCAGAGATCGGCTCCTCGCCACGCACCGCCACCAGGATCTCCACGCTCGAGCTGAAGGCGGCGGTGACGTTCGCGGACAGACGCACCACCTGACCAACCTGGATCGGCTGCTCGAACGAGAGATCATCGATGCCCGCGGTGACACACACCGAGCCGGTGAAGCGCTGCGCGCAGATGGCGGCGCACAGATCCATCCAGGCCAAGATCTGCCCGCCGAACACACCGCCGAGCGCGTTGGTGTGGGTCGGCAGAACGTACTCGGTCATCTCTGTGCGGGCGGCTTCGGCGCTCTTGTGGGGCGCGGGCTCGACTCTCATGTGGCCCAAGCTCGTCGAGCACGGCTCGGGCGGCAAGAGGAGCTTGACCCGAGAGGCCTTCGTCCGCTTCGATGGAACGGACGCGGTGAAGTCCCTTTGTTCGATGCTCCTCGCGAGCGCGCTGCTTTCGTGGCTCACCGCGTGTGATCCCGCTCCAGGGGACGGGGAGCCCGCGTGGGGTGGCGTCGGCCACGTTGGTGCGCCGCCGACCGCGGGCGTCGCGCCGCCCTCGGAAAAAACGCCTGGCGCGCCGTCGGCGGCGCCGATCCGAGTGCTGTATCGGGACGACTGGTTCGGCAGCGTGACCTTGCTGGGCGTGGAATCGGCCGCTCCGCGCGCGCTGCTGCGGCTCGAGGCGCACGACCCAGCCCGGCTGATCCTGGACACGGTGGATCTCGCGCGTGGCCAGCGCGTGGAGCGCTGGGAGGCCACCAAGGACCGGGCCGAGCAGGCGCTCAAGGCGCGCGGCTTCTCACCGCTGACCGACTCGTTCGAGGTGGACGCGGCGCGCTTCGCGCAGCTGCTCCGCGGGCTCGGACCGTGGCACCTGCGCTCGGCGCTGCCGTCGCCGACCTTCGCCGTGACCAACAAGCGCGACCGCTACCTGTTCGGCGCGCTCCCGCCGGACGGCTCGCAGGGTGATTGGCTGTTCGCCAAGAGCTCGAGCGCCGCCAGCAAACGGGTCGATCTGGGCTTGGCAGCCAGCTACTCCCCGGTGTTTGCGCCCGACGGCGAGGCGTTCGCGTTCGTGGGCTGCCAGAGCTCGCCTTGTGACTATGGCCTGTTCGTGTCCAAGCTGGGCGACGACAAGCCGCGCCGCGTTCCCGGCATCCAGCGGGCCACGCCCCCGACCTGGTCTCAGGATGGCGAGTCGCTGTACGCCATTGGGTCGCGCGGGCCGGAGCGCTGCTTGTACAAGGCGAAGCTCGCGCCGGTGCCGCCGAAGCCGCTCGCGTGCGTGAAGGGGCTCTCCGACCTCAGCTTCGTCCAGGACCCGGAGGGGCGCACCGGCGCCATTGCGGGCGTCAAGGGGGAGCCGGGCAAACAGGTGGTCGAGGTCACTTGGCTGCTGCTGGCCGACGGGTCGATCCTGCACACTCACCAGATCGACCGCGCCATTGGCTCGAGCGTCATCAGCCCCTCGGGCATGATGGCGCTGCCGATGCAGCGCGGGGCGGTCGCCGTGGTCGACCTCATCACCGGCAAGGGCACCACGCTGGGTGAACAGCATGGCTGGTTCTTTGGCTTCGAGGGGGCTCGCTGGCTGGGAGACAGCCTGGTGCTCTTGCGCAAGCTCGAGGGCCACAAGGGCTTCGAGGTGGTGGCGATCGACGTGCGCAAGGCCGCGACCGGCGGGCTGCCTTGGCTGTGACGGCGGGCGCCGGCGCTACTTGGCGCCGACGAGGCCCTTCTCCATCACGATCCAGGGCTCGAGGTCGGTGTCGTAGCGAAAGTACTTGGGGTCGAACAGGCGACCATTGATGAGGACGAAGGGCGTGTGGCGCAGCTCGGCGGCGTCGCCGTCCTGGATGTCCTGCTCGATGACCTCCTCCGCCTCTTTGCTGTCCTTGTCGGCGCGGTAGCGCACCATGTCGAGGCCGACCTTCTGCGCGTACTTCTCCAGATCTTCGTCCGACAGGGCCGTTTGATTCTCGAAGATGAGCTTCTCCATCTCCCAGTACTTGCCTTGCTTCTGCGCCGCGTAAGCCGCCTTGGCGGCGTAGCGGGCGCGCAGATGTTTGGGCAGAGGAAAGTACTTGTGGACCAGTCGCACGTCCTTCGGGTGCTTGGCGGCGACCTCGCTGAGCAGCGGGACGGCGGCGGCGCAAGCCGGGCACTCGAAGTCGCTGAAGACGACGATCGTGACGGGCGCGTTCGCGGGGCCCTTGGTCGGAGAGCCGCGCAGCGGGATGGTCTTCACGCCCTCGGGCCCGAAGCGCCCGGTGACGGCGGCGGCGGCGTTGGCACGCGCGGTGCCGCGCTTCACCAGGTCCGAGAGCACGTTGGCCATGGGCAAACAGCCTCCGCACGGGCGCGACTCCTCGATGCACTGCACCAGCGTGACCGCGTGCTCGGTGCAGGGCGCGTACAGCCGCGAGGAGAGATCCCAGAAGATCTGCTTGCGCTCGCCGTCCAGCGCCGAGGTGTCGACGCCGGGCAGCTGCCTCGGGGGCTCCTTGGTGAGAGCGACGGACTCGAACTGGGACGTGGGCTTGTCAGCGCTCTCGGAGCTGGGCGTGGGGCGGCCGCTCAGGCCCACGCCACACCCAACGACCAGGAGCAAGAGTCCGAGCAGGCTGGCGACGACTCGCATCGCTTGTCACCTTAGTTCGGAACGCCGCGGCTGCAAACGCGTTCGCGGCGAGGACGCGTCAAGGCACGCAGTCGTAGTACTCCGAGGCCTCGACGAAGTCGCATTGGCCCGGGGCGCAGTTCTGCACCACCAGCTCGTCGCCGTTGCAGTACTTGAGCTCTGGTCCTTGGCAGATGCCGACCCAACCGATGTCGTCGCAGGAGACCGCGGGAGCCGGCTCGCAACGGTAGTCCGTCGGGCAGGGGGTGGTGATGCATGCGATCTGGTTGTCGCAGCTGAAGCCGGCGGGGCAGCTGTTCGAGTCGTCGGGGTCGCAAGGGCGGCCCACACACGCGTCGACGTCCTCGTCGCAGACGTAGCCGTTGGCGCACTTCACCTTGGGACAGAAGGGCTCCTCGACGCAGGCGTCCTGGAACTCGTCGCACACCTGGCCCGGCCCGCACAGCGCCGCGGCGCACCAGTTCTGCACCGTGCCGCAGTCGGTGACGAGGGCTTCGTTGCTCTGCTCGACCTGGATGCTCTTCTTCTGCTTGGGGATGACCACGGCGACCTGGGGGTTGGTCAGCGCCATGGTGACGATGCAGTTGGGTCCGGGGCTCGTGTCGGTGGTGTGGACCACGAGCCGCGCGCCTTGGCCGCTGCCGATGCGCTCGACCTGGCTGATCCCAGCGGCGTAGCCGCCGGTGTTCGCGATGCCCATCGAGTAGTGCAACACCCAGCTCTTGTTGAAGTTGAGCCCGGCCGGTGGCTGCGAGCCGAAGAACTCCACGAACTCTGCCTTCTTGGTGATCACGGTGAGGCCGTTCGGGGCAGGGCTCTTGCGCACGTCGAGCACGGTCAGCGGGAGCGACAGCGCCGCCTCGCTGTCTTCGGCCGCTTCGTCCCTTTCTTCGAGGCCGCTGTCGGGGGCACAACCCAACAGGCAAGAGGCGGCGAGCAGAGTGCTGAGGAGCAACGAGCGAAGCATGGGAACCTCCGGGCACCTACCGACACTGGCAGACATTGGGTGACGATGTAGGCAGCGCCTCTCTAGCCAACGTGCCCGCGGTGCACAAGCACAATCGAATCGGGCTGATTTGCGCGCGCTTCCTGCACAAGAAGACAGGGTCGACGCGGCGCACCACCGTTGTTAGTCCCCTCCTCGGTGACGTTGCTGAGGTTCTTCGTGCAGCTGGCTCCGGGGCAGGTCGTGGGCCCTATGTCCGACGACGAGCTTCGCGACGCGATCGCGGCGGAGCGGTACAGCGCCACGACACCGACTCGCTCGGGAGCAGCACCGCTATGGCTCCCTGCGCACGCATGGGCTGCCTTGGCGCTGCCGGCCCCGCCGCTGCACCCGCCACCGAAGCCGGCAGACGTGGAGGCTCGTTCGCCTTCTCCGGACCTGTTGTTGGCGCCCGGCGAGGTGCTCGACACCGTGCGCTTCGCGCTCGCCGAGCACGGGCAGTCCTTCGGCCCGCTGCCCGGCAAGGTGGTCCGGGACGGCTTCGAGGGCGGCCGCTATCGCAACGCGCTGGTGGCACCGCTCGGCACCGACGACTGGATCGCCGCGCGCAAGCTGTTCGACCGCACGCTGTCCGATGGCGCACGCGCGACGCCCGCTGCCTCGGCGCCCGATCTGAAGCTGATGCGCTGCCCCGTTTGTCGCGAGTTGATCGGAGACAGCCTCGAGGTCTGCCCCGAGTGCGATGAGCCGGTGATCACGGCCTCGGTGGCCTCGATGCGCGGCTCGATCGCAGACGATCCCGAGGGGGCTTCGTGGTTTCGCATCCACTGGCGACCGTTGCTCACGTTCGGCTCGATCGCCGCGTTGATCTTCGGGGGAATCACCTTGCGCTACTTGGCGCCGAACCGCTTCCAAGCCGTCGAGCAGGCCCAACCCATGGGTGCGCCGCCGAGCGCGACCTGCCGCGAAGAGTGCTGGAGCGGTGAGGCGTGCCAGGTGGACGAGTGCGTGTGGCAGAAGCCCAACGGCGTGGGCCACGTCGCGGCGCGGCCCGGCATCGCCGGCCCGTTCGAGCTGCCGGCGGACGTCGCCGATGCGGTGCTGGTGGACGACCAACGTTTCGCGGTGGGCCTGCTCTCGGGCACCGAGGTCCGGCTCGCTCGCACCGGGCAGTCCGTGGGGCTCATCACCGCGGCGTCCCACACGCGGAAGCTCCTGCGCGTGGGCGAGGCGCTGTACGCGATCGGGCCGCAGCACATCGCCGTGTTGGATCCCGACTCGATGCGCCTGAAGAAGACGCTGGAGCTGGGCGGCATCATCAGCGACGTCACGCTGGGCGCCAATGATCGACGCTTGCTGGTTTCGTTGCCGGGCCTTCACGCGGTGGCCGTGATCTCCACCGAGATCCACGCCGAGCTCGACCGCATCAGCTTCGGCGACGACGCGATCGGTCCGAGCGGCATGGACGACGCCGGTCGCAGGGCCTTGACCACGACGGGGGCTATCCCCGTGCCGGGCTTGCCCGAGCCGCAGGGCGGAGCGATCTACGCGTTCAACGCGAGCCGCCTGGCCAGCGAGCAGGATCGCGTGCGCGCGGCGCTGTTGGGCAACCCTGTGTCGGTGGCGATGTCTCCGGACGGCAAGTCGAGCTTGGTGGCGCTGCGTCAGGCCAAGAAATTGATGCCGCTCGCGCTCTTGCCCTCCGGCGCCGTCCGCACGGGCAAGCCCATCGACACCTGCGATCAGCCGGAGCAGATCACGGTCGTCCGCAAAGGGCGGCGCGCCGTGCTGCGCTGCAACCGCGGGCGGGCCGTGCAGGTGTTCGATCTGGCCACGCAAGAGCTGCTCCGTCACATCCCGTTCAACGCGCGCGTGAGCGACATGGTGGTGACGCCCGACGGCGAGCAGGTGGTCGTAGCGCTGCCTGGCCAGAGCGATGGCGCGGTGGGGCTGCTCAGCTTGGACAACTACGAGGTGGAGCTGGTGCCGCTCACCGAGCCGCCCAGCCGCGTGCGCCTGTCTCCGTCGGGCAACAGCGTGCTCGCCCTCAGCGACAGCAGCAAGGTCGCTTGGGTGGTCCGGTGAGCGTCAGCGCTGCGCGTGCCTCGGAGGCCCGCGTGCCGTGCCAGAGCTGCCGGCAGCCGATCCTGGAGGGCGCTCGCAAGTGCAAACACTGCAAGGCCTGGCAACCCGATCGCCCGCGCGCCCCGCGCGCCGCATTGATCATGGTCTGGGCCGTGGTCAGCGTGTTCTCGGTGATCGCCACCACCCAGAAGTCGCAGGTCGGTGAGGCGCCGCCGCTGACCACACTGGCCGGTGACAGCGCGTCCCCGGCCGAGCCGGCGCCTGCGGCCGTGGGGCCTGAAGCGCCGAGCAGCGTCGCGCCTCCCCCGCTATCGCCGACTCGCAAGTTCGCGACGCGCGAGATCAAGATGGGGGACGTGCACCCGCTCGACGTGGCGTTCTCGCCCTCGGGCAAGAGCCTCTATGTGAGCGCCGACGATGCAACGGTGCGCGAGTACTTGGTCGAGAACGGCGAAATGGTGCACAAGGCCAGCGTGCCGGTGCTGGGCCACCGACTGGTTCCGCTGCTCGATCGTTATGTCGCAGTGGTGAGCATGGACGCCCGCGCGACCAAGGTGCCGGTGCTCGATGTGCTCAAATGGGACCGTGACCCAGCGCTGCTCTCGACCGGTCCCGGCCCACTCGACGTGCTGGAGATGGCCGACGGCACGGTGGTGGTGGGCACGACGACGGGCCACCGCGTGAGTCGCTTCGCGCTGCCGAGCGGAGCATTGGTGGCAGACATCACACTGCCCCAAGCTTCGGGCCAGCTGTTCTTGTTGGCCTCCGAGGGGCGGCCGCACCTCGCGGCGCTGGGCACGCTCACGCACGCGGGGCGCCCCGCCGGCGCTTGGTTCGACCTGTTCGATCCGGCCGAGACGCCGTTCGGAGCGACGCGGCGCAGCGTCTCCGTGGGCCACGATCCCCGCCCGGGTGCGGTCACGGGTGATCGCTCCTCGGTATTCTTTCCGGACCACGCCTCGAACTCGGTGTCACTCGTGAGTCTGGGCGAGCAGACCAAGGTGCGCACCGCCGAGGTGGGTCAGGGACCGATCGCGGGCTTCGTGATGGCGGGGGACCGCTTCGGCGTCACGCTCAACGCCACGGCCAAGACGGCCTCCGTCGTGGACTTCGCGTCGACCGGAGACCGCATCAACGTCTCCACGCTGATGCTCAGCGGCGAGCCGCGCAACGCGCGACAGTCGAGCGATCGCACGACACTGTTCGTGACGTTGGGCGGCCGAGAGGAGCCGCCGCGGGGGCAGGGCGTGGTCGTGATCGGTGGCAGCCCTCCGGCGGTGCTGTCCACCCTGCCCACCGGCACCGGCGCCATCTCGGTCGGCGTGGCGAAAGACGGCAGCCGCGCGGCGGTGGTCAACTACTTCTCCAAGTCGATTACGGTGCTGGAATGAGCTTGCGCAACGATCTGTTGGTGTGGGTCGACCTGGAGATGACCGGGCTGGATCCCGAGACTTGCCGCATCGTCGAGATCGCGACGCTCCTCACCGACGGGCAACTCTCGATCGTGGCAGAAGGCCCCGAGCTTGTGATCTCGGTGCCCGAGGAGGACCTGGCGCGCATGGCTCCCGTGGTCGTCGAAATGCACGCGAAGAGCGGGCTCACCGAACGCATCCGGCGGTCCACGACCACGTTGGAGCAAGCCGCCCAGGTGACCTTGGAGTTCCTGCAGCAACACTGTGCGCCAGGTAGCGCGCCGCTGTGCGGCAACTCGGTGTGGAAGGACAAGCAATTCCTCGAGCGCTACATGCCCGAGGTCACGCGCCACCTGCACTATCGCTTGGTGGACGTGTCCACGATCAAAGAGCTCGCGCGGCGCTGGTACCCGGCTGCGGGTGCGGCGCCCAAGAAGAAAGAGCGCCACCGAGCGCTCGAGGACATCCGCGAGTCGATCGAGGAGCTGCGCTTCTACCGCGATCGGTTCTTCCTGCCGGCGTGACCTGTCAGCGAGCGGCCAAGCGCGGGCTGTCCGGCAGCGGCGTCACCGCGGGCGACAGACCGCTGATGCGACAGAACGAGCGCACTGCCAGCTCCGCTTCGCGAGGGAGCCCGACGAAGCGCAAGACCACTAAGTCGCCATCGTGGCGGACGACCTCAGCCTTGGCCTCGATCGGGTACCTGATCGGCAGCTCGAAGTAGACCTCGACCTGGTCGCCGAGCCCGAGCGGCGCGGCCGTGCTCTCCGCCTTCAGGGCGATGCCGCCGCCGGAGACGTCCACGCTGCGAACCGTCATGGTGCGCTGAGAGGTCTCCAGCAAGACCGGGCGATCCATCGCGGCGCGTCGGTGGGCTCGGCGGTCGATGCGGGGCTGCATGAACCCAAGCCGTTGCATCCGCCGCGCCAAGAAGCTGGCCCACGATCTCGGCCGAAAGTCCGCAGGAGGTGGATCTCCCACCTGGCGGGTGTGTCCAACCGTTCGCTACTTTCTGCACAGCCATGTCATGGCTTCCGTGCTCGGACCGCGACGTCCGCCGCGCTGCGCAACCCTGCCGACCATGGGGCGCGGTGGTGGGGACACCCGTCAGTCCGCGAAGATTTGGGTGACGAACACTCGCCCATCGTCGCCCTTGGCGACGCCGATTCCCACTTTGGTGAAGCGGCCGTCCAGGATGTTGGTGCGGTGGGAAGGGCTGAGCCACAGCGCGCGGTGCGCGCGGACCAGGCTGCCGGCGCCTGCGACGTTCTCCCCTTGGGCGCGCAAGGTGAGCGATGCGTTGGCCAAGCGCTCTCCAAGATCGCCTCCGCCGACGTCGTGGCCGACGGTGCGAACATCGCGCATCTGTTCGCTGTGCGCGCGCGCGAGCTTGTCGAGCGCGGCATCGCTCGCGAGCGGCTTGAGCGCCTCACTAGCGCGCGCCGCATTGAGCATGGCCCGAACCGCGTCGAGCTCACTCTTCTGGTCCTTGGCGGCCTCCTCGCCAGGCGCTGCAGATTCCTCGTACTTCACGGGCGGAGCCGCGCCCGCGAAGACCACTGCTTCCACCACGGGTCGCGGGCCGTTGGTGGAGGTGGCGAGCACCTGGATCAGCCACTCTCCTGGCTGGTCCACCGAGAACGTCGCACGGATCTCGTTGCCCGAGAGAGACGCGAGCACTGTGCGCGGCTTGCCGCGCGGCCCGAGCAGCACGACTTTGGTGTCGGTCGCAGGGGCGTTCATGCTGGCTCTCAGCGAGATCCACTCCCCCACGCGGGCCAGCGTCGGCAGGCGCTCGATGTCGGCGAGCACGTCGACCGTGACCAAGCTCACGATCGTGGTGCCATCGACGCGGCGAGCGCGAGCCACGCCGCAGCGACGGATGCCCAGTGTCTTGCTCTTGCTGAGAAACTTGCCGAGCTCCTGCTCGATGGACGCGTCGGTGAGGTCCTTCCCGTGCATCACCCACGCGCGCGGCCACACATAGGGGGTGCCAGCGGCGCGCAGGTTGAACGCAAGCTCGTCCGAGCTGAAGGAGCTGTCCCCGCGATAGATGCGCGCAGCGTTGCGGCTCGCCACCGCCGCGAGCCCTGCCTCGGCCTTGCCGCACTGTTGGTAGAGCTTGTCCGCGGCGGCGGGCAACGGATCTGGGGAGCTGGTGGACCCACGCCACGAGAGCGGAGCCGCCCCCCCGAGGCCCAGGGCGGGATCTTTGGCGTGAGCAGAACCTGCCGCGAACGACAGCAAGAACGAAAGAGATGCACCCGTGCGCCAGCGCCCCGAAAAACTCATCGGTCGAGGGCCGCCATGTACGCCGCGTCCTCCGGTCCAGGGTCGTAACCGAGCAAATGCCGCTGCACGTAGCTCATGGCTGCGCGGTGCACGAACATCGGCGCGGTGCGCGCATGCTCGGGACGATGCCGCCCCAGGATCTCGAACATGACGAACCCGAGCAGGCCCTCACTGTGGGCCAAGCCCAAGAGCGCGGCTGACTGCGGATCGGCCGTCTCCTTGCGGCCCTCCTCTCGCGCTACGGCGCGGTCTGCGAGGTACGCCCCGATGGCGGACTCGAGGCAGAACATCTCTTCGGCCACGCTGAGAAAGTAGGGCTCGTTCGGCGCGATCTCGAACAGCGTGCTGCGCAGCTCCGGTTCGTAGCGCATGATCGCGCGGCACCCCGCGTACATCCGAGCTCCAGCACTGGGGCCGCTCGCGATGCGCACGACACCTCTGGCGTCCACCTCCAAGAAGATGGCGAAAGGCTGGACGCGCTCCACGTGTTTGCCCACGCTCTTGGCCAGGGCGAGCGCGCGGGGCAGGACGGGGTGGTACGCGAGCGCGTGGGCCAAGCTGACGCGCGCGCCATGCACGTCGCCGCGATCGAGCAGCAGCGCGCCCAACCCTTCGTGCGCAGTGGCCAGCGTCGGGTCGAGGCGAAGCGCCTCGCGGTAGGCTCCTTCGGCGGCGCTTTCGTCTCCCTGTTGTTCGAACGCGCGTGCCAGACCCAGCTGGGGCGCCGGCGCCGCCGGGGCCTGTTGCGCGGCGCGCTTGAACGCCGCGAGCGCCTGCTGCGGGTCCTTGGCGCGCAGCGCCGCGTCGCCCTCGAGGACCGCGTTCCGCGCGCTCTCGGGCGCAGCCACGGGGGCGAGATGTTTGCGTCCGCTGCGGTCCTTGACCGTGACGAGCCAAGGATCCGGCGTTGGGGCAGGGACGGGCCCGTACTGGGCGACGGTGTTGGCCACGTCCGGTCCAGCGCTCGCCACCATGTAGGTGTGATCGGACTCGGAGACCACGTCAGCGACGACCTTGGTCACGCGCATGGCATCACGCGGATCTTCGAGCACTCGATCCCGCGCGTAGCGGAACTGGGACGTCTCCGGGTAGGTGCGGGAGGCAGGAGCGGTGACGCGCTCGTCGGAAGGCGCGAGCAGCGCGAGCTGCTTGGGGTTGTAGGGCGGCAACCAGTCCGGTGGCGCGCGCACCAGGGCAGGTGCGGCAGGCGGCGCGGTGCCCGCCGCGCACGCGGTCGCCAGCAGCACCAAGCCGACCACGACAGGTCGCATGCTTCTCTTCGTAGCAGACGGCCAGCGAACTGGAAAACGGATCGCAGCGCGAGGGTGCACCTTCCCGCCTTCCCGCGCGGGCATGGAACGGGCATCCATCGTGGGATGAGGCATTGCCCCTCCCTCGCGTTGCTCGTCGCACTCGGTTGCGGCAGCGCTTCGGTGAAGCACGAGCCACCCCGCCCCAGCGCACGTCGTGCGGTCGCGCCGGTTCCAAGCGCATCGACCAGCGCGCCAGCAGCGCCCTGCCAGCCGGAGTCGCGAAAGCTGAGGAGTGGTGAGCCTACTCGCATGACGGCGCTGGCCGCGATCGCGGACGGCAAGCAAGAGGAAGCAGTGAAGGTGCTCGAGAAGGTGCTGGAGGCGACCCCGAGCGACGTGGTGGCGTTCTCGCTCCACGCGGCGGCCAGCTTCGACCTCACCGAACGCAGGCTCGCGGCAGCGCGCCGCCTCGCTGCGCTTCGTCCGCTGCGTGCCGAGCCGCTCGCGCCCCCCCACAAGAACCCCGGGGCTGGCAAAGCGGCGCCGCCCCCCACGCTGCAGAAGCTGTCCGAGAGCTCGAACGTCGTCGACTGGTTCACCTGGCTGGGTGGCGTCGGCATCGAGGAGCCGGTCCAACATAGCGGGGACCTCCCGGCCATGTTCGCCTCCGAGCTCGGCGACCAGGGGCTATTCGAGCGCTACCCGCAGGACGGCTTCCTGGTCGCCCGCTACGGACCCAGCACGTTGGTGATCGGCAAAGAGGGGGCGGGGGTTCGGGCGCTGCGTTTGGATGACCAGCTGGTCGCCGCCTTTCAGAACAGCTTGTCCGGCAAACAGGTGGGCCCTGACTCGCTGTTCCCCGAGGTGCGCTTCGCCGCGGTGGTGGGCAGCTCCTTGATCGCGCAGCTCGTGCTCGACGGAGACGGTGGCGCGATCAAGTCCAACGCGGCCGTGGTGGCGATCGATCTGGAGTCCGACAAGACCTCGTGGATCACCGACGACCACACCGGCAACAGCCAGACCTCCTACGCCACCGGCAGCCACTTGGTGACGGCGTTCGCCGAGGACAACAGCGCGAAGTTGCAAGTCGTCGATCTCGCGACCGGCCAGGTCGTGGCGAGCCAGCCGCTGAGCTTTCCGGCGAGCCACGTCGTGGGCAAGGAGGGTAAGGTCTACGCCTGGGGGCCGGGCAAGCTGGCGGCGTTTCAGCTCGGCCACGCACCCGCTCGCCCCGCCGCGAAGCTGGGCAAGCTCAGCCCGGGAGACGCCACGGCCGCGGCTACCATGGACGCGAGCGCCCGCTGCCACCTCGAGAACGCCATCATCGCGCTGGATCACCGAGACGCGAAGGCGGTGTTGGCAGCGCAGGCCAAGTTGCCGGAGACCTCTGGAGCGAGCAAGGTGCTGCGGGCGGCGGGCGACTTCCTGCTCGCCCGCGCCGACGGTGTACGCGGCATCGACTTGACGGAGAAGCAACCGGTGCCGGTGGAGCTGGTGGCGAGCGCGCGCGTGAGGGCCGACGGTCCCAAGCCGAAGCCCGTCACCACCCGCGTAACAGCCGCCAAAGACCCCGCGTTGGATCCCCCCAAGAAGCAGTTCGGCCAAGGCCCGAGGCCGCTCTACTCGCGCAAGCGGCTGGACCACTATCCACAGCGGTACGGCACGGGGAGCATCCGTGGCGCGTTCAGCCATGAGGACGAAACCTACCTGCTCTATGGCAATCGGTACGTGGTGGTGGTGAAGGACGAGCAAGTAGACAAGATCTGGGACCTGCTCCCGCTCGTGGGGCCGAAGCGGCCAGGCGTGTCCACCGCTACCAGCTTCGAAACAGTGATCGATGGCGTGGTCTACGCGGTGGTTTCTCCTCAGGTGACGTACCACGCCCATGGCTCGACCATGAGCTCGAGCTACGTCGTGGCGTTCGACCCGGGGAGCGGCAAGGTGCTGTGGCGCACGCCCGCCGGCGTGGTGCCTGCACCGTTCTTGGTGTTCGAGGAAGCGCTGATCACAGTGCAGGCCAAGGGCACGAATCACGAGATCGCGATCTATCGCTTGAGCGACGGGCGCCTGGTCTCCACCACGGCCGTGAAGGGGCCGATCAACACGTTCCACTGGGATGGTCGGGGCGCGCTCGTGCTCACTCCGCCGAGCAGCGTCAACAAGCAGTACTTTCAGGTGAAGACATGAAGCCGCGGATCGAGATCGTGTTCCGCAAAGGGCGGCCGACCTCCGCCTTCCTGCATCTGAAGGACGGAGTGAGCGGCAAGAGTGGGCGACAGATCCCCATCCGGCCACCGATGGTGGCCCACTACGACGGCGCCGGCCACCCGAGCGGCCTGGAGATCCCGCTCCCGCTCACCGTCCACGTGCTGCAGATCAACGAAGCGCTGCGGGAGCTCGGCGCCGAGCCGATCGACGAGGCTTCTCTCGAGCCACTCCAGAAGCTCTAGCGGCGGGCCGTCAGTCCCCGCAATCCCTCGTTGCCGCCTCGGCGATGGCCCGCCTGCAGGTGGCCCAATAGATCCAGGACCCCACGCAGCCGGCGACGATCGGGAGCGCGCTCGCCGGTGCTCGCTGCCGCCAGCGCGATCTGCGCAGGAGTCTCTCGTGGCGGAGGCGGGAGGACGCGCATGGCTCGAACGCTCGCGGCGCTAGGGGCCGTCTTGGAAGGTCGCGTCGTAGCGCGCGTAGGTGGGCTCGGAGGCGACCAGCGTGACGCGCACGGAGCGCGCTCCGGCCGACTCCAGTGCAGCGCGGAAGACACCCTCGTTCGAGAGGTGGTTGAGGCGGCCGTGCAGGTGGGGCGCGTGTCGCAAAACGACGTCGGCTTGGCCAGGGCTCACGTCCAGGAACAGGTCCGTGCCGCGCTGGAACAGCGCGTGCACCCGGGCCGCCAGCTTGAGGAAAGCCCTGACCCCAGACAGGCGAGTCAGCGTCGAGTACATGGGCAGGTTGGCGAGCCGCAACGTGCGCTCGTAGCTCCACTTGAGCACGGCCTCTTCGTTCGGGTGAAACGTATCGGCCACGACGCAGAACACCGCGTCGGTGAGCACGGTGGACGTCCAGGTGGTGGGCAGGGGCGGCCGCTTGAGCGCGTTCACCAGCTCCTCCGGCAGCTGCTTCCAGCTCGGGTGGAAGTAGCTCTCGGCGATCGAGCTCCTCAGCAGGATGCCCAACGCTTGCGCCTCTGGGTACGACGCGAGGCCTCGAGGCAGCGCCCCCAAGTACGCTGCGAGCGCAGGGAACTGTGAAGCATCGATGCCGCCCCGAGTCGAAGCCATCCCCCGCGCATCATGTCACACTCGATCCGGTGAGGGCGATGCCATGGCGATGTTGAACAGAAGGGCTTGGCTCTGCGGCTCGCTGACGGTGTTCGCCGGTTGTGACCGCCCCGAAAGAAAACGTCCGCCGCACACGGGGGCGCGCGGCGTCGCGTATGGCAGCCCTGCGGACGCAGGTGAGCTCGCGTCGGTGCTGATCGAGCAAGTCCCCTTCGTGCATCAGAAGCCCGACTTCTGCGGGGAAGCCTGCGTCGAGATGGCTGCCCGGAGGCTGGGCAAGCAGATTGATCAGGACGCAGTGTTCGCGGCGTCGGGCCTCAGCCCGGCAGAAGGGCGCGGCGTCTTCACCAAGGAGCTCGTGACCGCGCTGCATGCCTTGGGCTTTCAGCCGGGGCCGGTCTGGCGAGGCGTCGACGTCGCGTCGTCGGATCGCGAGATCGCAGGCGCCTTCGCCGAGCTCCACGCGGACCTCGTGCGAGGCGTCCCGAGCATCGTGTGCATGCGCTACGACGAGCGCCCGCAGGCCAGTGAGCACTTTCGCCTCGTGCTCGGCTACGACGCCCCCAGCGACACGGTCGTGTACCACGAGCCCGCCGAGAAGGACGGGGCGTACCGGCGCATGCCTCGCGCCAAGCTGTTCGCGCTGTGGCCCCTCAAGTACGAGCCGCGGCGCTGGACCGTGATTCGCCTCTCGCTCTCGCCGCTCGAGCTGAAGGAGCCGCCGCGCGCAGCGGGCAGCTTCACCCCCGCTGACTACGCTCAGCACGTGATGAAGCTCAAGGAGCTGCTGCTCGACAAAGGGCTCACTGGCCTCGCCGTTCGCATCGAGGAGCCCTTCGTGGTGGTGGGCAACGACCCTCCCGCGCTGCTGGCGGGCCGCGCCGAGACGGTGAGCTGGGCGCGGGAGCGACTCGAGCGCGACTTCTTCGAGAAGCGCCCGAGCCGCATCCTGAACGTGTTCTTGTGGAACGACGAGAAGAGCTACGAGCATGGCGTGCGTGCGCTGACCGGCGCCGAGCCAGGCACGCCCTACGGCTTCTACTCGTCCACACACGGGGGGCTGTTCATGAACATCGCCACCGGCGGCGGCACGTTGGTGCACGAGATCGTGCACCCCTACGTCGAGGCGGACTTCCCGGACGCGCCTGCTTGGCTGAACGAAGGGTTGGGCTCCCTGTTCGAGCAAAGCCGCGACCGCGGCGGCCACATCGTGGGCGACACGAACTGGCGCCTTTCGGGCTTGCAGCGTGCGATCAAGCGCGGTCGCGTGCCGAGCTTCGAGGCCCTCACCAAGACGACCGCGCACGAGTTCTACGACGAGGATCCCGGCACCAACTACGCGCAAGCCCGCTACCTGTTCTATTTCATGCAGGAGCAGGGCAAGCTGATCGGCTTCTACAAGGCGTTTCGCGCCGCGCGCACCAAGGATCCCACGGGCTATCAGACCCTCAAGGCGACGCTGGGGGAGCCCGACATGTCCGCGTTCAAGGCGCGCTGGGAGGAGTACGTGCTCGCGTTGCGGTTCCCAGGGGCTTGACGCCCAGCGCTCGACGAGACATATCCGCCTATCTCGATAGGCGGATGGATTGATCGCGCAGACCCTCCCCACCCTGGCGCTGCTCGGCGACGAGAGTCGCTTGCGGTTGTGCGCGTTGCTGCGCGAGCGCGAGCTCAGCGTGGGTGATCTGGTGCGGGTCACCGGGATCGCGCAGTCGCGCGTGTCGACCCACCTGGCCAGGCTGCGCGAAGGGGGATTGGTGCGCGATCGGCGCGACGGCGCGCACGCCTTTTACGCGCTCGCCAGCGGCGAGCTCGACCCGCTGGCGACGACGATCTTGGAGCGCGCGGTGGTGGCCCACGACCCGCTGATCGCGGCCGACCTCCGTCGCCTGAACGAGCTGGAGCGCGAGCGGCGCGGGAGCCTGCCCGAGGCGTTCGCCGGGGAGATGGAGCGGCATTATTCGCCAGGCCGCACCTGGCAATCGTTGGCGTTGGGGCTCTCTGCGCTGCTGCAGCTCGGTGACGTGCTCGATCTGGGTTGCGGAGACGGCGCAGCCGCGCAGCTGCTCGCGCCCGCGTGCCGCTCGCTCACCTGCGTGGACGCGAGCCCGCGCATGGTCGACGCGGCTGCCAAACGCTTCGCCGGCAGCGCGCACGTCACGGTTCGAATCGGCGACGGCGCGGCGCTGGATCTCGGAGACGACAGCTTCGACACCGTCCTCCTGTTCCACACGCTGGTGTACGCCCGCGAGCCCGCGGCGCTCGTGCGCGAGGCAGGGCGCGTGCTCAAGCCGGGCGGCCGCCTGGTGGCGCTCTCGCTCGATGAGCACGAGCACGCGCACATGACCGCGGCCTACGGTGAGCGCCACCCCGGGCTCTCGCCCAAGAAGCTGCGCGCGATGCTCGGCCGCTCGGGGCTGGTTGCCGTCCGCGCCGAGCTCGTGTGTCGCGAGCCCAAGAAGCCCCATTTCGGCGTCGTGTTGGCGACCGCCGAAAAGCCACGTCTGGATCGAGAGAAGGTCGAGCGCACATGAGCCTCCACGTCATCGAAAAGCTGCTTCGTGAACGCGTCCTGGTGATCGACGGTGCCATGGGCACGACCCTGCGCACCTATGGCATGAAGGAGGGCGACATCCGAGGTGAGCGCTTCAAGACCGCCTCCAAAGACCTGCTCAACAACGGTGATCTGTTCTCCCTCACGAAGCCAGAAATGGTGGGCGACATCCACAGGCGCTTCCTGGAGGCCGGCGCCGACATCATCGAGACCAACACCTTCGGCGCCACCAGCATTGGTCAGAGCGAGTTCTTCGTCGACGATCCCAGGGAGCGCGGCGGCCGCAAGGACTCGGCCTTCTACCAAGGGGTGATCGAGGACCCGTTCTTGGACGCGCTGGCCTACGAGATCAACCTGGAGTCCGCCAGGCAATGCCGCACCTGGGCCGATCGCGTCGCCAACCACACCAACCGCCCTCGCTTCGTGGCCGGTGCCGTGGGACCGCTGACGGTGTCTCTCTCCAACTCACCAGACCCCGATGATGCCGGGTTTCGTGTGGTGACGTTCGACCAGGTCAAGGCAGCTTACACGAGGCAGGTGGAGGCGTTGATCGAGGGCGGCAGCGACCTCATCTTGGTGGAGACCATCTTCGATTCGCTCAATGCCAAGGCCGCGCTCGTCGCCGTTCAAGAGGTGTTCGAGCGTATCGGACGGCGCCTGCCAGTCATGATCTCGGCGGCGGTGGGACGCGGCGGCGAGACGATGATCTCCGCGCAGACGGTCTCCGCGTTGTGGACTGCCGTCGAGCACGTGCGGCCGCTCAGCGTCGGGCTGAACTGCTCTCTCGGCCCCGATCTGATGTACCCGTTCCTGGCGGAGCTCTCGGAGCGGGCGACCGCGGCCATCAGCTGCTACCCGAATGCAGGACTGCCGAATCCGCTGTCGGCCACCGGCTTCGATCTGTTGCCCGAGGACATGGGGCGCTACCTGGGGGAGTTCGCCAAGGGCGGGCTGCTCAACGTCGCTGGCGGCTGCTGCGGCAACACGCCCGAGCACATCGCCGCCATCGCCAAGGCGGTCGAGCACGCCGCCCCGCGCCCGCTGCCCGGGCCCGAGGAGCCGGACGCCCCGCGGCCTTTGCGGCTCTCGGGGTCCCAGCCGTTCACCCAGCAAGAGGGGGTGTTCATGATGATCGGCGAGCGGACCAACGTGGCGGGCTCGCCCAAATTCGCCAAGCTCATCAAGGAGGGCAACTACGAGGACGCCGTGACCATTGCGCGCCAGCAGGTCGAGAATGGCGCGAACGTGATCGACATCTGCATGGACGAGGGCATGATCGACGGCCCGAGCGCGATGACGCGCTTCCTCTTGCTGCTCGGTAGCGAGCCCGAGGTGGCCAAGGTGCCCTTCATGATCGACTCCTCCAAGTGGCAGGTGATCGAGGCGGGGCTCAAATGCCTGCAAGGCAAGGGCATCGTGAACTCGATCTCGCTCAAGGAGGGCGAAGAGCGCTTCGTGGAGCAAGCCCGGATCATTCGGCGTTATGGCGCGGCAGTGGTGGTCATGGCGTTCGACGAGCACGGGCAGGCGGCCAGCTACGAGGACAAGGCGCGCATCATGTCGCGCGCCTATCGCATCCTCGTGGACGAGGTCGGGTTCCCGCCAGAGGACATCATCTTCGATCCCAACATCCTCACCGTCGCCACCGGGATGGAGGAGCACAACAACTATGCGGTCGACTTCATCGAGGCGACGCGCTTCGTCAAGCGAGAGCTCCGCTTCGCCAAGGTGAGCGGTGGGGTGTCGAACATCTCGTTCAGCTTCCGCGGCAACAATCAAGTGCGCGAGGCGATGCACTCGGCGTTCCTGTATCACGCGATCCAGGCTGGCCTGGACATGGGCATCGTCAACGCAGGCATGCTCGAGGTGTACGAGGAAATCGAGCCGGGCCTGCGCGAAATGGTCGAAGACGTGCTGCTCAATCGGCGTCCGGACGCGACGGAGCGCCTGGTCGAGCGCGGGGAGCGGCTCAAGTCCCAAGCTACGGGCGCTGCGGCGGACGCCGCCGAGAAGGTGGAGCAAGAGTGGCGCCGTGCCAGCGTCGCGGCGCGGCTCTCCCACGCCTTGGTCAAAGGCATCGACGCCTTCATCGAGCTCGACACCGAGGAGGCGCGCAGGGAGCTCGGCCGACCGCTGGCCGTGATCGAGGGGCCGCTGATGGCCGGCATGAGCGTGGTGGGCGACCTGTTCGGGGCCGGCAAGATGTTCCTGCCACAGGTGGTGAAGTCTGCGCGCGTGATGAAGAAGGCAGTGGCGTACCTCACGCCCTTCATGGAAGCAGAGAAGGTCGAGATGGCCGCGCGTGGTGAGGTGGTCAAGACGCAGGGCAAGATCGTGCTGGCCACCGTGAAGGGCGACGTCCACGACATCGGCAAGAACATCGTCGGCGTC